>DATHDM010000180.1:0-39230 GCA_035319065.1 Terriglobales bacterium
CTCCGGGCAGGCAGCATAATAGGGGTTGGCAGTCTCACGCGCTTGGAAGAAGGCATCTGGGTTCTGGGCTGTGCCGCGGATGAAGGGACGGTCCGGTGAAAGAGCCCGCCCACGGTGCGCCTGCACCAGCTCGTCATCGATCATCGCGCGGATTTCTTCGTCACTGAGTTGGAATATTTTATTCACCTCAGCCGAGGTGCGGAAGCCATCGAAGAAATGCACGAAGGGGAGGCGCGACTCGAGCGCAGCGGCCTGGGCGATGAGAGCAAAATCCATGACCTCCTGAACGGAGTTCGAAGCCAGGATGCCCCATCCGGTCTGGCGAACCGCCATGACGTCCTGGTGATCGCCGAAGATGGACAGCGCCTGGGCGGCGATGGAGCGTGCTGCGACGTGCATGACCGTGGGCGTGAGTTCGCCGGCGATCTTGTACATGTTGGGAATCATCAGGAGCAGGCCCTGGGCGGAGGTGAAGGTGGTTCCGAGGGATCCAGCCTGCAGGGCGCCGTGGAGCGCGCCCGATGCTCCGCCTTCGCTTTGCATTTCGATCACCAGCGGCACGCTGCCCCAGATGTTGGGTTGGCCCTCAGAGGACCACTGGTCCGACCACTCCCCCATCGGGGAGGAGGGGGTGATGGGATAGATGGCGATGACCTCGTTGATCTTGTGCGCAACATAGGCCGCTGCCTCATTGCCATCGATAGTGACTTTCACTCTGCTCATGGGAATCCCATCCTTTGGTGTGAAACTGCCGTAGCCGCCGCCACATAGGGGCCGACCGGCGGCAAGGCTTCAGTGACTGCTCAATGCTCGCGCGCGGAAGCCCGGAACGACTGTGATGAGAAACACATCAGGGTGGTCACGGGTCACAGTGGGAAAACACTCAGATTTGAGGATGGGGGCGTGCGGCGCCTGTCTCGAGATCGATGAGCCACAGATCTTGTGTTGGATTTCTCCCCGCAGGAGTCCGAGCGTCCGTCCTCCACAAGGCATCGCCGTCGAGGTGATCCAAGCGGGCCAGTCGCGCCGGATCGACGTTGCCGACCCGGGGAATTGCACATCTGAGGAGGATTGACGGACGACACAGGAAGGATTCCTGGACGCGCATCCGGCGGGCGCGTCCAGGGGTCGCTCTGGCTACCAGACCTTGCACATGGTTTGCCGGACCATGGGCTGTGCGGTCTTACAACTGAAGGCCTGCTCGAACTCCGGCAAGTTGGAAACCACGCCATTAATGCGGTATTTGCCGGGGGAATGCGGGTCGGTAATGGCGTTCACGCGCTGGTTCTCGGGCCGCTGATTCTCGCACGCCCACTGCGCCAGACCGATGAAGAAGCGCTGCTCGGGGGTAAAGCCGTCGATGGGCTTCAGGTTCATGTTGGCGGTATGCATCTTCCAGGCGATCCAGGCAAGCACGGTGCCACCCAGGTCGGCGGTATCTTCGCCGAGAGTAAGCTTGCCGTTGATCTTGACGTCGTCCACTACCACGTAGTCGGAATACTGGTCGGAGATGCACTTGGCGCGTTTCTCAAATTCGGCAGCATCCTGCCTGGTCCACCAGTCGCGTAGGTTGCCCTGGGCATCGAACTGGCGGCCTTCGTCGTCGAAGCCGTGGGTCAGTTCATGGCCGATGGTAGATCCGGTATTGCCGTAATTGGGAGCGTCGTCAATCCTGGGATCGTAGAGGGGGGGCTGGAGGACGCCGGCGGGGAAATTGATGTCGTTCATCTGCGGATTGTAGTAGGCGTTGACGGTAGGCGGAGTCATGCCCCACTCGCCGCGATCGACGGGCTTGCCGATCTTGGTCAGCTCGCGTTTGGATTCGAAGATAATGCTGCGATTGACGTTGCCGATGAAGTCGCCGCGCCTGACTTCCAGCGTGCTGTAGTCGCGCCATTTGTCGGGATAGCCCACCTTGTTGACGATGGCGTGGAGCTTCTCCATGGCCTGCTTCTTGGTCTCCGGGCTCATCCAGCCAAGGCCTCTGATCTCCTGCGCCATCGCTTGCTCGATCTCGTCGGTCATCTGCACGGTGCGCGCCTTCATCTCGGGAGGGAAGGTCTTGCCGACGAACACCTGGCCGAGCGCCTCGCCCAGATCGCGATCTACCCACGCCACGCACTTCTTCCAACGGGGCTGCTGCTCGGCGACGCCGCGAAGGTGCTTGCGGTAGAAGTTGAAGTCCTCTTCCACAAACCTGGAGGAAAGATAGGGAGCTTTGCCGTGCACCGCGTGCCAGCGCAGGTAGGTCTTCCAGTCGGCCAGCGGCTCGCTCTTGAGCTGGGCGTCCACCGCCTTGAAGAACTCCGGCTCGGTGACGTTCATGCTCGCAGTATTGGCAATGCCTTCCAGCTCCAGGTAGCGATCCCAGTTGAAATGCGGAGTGAGAGCCTTGACCTGATCGCGGGAGAGCTTGTGGTAGAGCTTGTGGGGATCGCGGCGCTCGACGCGGGTGAGCGAAGCCTTAGCCAGGGCGGTTTCGATGCGCATCACCGTCCTGGCATTGGCGGCGGCGGTGGGGGGAGCATCGCCCAGCAGCTCAAACATTTTCTGGACGTGCTCGAGATATTTCTGGCGCGTCTCCTTGGATTTGGCATCGTCCTTGAAGTAGTAGTCGCGGTCGGGGAGGCCGAGTCCGCCGGCGCTGGCGAAGGCGATGATCTGCGAGGAGTCGCCAAAATCCTGGTCCGAGCCGAAGCCAAAGAGGAGATGATTGCCAACGGTTTCCAGGTGCTCGCGGCCGAGGAAGTCAGCAACATCGGCGGCAGACTTCAGGCCGGCGATCTGGTCGAGTTCCGGCTGCAGAGGAGCGGCGCCCAGCTTCTCCACTGTCTGGAGATCCATGCAGGAGCCGAAGTAGTCGCCGATCTTCTGCTGCGAGGCATTGCGAGCGGGATCAGGCTTAGCTGCCTCTTCCAGCAGGCCCCAGAGATAGCGCTGGTTGTCCTGATAGAGCTTGCCATAGACGCTCCAGGAAGCCTGGTCCGACGGGATAGGGTTGTTCTTCTTCCAGCCGCCGCAGGAGTACTGGTAGAAGTCCACGCAGGGATCGGCCGTGCGGTCCATCGAGGGAATATCCAGGCTGGGCGTGTAGGGCAACTCGGCGAGGGGCGCATCGGTGGTTGCGGCTGCGGGCTGTGCGGCTTGAGCGACAGCGAACAAGGAGGTGCAGAGAGTGAGTGACAGCGCAAGGGCGCGAAGTTTCATTCCGAGGCTCCGAAGTCAGAGATGGCCGAGACAGTGTAAATGGCCAAGGCATCGGAGGGCAGCGGAAACCTGATTGTGGGACGAGCAGGAGGAGCAGGCGAAGCAGCTGGACACTGCAAAATGGCCTCAATCTGATAACATTTTCCCCAGTGTGGGACTGCCTCCGAAGGAATAAGAGCCGATATGAGCGTTGACGTTGAGAGGGTTGGAGTCGAGACCGACGGTCTTGAGATTCTCGAGACTCGCGAGTGGCTGGATTCAATCGATTATGTGGTACGCCACAGCGGCCGGGACCGGGCTGCGAGCCTGTTGCGCCAGCTGGAACGGCACGCCAAGCAGTCGGGCGTCACCATTCCATTCAGCGCCACCACTCCTTACATCAACACCATTCCGCTGGAGAAGCAACCACCCTTTCCCGGCAGCCAGGAGATCGAGCGCCGGATCAAGAGCCTGGTGCGCTGGAACGCGCTGGCCATTGTGGTGCGGGCAAACAAGCTGGTGGAGGGCATTGGGGGCCATATTTCCACCTATGCCTCGGCGGCGACGCTCTATGAGGTTGGCTTCAATCACTTCTTCCACGGCAAGGGCGAGGGCACAGAGGGCGATACGGTGTTCTTCCAGGGACACGCCTCCCCGGGGATATATTCCCGCGCTTTCCTGCTGGGGAGGATTCCGATCGAGAAACTGCAAAACTTCCGGCGGGAACTGGCGCCCGGAGGGGGATTGTCGTCCTACCCGCATCCCTGGCTGATGCCTGATTACTGGGAGTTCCCCACAGTTTCGATGGGCCTGAGTCCGATCATGGCCATCTACCAGGCCCGCTTCGCGCGCTACCTGGAAGATCGCGGACTGAAGACGCCCTCCAGCCGCAAAGTCTGGGCGTTTCTCGGCGACGGCGAGACCGACGAGCCGGAGGCTTTGGGCGCCATCACGCTGGCGGCGCGGGAGAAGCTCGACAACCTGATCTTCGTCATCAACTGCAACCTGCAGCGGCTGGACGGACCGGTGCGCGGCAACGGCAACATCATCCAGGAGCTGGAGTCAGCCTTCCGGGGCGCCGGTTGGAACGTGATTAAAGTGATCTGGGGATCGGATTGGGATCCGATTCTGGCCAAGGACCGCGACGGCCTGCTGATCAAGCGAATGGGTGAGGTGGTGGACGGAGAGCTGCAGAAATACGCGGTGGAATCGGGCGCGTACCTGCGGCAGCACTTCTTCGGGAAGTATCCGCCGCTGCTGGAAATGGTGAAGCACCTGTCGGACGCGCAGCTGCAAAAGATGCGCCTGGGGGGCCATGATCCGCTGAAGGTGCACGCAGCCTTCAAGGCAGCGACGGAGCACCAGGGACAGCCGACAGTAGTGCTGGCGCGCACCATCAAAGGCTACGGCCTGGGGGAGAGCGGAGAAGGGAAGAACATCACCCACCAGCAAAAGAAGCTGAACGAAGAGGAACTGAAGAACTTCCGCTCGCGCTTCGGCATCCCGCTTTCCGACGAAGAGTGCGAGCACCTGGCGTTTTACCGCCCTCCGGACGACAGCCCGGAAATGCAGTACCTGCGCCGGCGGCGCCAGGAATTGGGCGGCTATATACCGAAACGCGTGGTGCGCAGCGGCAAAATCAGGCAGCTCCCGTCCCAGGACGTGTGGGAAGAGTTTTACAAGGGAACCGAGGGACGGACGGCTTCGACCACGATGGTATTTGTGCGCATGCTGGCCAAACTGCTGCGCGACGACAAGATCGGGCATCTGATTGTGCCCATCGTCCCGGACGAAGCGCGAACCTTCGGCATGGAAGCGTTGTTCCGCCAGGTGGGAATCTATTCACACGCGGGCCAGCTCTACGAGCCGGTGGACCGCGACACCCTGCTCTATTACAAGGAAGCGAAGAACGGGCAGATTCTGGAAGAGGGAATCACCGAAGCGGGATCGATCTCGTCGTTCATCGCAGCGGGAACGGCGTATGCCACGCACGCCATCAACACCATCCCCTTCTTCATCTTTTATTCCATGTTCGGTTTCCAGCGGGTAGGCGACCTGATATGGGCGGCCGGCGATATGCGCACGCGCGGCTTCCTGCTGGGCGGGACCGCGGGTCGCACCACGCTGGCAGGCGAAGGCTTGCAGCACCAGGACGGGCACAGCCACCTGCTGGCCTACACCGTGCCCAACTGCGTGGCCTATGATCCCGCGTATGCCTACGAGATTGCCGTCATCCTCGAGGACGGCCTGAAGCGCATGTACCAGGATGAAGAGAGCATCTTCTATTACCTGACGGTGATGAATGAGCAATACGAGATGCCGGCCATGCCCGAGGGCGTGAGGGAAGGAATTCTCCGCGGCATGTATCTTGTGCGCAAGTCAGGGCTGCGGGATGCGGGCGCCAGGGTACAACTGCTGGGTTCGGGGGCGATTCTGCCCGAGGTCATCAAGGCTGCCGGAATGCTGGAGCAGAAGTACGGCGTCGCCGCGGATGTGTGGAGCATGACCAGCTACAAGCAGCTCTACAACGACGGGATCGCGGCGGATCGCTGGAACATGCTGCATCCGCTGGAGAAGGCGCGCGTGCCCTATGTGACGCAGTGCCTGGGGAACACCGAAGGCGTGATCGTGGCAGCGTCCGACTATATGAAGACGCTGCCCAATTCGATTTCCAAGTGGGTTCCACGCCGCTTGCATTCGCTGGGAACCGATGGCTACGGACGCAGCGAGAGCCGTCAGGCGCTGCGCGACTTCTTCGAGGTGGACGCCCGTTTTGTGACGCTGGCTACGCTGTCGGAGTTGGCGCGAGAGGGCAAGATCAAGGCGGAAACGGTGCAGCAGGCGATCAAAGACCTGGAGATCAACGCGGAGAAGCCGAATCCGGTACTGGTATAAGCGTGGCAGGCCGCCATTGTGGAATTGCCGTCATCGCACCCGGGTGGGAATGCGAAAGGGATTGTGAATGAGCACTGAGGTCAAGCTCCCGGAATTGGGAGAGAACATATCGACAGGAGACCTGTTGAAGGTGCTGGTCAAGGTAGGCGACAAGATCGCCAAGGACCAGGCCATCCTGGAGCTGGAGACCGACAAAGCCGCGGTGGAGGTTCCCAGCCCGGTTGGCGGCACCGTGACCCAGGTCCTGGTAAAGGAAGGTCAGAAGCTGAAGGTCGGCCAGGCCGTCTTGTCGATTGATGAAAATGGAGCCTCTCCAGGGGCGGGCACAGGCTCCGCACAGGCCTCGACGCCGGTTGCCGCCGGCAAGCCGGAGCGGTCCGCAGAGAAGCGGCCCGCGCCCTCCGTTGCAATCCCCATGCAGCCCGCGAAGGAAACTCAGCGCCAGCCGCAAGCGGCGCAGTCAGTGGGCGCGAGAACCGCGCTGGAGGTAAGGCTGCCCGAGCTAGGGGAGAACATCAGCTCCGGTGATCTGCTGAAGATGCTGGTGAAGGTCGGCGACACCGTCAAGGAGAATCAGGCGCTGCTCGAGATTGAAACCGATAAGGCCACGGTTGAGATTCCGGCGCCTGCAGGCGGAGTGGTGAAGTCGATCGCGGTGAAAGAAGGACAGAAGCTCAAGGTGGGAGAGCTGCTCCTGACGGTGGAGGCGGCAGGCGCGCCCTCCTCCGCGGCCGCCCCAGTCAGCGAGGCTCCAGAGGACGCCCGGGCCGGGGAAAGCATGAGAGGAATTGCCGCGACGGGAAGCACTGGCGGCGAGCCGTCCGCCGGATCTCCCATGTCCCTGGAGGCGGCGGGTGAGCTGGCGGAGCCAAGGTGGGAGCATGTGCCAGAGGGCTACATCGCGGCAGGATCGGTGACGGGGATTCCTCCGTCGGAGGTGCCGGCGGCACCGTCGGTGCGAAGACTGGCACGGGAAATCGGTGTGGATATCACCGAGGTGAGGGGCACCGGTCCTGGCGGACGCATCACCCAGCAGGACGTGAAGGATCACTCGCGCAAGCGCGCGATCGAAGGAGCCGCTCGCGGGCGCATGGCAGGCGGGGTGATCGCGGTGCATCTGCCCGACTTCACGCGCTGGGGCGCAGTCGAGCGCAAGCCGATGACCGGCATTCGGCGTAAGACGGCCGAGCACATGCAGGAGGCGTGGACGATTCCGCACGTCACCAACCATGACCGCGCGGACATCACCAACCTGGAGGCATTGCGCAAGCAGTTTTCCAAGCAGGTGGAGGTGGCGGGGGGCAAGCTGACGATGACGGCCATCGCCGTCAAGATCGTAGCCTCGGCGCTTAAGTCGTTCCCGCAGTTCGCCGCCAGCCTGGACCTTGCCAAACAAGAGATCGTTTACAAGGAATACGTGCACATCGGGGTGGCGGCGGATACCGAGCGGGGCCTGCTGGTGCCTGTGATCCGGGACGCGGACAAGAAAAACATTATCCAGATTGCGGTGGAACTGTCGCAGCTTGCCGAGCGCGCCCGGGCACGGAAGTTGGGGATGGAAGAGATGGAAGGCAGCGTCTTCACCATTACCAACCTGGGCGGGATCGGGGGAACCAGCTTCACGCCGGTCATCAACTCGCCGGAGGTGGCCATCCTGGGGATGTCGCGGGCGTCATGGGAGCCGGTGTTTGTGGACGGCAAGTTTGAGCCGCGCCTGCTGCTGCCGCTGTCGCTCTCCTACGATCATCGCCTGATTGACGGGGCCGATGCTGCGCGTTTCCTGCGCTGGTTGTGCGACGCATTTCAGCAGCCGTTCCTGTTGTCCCTGCAAGGGTAACGGCGGTCTGCGGCAATCTGGGTTTGCAGGGGATCGGAGTTCGGAGCCGGGGTAGCCGCCTCGGCATTTTCATGTTGCGTCCGATACGGCAGCGGGCGCGAACAGCCTTGAAGCAGCTTCCAATCAGAAAGGAATCATCCTTCCGTGAGCAAGAAAATCGCAGTGGTAGGAGGTGGACCGGGAGGTTATGCCGCCGCGTTCATGGCTGCCGACCTGGGTCTCGAGGTGACGCTCATCGATGAGCGGGTGCGTCCCGGCGGAGTCTGCCTCTACGAGGGCTGCATTCCTTCCAAGGCGCTGCTGCATGTTGCCGACCTGCTGCAGGAAACCAGGCATGCCGCGGCCTGGGGGATTGAATTTGGGCCGCCGAAGATCGATCTGGAGAAGCTGCGCGCCTTCAAGCAGAACGTAGTAGGCAAGCTGACCGGGGGGCTGGCGCAGATTTCCAAGCAGCGCAAGGTTCAATACCTGCAGGGCAGAGCCGCATTTGTCAATTCCACCACATTGCGGGTTACGGAGACGAACGGCGGGCAGCAGGAGCGCAGGTTCGACAACGTGATCCTGGCGACAGGCTCGCGCCCAGCGAGCGTGCCCGGATTCCCCAGCGATAATCCGCGGGTAATGGATTCCACCGGCGCGCTGGAGCTCAAGGACGTTCCCAGGACATTGCTGGTGGTGGGAGGCGGCTACATCGGGCTGGAACTGGGATCGGTGTACGCATCGTTGGGAAGCAAGGTGACGGTGGTGGAGATGATGCCCGGCATCCTGCCTGGCGCCGATCGCGATCTGGTCAATCCGTTGGCCAAGCGCCTGGATGGGCTGCTGGCCTCGGTACTGGTGAATACCAAGGTTGTGGAAATGAAGGACGGTGGGGCGGGAATCCGGGTGCGGCTGGAGGGACCGCACGTTAAGGACCCGGATCAGGTCTTCGAGCGGGTGCTGGTATCGGTTGGGCGCAAGCCGAACTCGGAGATCCCCGGCCTGGAAAACACCGGGGTCACCAAGAATCAGCGAGGCTTCCTGGAGGTCGATCTGCAGCGGCGCACGAAGGATGCGGCCATCTACGCCATCGGGGATGTGGTGGGCGAGCCCATGCTGGCGCACAAGGCCTCGCATGAAGGACGAGTAGCGGCCGAAGCCATCGCAGGCAAGAAGGTGGCTTTCGAGCCCCACGCCATTCCCGCCGTGGTGTTCACCGATCCTGAGATTGCCTGGTGCGGATTAACCGAGACCGAGGCGGAGAAGCAAGGGCGGGAGATCACCGTGTCGCGTTTTCCCTGGGCAGCGTCGGGCAGGGCCGCAACCCTGGATCGTTCCGACGGCGTAACCAAGCTCATCGTAGATCCCAAGACCGAGCGCGTGCTGGGTGTAGGCATCTGCGGCCGGGGTGCAGGGGAGTTGATCTCTGAAGGCGTGCTGGCAGTGGAGATGGCGGCCCAGGTCTCAGATCTGGAGATGAGCATTCACCCGCATCCCACGCTTTCAGAGACGGTCATGGAAGCGGCCGAGATATTCTTCGGAACCGCCACCGACATCTACCGGCCCAAGCGGTGAGCGGGCAGGCAATCCGCTCTTATTCCAGCCCAAGAGCTTTCAGGACGGCGGGGTCGGCAACGGCCTTGCCGTCGTTCTTCATGGCGACGCCAAAGCTTCCGGCATAGTCCCACATCGTCCAGCCGATGCCGTGCTTCTCCAGGATGGAGCGGACGTCGCGAATCCAGGCGAGGCGGTCTTCGGTGGCGGCGAAATTCCTGTAGACACCGAATTCATTGCACGTCACCGGGACGTTGTAGCGGCGAGCCCATAGCTGCGCGAGCGCGATTTCCGACTCGATGCGCGCAGGTCCCCAGCTGTCGTAGGCGTAGCGCGTGACGTAGAGACGGTCGAGATCGTCAGGGACCTGCGCCTGCAGCCTCTGCGCCATTTCCGGCGAGGAGGGATAGGGGACCCCGCTCTTCAAATAGTGCTGCAGACTGCCTGCCCAGGTAGCCCCCTGATGGGTGAAGATGTGGGGCGAATAGTAGTGAAAGTTATAGATGACATTTGTATCGTCAAGTGGCTGCATGAATAAGAGTTCGTCGATGGCCGACCAACGGGCGCCAGCGGCAATGATGGTGTGGCGGGGAGCGCCCTGGCGAATCGCCGCTGCGACGCGGCTTTGGATGCCCAGCCAGCGGTAGCCGTCCTGCAGTTCAGGTTCGTTGAGCACTTCCAGGAAGACGCGCTCCGGGTCAGTCGATGCGAAGTGAGCCGCCAGAGCGCGCCAGAAGTCGGCGAACTGCTCGACCGCCTCGTTGTCCGAAGCCAGCGTGCGCTTGAAGTCGCTCTCGGGATGAACATCGATGATCACCGCCAAGTCGCTGGAGAGAATGGTGTGGACGGCCTTGTCCAGTTGCGCCAAATAGTCTGCGGGAATGTTGTCCCACTGGCCAGAATGGAGGAAGGGCACGGGATTGATGCTGAAACGGATGTGGTCGAAGCCCATGCGGTGGATGAGGGCGATATCGTCGGGCGTAGTGAAGGTCTCGAAATGCTCGCGCGTGTATCCCCGGGGATCGTAAACTTGTGAGAACCAATGGCTGGTGTTGACGCCGTGCTTGAGGTGGGCGGCGCGCCGAAAGGCAGGCTCACGATCCGGGGCAGCGGGGGGCTGTGCGGCCAGGGTAGTGCACAGCCCACACAGCGAGAGCAAAAGGGTAAGGAGTCTGCGAAGATATTGTGTGCCTTGGTGGTAGCGCATGAGGTCGGCTCCTCGGCAATAATGCAGCTTATGCCGGACAAGGCGGCGCACCAATATAGCGCGCTGCGGTAGGGCTGCGCCCGGCCTTGAATCCTTCGTGGCCCTATGGGGATCAAATCTGGAGACTTCATAAGGAGATGGCAGGATGGAGAAGGCAACCTTTGGCGCAGGGTGTTTCTGGGGCGTGGAAGCGGCTTTTCGCGAGATACCGGGAGTCATTGACGCGGCTGCAGGATACGAAGGGGGATCGCTGGAGCGACCCTCATATCAGGATGTGTGCACCGATCGCACCGGCCATGCGGAGGTGGTAGAGCTGACCTTTGATCCCGGCAAGGTCTCTTATGAAACGCTGGTGGGCAAGTTCTTTGAGATGCACGATCCCACCACCTTGAACCGCCAGGGGCCCGACGTAGGCACGCAATATCGGTCGGTGGTTTTCTATCACTCTCCAGAGCAGAAGAAGACGGCGGAGGAAGTGAAGAAGAAGCTGCAGGAGTCGGGGAAGTTTCGCCGGCCTATCGTGACGGAGATCGTACCGGCGTCCACCTTCTGGCGTGCCGAGGAATATCACCAGCGCTACCTGGAGAAGCGCGGGCTGCGCGCGTGCCACATCTAGCCGCAATGCCGGGCCCGTATCCGCGATGGAATCCATTGTTCTGACGACCCCGAGAATGCGACTCCGATCCAGCACGCCGGAGTTGGCGGCGGCTGATCTGCACGATCGCCTGGAGTTCGCGCGCCTGCTCGCGGCGGAAGTGCCCGGGGACTGGCCGCCTCCCTTGAACGACGAAAACTCCAAGGCCTATACGCTGAAGTACCTGACGGAGAATCCGGACGCTCCCGGCTGGGGCGCGTGGTATTTCCTGCTGCCGGGCAAGGGCGATGGCAAAGCACGAGCCATTGGCATGGGCGGGTTCAAAGGGAAGCCGACGGCGCAAGGTATGGTGGAAGTCGGCTATTCCATCATGCCCAGCCATCAGCGGTTCGGCTTCGCTTCGGAAGCGGTGGAGGGCCTGGTCGGGTGGGCGTTCTCGCATCCCGAGGTCCAGTTGGTGACGGCCGAAACCCTGCCGGAGCTGGCGCCTTCGATCAGAGTCCTGGAGAAGACCGGATTCCATTTTCTGGGTCAGGGCTCGGAAGCGGGCGTGATCCGCTACGGGCGCAAGCGCTAGATCCGAGGCGTCGCCGGCCTTTGTGCAATGAGAAAATAAAGCCACATGATTCAACTATCCGCGGCCGGCAAGCGCTTTGGCCCAAAACTGCTTTTCGAGAACCTGGATTGGATGATCACGCCGCGCGACCGCGTAGGCCTCGTGGGCGCCAACGGCACCGGCAAGTCCACGCTGCTGAAGATCCTGGCCGGGCTGGAGAGCCTGGACTACGGCAGCATCAACTCGACCAAAGGGATTACCGCAGGCTACCTGCCGCAAGACGGGCTCACGCTCTCCGGGAACACTGTCTTCTCCGAATGTATGACGGTGTTTGCCGAGGTGCGCGCGATGGAACAGGAACTGGAGTCGCTGACACACCAGATAGCGGAGATCGACCATCAGAGTGCGCAGTACGAACAGGTCGCGGAACGGTTCCATCGCGTAGAGCACGAATTTCGCACCCGCGACGGTTATGGGGTCGAAGCCCAGGTGGGAACTGTGCTTGCGGGGCTGGGCTTCCGCAAGGATGACTGGCAGCGGGCGGTAGAAGAGTTCTCCGGGGGCTGGCAGATGCGCATCGCTCTGGCCAAGCTGCTGCTGGAAAAACCCAACCTGCTGCTGCTGGACGAGCCCACCAATCATCTCGACCTCGAAACTCGGAACTGGCTCGAGGATTACCTTGCGGACTACCCGTACGCCTGCCTGGTAATCTCCCACGACCGCTATTTTCTAGATGTGACGGTGAACAAGATTGTCGAGATCTGGAATCAGGGCGTGCACTTCTACCCGGGAAACTACGATCAGTACCTGAAGCAGAAGCAAGAGCGGCAATCGCAGTTGGAGGCAGCGTACAAGAATCAGCGGGACAAGATCGAGCAGCTCGAGGCATTCATCAACCGCTTCCGCTACCAGGCAACCAAGGCCAAGCAGGTGCAGAGCCGGATCAAGGAGCTGGAGAAAATCGAGCGCATCCAGGTGCCTCCGGAAGAAAAGACCATACACTTCCGCTTTCCTCAGCCCAAGCCCAGCGGGCGGACGGTGGCGGAGTTCAAAGGGGTGGCAAAGTCCTATGGGAACAAGGGGGTTCTGCGCGATGTGAACTTTGTGATCGAGCGCGGCGATCGGATTGCACTGGTGGGTGTGAACGGAGCAGGGAAATCCACCTTGATCAAGTTGCTGGCCGGCATGGAGCCCCTGACCGCAGGCGAGTACAAGGTGGGACATAACGTCGAGCGCGACTACTTTGCGCAGGACCAGTACAAGGAGCTGCAGCCCCAGCGACGGGTGCTGGACGACCTGGAAGAGGTTGCGCCCCGCGCCGCGCAGACGGAGCTGCGAAACCTGCTGGGCTGCTTCCTGTTCTCAGGGGAGGATGCCTTCAAGCCGATCGGCGTGCTCTCCGGGGGAGAGCGCAACCGATACGCGCTGGCGCGGATGCTGATGCAGCCCTCGAATTTCCTGCTGCTAGATGAGCCCACCAACCATCTCGACCTGCGCGCCAAAGAGGTCCTGCTGGAAGCGCTGGAGAAGTTCAGCGGGACGGTGGTATTCGTTTCGCACGACCGCTATTTTCTGGACAAGCTGGCGACGCGCACCTTCGAGGTGGCCGACGGACGCGTCAATGTGTATCCGGGAAATTACGAAGACTACCGCTGGCGAAAAGAGCACGGGAGCACGCCTGCGCAGGTGGTCGAGACTGCCGCTTCAGCGAATTCGTCCGCCGGTGACGAGCCGAATCGAGGCCCTGCCGCTGCGGCCGCCGTTCCTGCGAAGCGGATCAATCCCATCAAACTGCGGCAGATGCAGGAGCGCCGTCAGGAGATCGAGGAGGAGATTGCCAAGCTCGAAGACGGCATCGCGGAGAGCGAAAATGCGCTGGCGACGTTTGTCAGCGCCGAGGAGACAGCGCGGCTCACCAAGCTGCTCGCGTGGCAAAGGTCGGAGCTGGAGACGTTGATGAGCGAGTGGGAAGATACCTCGCAAGCGCTGGAGACCAAAGCCTGAGCATAGGTCGCGGGGGACTGGATTTGGCTGGATCTCCCGGCCCCTCCGCATGCCGGCGGAGCGCCGAAATAAGCGGGATCCCTGGGTTCCGGGGCCGCCAAAAGCCTGCCGCGGGTTGCGCTTTGGGATATGATTGCCGCATGGCAAAGAGCACTGCACCTTTCGAGATCACCTGCCCGTGCTGCAATGCGGTGCTGAAGGTGGATCCGGGGACCAAGGCGGTCATCGGGCATACGGCGCCCGCGCATCCGAAGATGTTTTCGGACCTGGAAGCTGCGGCGCGCGCGATGAAGGAGCAGGATAGCCGCAAGGAATCAATTTTCCGGCAGTCGGTGGAAGCAGAAAAGAACCGCTCCGATGTGTTGGAGAAGAAGTTCCAAGAGGCCATGCGCAAAGCCAAGGATGCTCCCGACACGCCGCGCATTCGGGATTTTGATCTCGACTGACCGCCAACCGCGATGAGCACTGAAGCTACTGCCAGATCGGCTGGGAAAGCTTCCACCCTGGCCCGCCGCCCCCTGCTGTTGGCGCATCGCGGGGCAGGCCTCTACGCACCTGAAAACACGATTGCGGCGTTTGAATTCGCGCTTGCCCACGGCTGCGACGGATTCGAATGCGATGTTCGCCTCACCGTGGACGGGCACGCCGTCCTCTGTCACGATGCCAAACTGTGCGGCCTTGAGGTCAGCCGCAGCAGCTATGGAGAACTGGTGCAGCGTTGCCTGAAGAACGAAGGCGGCGGGGACGGCGGCATCCTGGAGGTGGCAAACGCCCTGACGCTTCCCACGCTGGAAGCGGTGCTGAAAGCCTTTGCCCCGGCGGCGTTTCTCAACATCGAGCTGAAGGTCCGGGGGTTGGAAAGCCTGATCATCGACCTGCTGGCGCAGTATCCGCCCAGACGCGGGTGCGTCGTCTCCTCTTTCATACCCGAGACGCTGGAATGGCTGCATGAGCTAGGAGCCACCTTCGATCTGGGCCTGATCTGCGAGACAAAAGGCCAGTTCTCGGCTTGGGCGAAGCTTCCCGTCCAGGCGGTGATGCTGCACCACAAGCTGGTGGAGGAGGAGCGGCTGCAAGCTCTGCGTGACGCCGGAAAGCAGATCTTTGTCTGGACCGTGAATACCGAAGAAGGCATGCGCTACCTGGCAGGGATCGGGGTGAATGGAATCATCTCCGACGACACGGTCCTGCTGACGCGCACCCTGGGCGGGGATCCCTTACTGGAAGGGTGACAGGGACCGGGGATCGGGCAGGCTGAGAAATTCAGCGCGCTCGGCCTCGCAGGCTTCGGCATTCCGGGAAACTTCCGATTCCGTCCAACCCAAGACCGCGCCGACTCGTTGGCTGGCGACCCGGGTGCACTCGCCCGACCAGCAAGGTCCCAGGCCGACCGGCACGCGACGCAGAAACACGTCGGCCAGCGTGGCGGCAAACTCGCTGCGCATGGCATGCACAGCTTCGGCCACGAGATGCGGAGTGTGCGGGCAGAGCGGCAGACGCATGCTTTCATCGCCTGCGGCTAGCTGAGCGATGGTCTTGGACCCTGGTCCATGCCATTGCGCGAGAGCGCGCGCGCTGATCGGCGAAATATTTCCCAATTCACTCAGTTTCTGACTCCAGTGAGTCATGGCGGCAGGGAAGCCCTGACCGTCTGGACCGAGGCTCCAGCCTTGCGGCTCGTTCACCACGATTCCGATGCCGGCCACGCATTGGCGCGCCAGGCTGGCGGCGGTGGTCAGCTTGCCTCCAATGACTGAGGTCATGCCGGCCGCACCTTCGTCGGCGTGGTCGTGCAGGAAGTGGCGCCGGGTGATGGAGGAGGGCGCGGAAGAAGGCACGAAGGGCAGAGGCCGAATCCCCGCCCAGGCGAAGCGAATATCGCCGATTCCGACCTTCCAGCGAGGAAAAAGACGGTGAACGGCATCGAGCAGGTAGGTCACTTCCTGCGAGCTGGGCCGCGCGCAGCGGGCGTCGGAGCTGTCGGCCACCTCGGTGGTTCCAACCAGGAGCTGCTGGTTCCAGGGAATCAGGAAGACGGGGCGGGCATCGGCAGCCTCGGTGTAGATCGCGCCTTCGGGCGCGCCAGGCAACAGTGGCAGGACGATATGGGAACCGCGCACCCCACCGATCATGGGCGCCGGCGTCCGGATGCCCGAATCGTGACACACCGAATCCGCCCAGGGGCCGGTGGCATTGATGACGGAGACGGCCGATATCCTGCCTTCTTCCGCGGCGAGCAGATCGCGGAAGCGAACACCGGTGACGCGGCCGGAGGCTGTTTCGACGGCAAGCACCTCAGTGTAATTGCGAGCCATCAGCCCGGCTGACACGCCCTCCAGCAGCCACTCCGCCACCAGCCGCTCCGGGAACTCGCATTGGGCGTCCTCGTAGCAGAGAACCGACCACCTCTGGCCGGAGTCGAGCAGGCGCTCCAGTTGCGCGGCCAGTTGGTGAGCGCGAAGCGGCCTGGGAGTTCCCCCCAGCTTGCGGTACAACCAGAGTCCCAGGCGGATCTCCAGCACGCTACGGCGGCCGTCGGGGGGTAGCGCCAAGAGAAAGTTGAGTGGCCGCACCAGGTACGGCCGGTCGCGCAACAGCCGAGCGCGGTCCTGCAGCGACTCCCGCACCAGGGATAGCTCTCCGTACTCCAGATAGCGAAGCCCACCGTGGATGATGCGGGTGGAGCGGCTGGTGGTCCCGGCGGCAAAGTCGTGGCGCTCCAGCAGGAGGGTCTGGCGTCCGGCGAGGGCGCATAGCCGTGCGATGGCAACTCCGTTGATGCCGCCGCCGATGACGACGATCTCAAACTGCTCTCCTGCGAGAGACGCACGCGGTGTCGCCAGCATAGCTTCTAGATTAGCTGCGCCGGGCGAATTTGGGCAGACTCATTCAGGGTGCATAACTGGGTCATGATCCGAGAGCATTTCAATTGCTCAGAGGCTTCGCGATTTTGCGTTGCGTCCAGCGTCATTTAGATTAATGGCGATGACAACAGGCGATCGCTTTGAGCGGGCGGTTTCCATCATGGCGCGACTGCGCGCGCCCGGGGGCTGTCCGTGGGACCGCGAGCAGACCTTCGACTCCATCAAACCCTACACGCTGGAAGAGGCCTACGAGGTCCTGGAGGCGATTGACAACCGCGATTGGGACGAACTCAGGGGCGAATTGGGGGACCTGCTGCTGCAAGTGTTGTTCTATGCGCAGATGGCCGACGAAGAAGGGCGCTTCTCGATTGACGACGTACTGGACCGGCTGTCCAACAAGCTGGTGAGCCGGCATCCGCATGTGTTTGGCGATGTGAGGGCGGAAACCTCCGCCGATGTGCTGCGGAACTGGGAAGCGCTGAAAGCCGAGGAGAAGAAGAAGCGGCTGGAGGCAGGAGGGGGGAAGAGCGCCGAGAACGCATCCGGGCCGGACTCGGTACTGGCAGGCGTCTCCGGCGGCGTACCGGCGCTGCTGGAGGCCTTCAAGCTCAGTTCGCGCGCGGCGCACGTGGGATTTGAGTGGCCGAAGATCGAAGGCCTGTTCGACAAGCTGCAGGAGGAAACCGCCGAACTGGGCGAGGAGTTGCGGGGCTTTCCCGCTCCCGGCCCACGACCGCCGCAGCGGGGCGTGGCTGGGGCCAGCGGGCAGAAAGTCCCGGAGGCGTTGCGGGGGAAGCTGGAAGACGAGGTGGGCGATCTGTTGTTCGTGGTGGTCAACATTGCCCGCTACCTGTCCCTGGACCCGGAATCGGCACTGCGCAAAACCAACCGCAAGTTCCGCCGCCGCTTCCAATGGATGGAACAGCGCCTGCAGGAGCGGGGGCGAAGCCCCGCGGAGTCCAACCTGGAGGAGATGGAATCGCTGTGGCAGGAATCCAAGCAGCAGGAGCCAAGGTGAGAGCGGGCTCATCCGGAAGTGGAATGGAACAGGTCAAGCCGAGCCAGGAAATCGCCATCCGGCGCTGTGAGACGCTAGAGGAGTTCGAGGCCTGCGTCTGTCTGCAGAAGAAAGTGTGGAATTTTTCCGACGCCGATCTAGTTCCGGCGCGGCTGTTTGTGGTGGCCGACAGCATCGGCGGACAGGTCATTGGAGCCTTCGACGGCGATGAGATGGTGGGTTTTGCCATGGCCATTCCCGGCAGCCGCACAGGGCACTCCTACCTGCATTCGCACATGCTGGCGGTGATGGAGAGCTATCGCAACCTGGGGTTGGGCCGGCGATTGAAGCTGTTTCAGCGGGAGGACGCACTCGACCGTGGCTTTGAGCTGATCGAATGGACATTCGATCCGCTGGAAATCAAGAACGCGTTCCTCAACCTGGAGAAGCTGGGGGCGATTGCGCGGCGCTATCACGTGAATCACTATGGAATCACCACCTCGGCGCTGCAGGGCGGGATGCCGACGGACCGCCTGATTGCGGAGTGGTGGCTGAACTCGAGACGCGTTCGGGACCTGCTAGGAACCGGCTCGCTGCCGCCGTTCAAGGTGGAGAACCGGATTCCAGTGCCGGCCGAGATTTACGCCTGGAGAGTGTCGGAGGCGGACAGGACCAAGGCACTGGAGGTCCAGGGCCGAAATCGCGACTACTTCCTCAAGTTATTTGCGGGCGGCCAGGCCGCCCTCGGATACGAACGCGATGGCGCGGGCAACGGCGCGTTTCTACTGGGGAAGTGGGATGAAGAGTGGTCTTACGGCGAAGCCTGAGAAATCGGTCCGCAGATGACGCCCGCTAGAAAGGTGCACCTTGAAGGTTGAATCGGTGACGCTCCGGGAGATTCGCATGCCGCTGGTCCACTTCTTCGAAACCAGCTTTGTCAGGACCACGGAGCGCAGAATCCTGCTGGCGGAGCTGCACTGCGAGGGCATCAGCGCCTGGGGAGAATGTGTTGCTGGGGAGAATCCCTTCTACAGCGAGGAGTCCGTGGATACAGCCTGGTACGCGCTGGTTCGCTACCTGGCGCCGGCGATTGTGGGCAAGCAGTTTGAACGAGCGTGCGAATGCGTGCGGCTCTTCGCACCGCTGCGCGGGCATCGCATGGCCAAGGCCGCCCTGGAGAACGCGCTGTGGGAAGCGGAGGCGATGGAGCGGAACTTGCCGCTGTGGAAGCTGCTGGGAGGCACGCTCCGGGAGATTCCCTGCGGGGTATCGATCGGCATCCAGGACAGCGTGGAGCAACTGCGGGAGAAGGTCGCCATCGAATTAGCGGCAGGGTATCAGCGCATCAAACTCAAGGTGAAGCCGGGCTGGGATGTGGCAGTGCTGGAGCAGATGCGCCGTCGCTGGCCGGATATCCTGCTGAGCTGCGACGCCAACTCCGCATACACGCTGGACGACGTGGAGACGCTGAAGAGCTTTGATCGCTTCCAACTGCTCATGATCGAGCAGCCGCTGTGGAGCGACGATTTCTACTTCCATGCCCAGCTGCAGAAGCAGCTCCAGACGGCGATCTGTTTGGATGAGGCGATTGTGAACGCACGGGTGGCGCAGGCCGCGTTGGAGGTGGGCTCCTGCCGAATCATCAACATCAAGGTCGGAAGAGTGGGAGGCTTCAGCGAGGCGGTTCGCATTCACGATATCTGCCGGCAGCACGGCATTCCGGTGTGGTGCGGGGGGATGCTGGAGGCAGGCATAGGGCGATCGCACAACATCGCGCTCTCGACGCTGCCCAACTTCAGCCTGCCCGGGGACGTCTCCGCCTCGAAACGATATTGGGCGGAGGACATCATCGATCCGCCGGTCGAGGTATCGCCGCAGGGGACCATTTCGGTACCCGACAAAGCGGGGAGAGGTTTCGCGGTGAAGCGGGAGCTGATCGAAGAGCTGACGACCCGGCGGGAAACCGTAAGCTGTTAGGGGTTCACAGGCGGTTGGCGCGAAGCTCGGGATCTACTTGCTGGCATCTCCCGGTTCCACGTGGCTGCTGGCGACTTCGTCTTCGGCGGATTTCTTCAGCATTTCCAGAGCTTGTGCAATGTTCATTCCGGGAATGCGGCGGTAGTCCGACGTGGTCTCTTGTTGCTGGATGCTGAGGTGCTTGAAGAGCAAGATCTTGCCGGTAAAACTCAGGTTCATGCGCGTCAGGTCCCACTGGCCATCGCCGATGTCGGCTTGCTCGATGCTGAAGCGGCCGCCCTTGTCGAGCCGGCCCAGAATGCCCCAACCGAAATTGACGTCCTGCATCAGCACGGCGTCAAGCCAGACGATGCGCTCCTGGGGGATGGCGATGCGCATGGTTCCCACCATGCCGGTATAGACCTGCAGTTCGCGGGAGGGGGGATCGAAATTGGGATTGGGCTTGAAGGTCAGAATGACGACCTGACCGTTCTTGCCCGTTTCCGTGCCCCCGTAGGTGTAGAGAAAGGCGTCGGGGAGGGCCCCCACCATGCGGCGCACGCGCTGGTCGTCTTCCCGCTGCTCCTTCTGCTTGTCCTTAACCGCGCCGGGATCGGTAAGGAGGCGCTGCAGGCGCTGCTCCTCTTTTTGCTTCTGCTCGGGGGTGAGCGCCTTGCCTCCGATGGAGATCAGCCGTCCTAAAACCAGGTCCTGGCTGGTTTCAACCATTTGCTTGACTTCGACCGGGGCATTGCCTTTCTTCCGCAGGTCCCGAAAGGCAAAATACACCCCCTTTTCCGGAAGCTTGAGCTCATTGGCGACGGTGCGGCGGACCAGCAGGAGGGGGTTGACTGGGGCAGAAGTGGGGCTCGGCTGCGGCGGAATAGCCTCTTGCGCCAAGGCCGCGGCCAGTCCAGCCAGAAGCAGGACCAGAACCGGCTTGGATTTCGCGCGAACCACGCTGCTCCTAAGCAATATCCTAACCCGGAACCGCAATCCTGCTGCAGGGAAGCTACTGCCGCTGCCCCTGTTGGAGGAACCTAGGGGCGTTTAGGGGTATTGTCCGGAAATAACCGGAGTTTATGTGACTTTGGTATCCAAACAGCCAAAATCACGATTGCCGCTGGTGGGCGGGTTGAGTATATTCGTGTAAGTTACTGCGGGCGGGATGTTTGCGTGACTGCCGCAGGTCCAGCTCTTCACGGGAGACGCGGTTCTGGGGTGTGGTTCGAGCAACGGCCTCAGGCCTGAGAGATAAATTGCGTTTCGGAAGGCCCGAAACGCCCGAGCAACCTTGCAGTGCATCGTCAAGGAGGGTGGTCCGTGGAACCTGTAAAGCCGCTGGATAGCCGCCAGGTGGCAAATATCGGGAAGTCGGTGGTGATCAAGGGAGAGTTGTCGGGCAGTGAAGACCTCTACCTGGATGGTGAAGTGGAAGGCAATATTGAACTGAACGGCAACAGCCTGACCGTGGGTCCGAATGGCCGGGTGCGGGCGCACGTCAATGCTCGCGAAGTGGTGGTCAACGGTCACCTGGACGGAGATATCAGCGCCACCGAACGGGTGGAGCTGCGCAAGTCGGCGGTGCTGGTGGGAGATATCCGAACGCAGCGCATCATGATCGAAGAAGGCGCCAGCTTCAAGGGATCGATCGACGTGCAGCGTGAGGGCAAGACCGAACCAAAGCGGGGGACTGCGGCGTACGAGCCGGCGGGAGCAGCGGTTTCCCAGAAATAGCAGCATGGGGGCTGCGCCCGGAATCTATTGTGGCCGCGGGTGGGTAACGCCGGCAGAAGTGAATGAGAATAAGTCGATGAGTACCGTAGCAGATAATTTTCTCAAGATGTTTCGCGGCGGCACCGGGGGTAACGGTTCTCACCGCGACGCGCAGCACCGGGCACAGCGTCATTCCACAGCACTCAACGAATTCATGCGTGCCATCGCGCACGAGGAGTCGCTTTGCATCCTGGACTTAGGGCCCACTTCGGCGAACAACATCGCGCTGCTTACCGATCGCGGGTTCCAGGTTTACACCGAAGATCTGCTGACCAGCGCGGCTGATCCTGAATTGATGATCAAAGATGAATTGGGGAATACCACGATCGACATCGATCGCTTCCTGAAGGAGAACCTGGCGTTTCGCGGGCAGAAGTTCGATGCTGTCCTGCTGTGGGATGTGGCGGATTACCTGCCGGAGGTGCTGGTGAAGCCGGTGATCGAGCGCATCTGCTCGGTGATGAAGCCCAAGGGAATCCTGCTTTCATTCTTCCACACGCGCGACGCGGGTCCGGAAGCGCCGTATTGCCGCTATCACATTGCCGGGCAGGACTCGCTCGAGTTGCAGCTGGTTCCGAAGGTTGAAACGAACGGCGCGACCGAGGAGCGCCACTATCGCCTGCAGCGGGTCTTCAACAACCGCCACATCGAGAATCTGTTCCGGGAATTTGCCTCGTTGAAGTTTTTCCTCGCTCGCGACAACCTGCGCGAAGTGCTGGTGGTGCGATAGGGCCGCAGGTGCTGAACATGCTGCTTTTTGTCATCACGCGCGAGCAGGGTCCACGAGCGAAATGCGGCTCCGCACGCACTGCATGCTGACTTCCTGCTAGACGGTTTCGAGTTCTTCTTCCAGCAACTGCTTGTCGTAGAGATCGGCGTAATAGCCCTTCCTGGCAAGCAGCTCCTCGTGCTGGCCCAGTTCGACAATCCGACCCTGGAAGAGCACCGCGATCTGGTCTGCGTGGCGGACGGTGGAGACACGGTGGGAGATGAAGATGGTGGTGCGGCCGCGCATCACTTCGCGCAGGTGATCGAGAATCTTCTCTTCGGTGTAGGTGTCGACGCTGGAGAGAGCATCGTCCAGAATCAGGATTCTGGGATCGCGGATCAGGGCGCGGGCAATGGCGGTGCGCTGTTTCTGTCCGCCGGATAAGGTGATTCCGCGCTCACCCACCACCGTCTGGTACTGTTCGGGAAAGGCCTCGATGTCGGCGGCGATGCTGGCGCCGTGGGCGGCCTGGCGCACCTGTTCCGGGGTGGCATGCTCGGTCCCGAAAGCAATGTTTTCGCGGATGCTGTCGCTGAAAAGGAACGTCTCCTGGGGCACGAAACCGATGCTGCGGCGCAGATGCTGAAGAGGGAAGTGGCGGATGGGGTGGCCGTCGATTATGACCGCGCCCGCGGGCGCGTCATAGATTCTCGGAATCAGGCTCACCAGCGTGGACTTGCCTGAACCGGTGGGGCCGACGATGGCAAGACTGGTGCCGGTGGGAACGCGGAGGTTGATGTCGTGCAAAACCGGCGTGCCGTTGTAGCTGAAGCTGAGATTGCGAAACTCGATTTCACCGCTTAGGGCAGCCGACTGCAGCTCGCGCGTGGAGCGATCCACGATTTCAGGTTTCGCGGTCAGGATCTCGTTGATGCGCCCCATGGAGGCGGTGCCGCGCTGAAAGATACTGATGACCCAGCCCAGCGCAATCACCGGCCAGGTTAACTGAACCATGTAGGTGTTGAAGGCCACAAAGTCGCCGACGCTCATACGGCCCAGGAGGACTTCGCGGCCGCCCAGCCAGAGCACCAGGACAATGGCCAGGCCGAGAAGCACTTCCAGGGTAGGCCACAGCATGCCGATCAGGCGCACCAGCTTGAGGCTGCGCCCGATGTACTCGCGGTTGGCATTTTCGAAGTTTGCGATCTCCGGCTGTTCCTGGGCGAAGGCGCGGATGATGCGGGCGCCGGAAAAGTTCTCCTGCGCCCGGGCGGAGATTTCCGAGAACATGGCCTGGATGCGCTCGAAGCGTTCATGGATGCGCGTCCCGAAGTACTGCAGCACGATGCTCACCACGGGCAGAGGCAGGAACGCGTACAGCGTGAGCTTGGGGCTGATGCTGATCATGAAGACCAGGGCACCGGCTGTGAACACGATGGTGTTGGCGGTGTACATGATCGCCGGTCCCAACAGCATGCGGACGGCATTGAGATCGTTGGTTGCACGCGCCATGATGTCGCCGGTGCGTGTGTGCTGGTAGTAGGAATAGGAGAGGCCTTCGAGGTGCTCAAACAGGTCGTTGCGCAGATCGTATTCGATGTCCCGCGAGATCCCGATGACGATCCAGCGGGTCAGGAATTGAAACAGGCCCTTTACCAGGGAGATGCCGATGAGCAGCAGCGAGTAACGGACCAGCTTTTGCTGGGTCACGCCGGCGTTGAGGGCGTTGACAGCGTTGCGAATCACCAGCGGGAAGAGAATCCAGATGCCGTTGTTCAGAAAAACCGCCAGCGTTCCCCAGAAAAATCCGGCACGGTATTTGCGGAGATAGGGGAAGAGCGGCCGCAGCGGCTTGAGCATGGGATTAGTTAGATTCTACAGGCGCAGGGGCCGCTTCAATAACATCGCCGGCTAGGTGGGCACTTTGAGCAACAGATACCCGCCGGCGAGCCCGAAAAGCAGGTCGGGGGACCAGGCTGCCAGGGCCGGGGGCAACTGGCTGGCGTTGCCCATGGCCTCGAAGAAGCCCATGCCGACCCAATAAATCACCGCGATGCCGATGGCCATAGCCACGCCCGCCAGCGCACCCCGGCGCCCGGAGGAGAGCGCAAAGGGGACGGCCAGGATCGCCATCACAAAGGTCATGAGCGGGAAGGCGAACTTCTTGTGTAACTGCACCTTCAGGCGCACCACGTCAAAGCCGCTCTGCTGCAGATCGCGGATATAGCGCCGCAGTTCCTCGTAGTTCATCTCCGAAGACTGCTTGACTTCTTTCTTGAAGTAAGGCGGCGGCTCATTGAGTTCATTGAAGGTGGCCACTTCAAAGGGGCGAAACTCCTCCACCTTGGTCCCCTGGAAGGTGCGCACCCATCCTCGTTCGAAGATCCAGCGCTGCAGGGAATCGGACCAGTGGGCATTACTGGCGTGGACGCGGCGAATCATCTGAAAGGTCTCAGGATCGAATTCGAAGGAGGTAATGCTGGCGAAGCGGTCCTGATCGGGATCGAAGAACTCGTAGTAGTAGATGGTGGAATGCTGGCCGAAAATCCACTTCCGGTCGGGACGCAGATAGGTCTGCGCCGGTTTGCCCTTGATCTGGTTGCGCAGCGAGTCCTGGCGCTTGTTCAACTGCGGCAGGTACAACTGATCGAAGAAAAACAATCCCACGGCTACCACGCAAGCCAGCATCAGCACCGGCAGGACCACCCGGTAAATGCTGACCCCGGTGGCCTTCATAGCGGTAATTTCGTTGGATTTCTGCAACAGCCCGAAGGTGACCAGCACCGCCAGCAGCATGCTGATGGGAGTAGTGTTGTAGAGGAAGTAGGGAGTGACGGTCAGCAGGTATTCGCCGACCAGGGCCAAGGGAACGCGGGTGATGTCTTTGAGTAATTCGAAGAAAGTAAAGACCAGCAGGAGCACCAGGAATGTTCCGATGATCATTCCCAGGTACACGGTGAAGTCGCGCAGGACATAGTCGTCGAGCAGCAGGGGAAAACGGGCGCTGAAGACGCGCTTGCGCGAGATGGCACGCTGCAGCGCGCCGGAGGTCGCTCCGGTATCGGCCCACACCAGGGGGCGATGCTGAATGCGGTGACTTAATCGGCCCCACCACGCCCGCAGGCTGCCGATCTCAATGGGCATGCGGTCCACGCGCCATAGCAGAATCAGTCCCGCAACAAAGAACACCAGGTTACCCATCCACATGGCCAGGCCAACCGGCAACTTGGCGTGCTGCGCCAGCGACATGCCCGACAAGGACAGAAAGTAATAGAGGAAAACCAGCGCGATGGTGAGCACGAAGCCGGTGGACTTGCCGCCCTTTTTGGCTGAGAGCCCGAGTGGAATTCCTACCAGGGCGAGAACCAGGCAAGCGGTGGGCAAGGCAAAGCGCCGGTGAAAGTCGATCAAATAGCTGCGCCGCTTGGCGCCGTCGAGGTGCTGAGCCGCCTGGCGCAGCTGCCAGGAAGGGACCTCCATGGCGGGCGCTGTCTGCTGCCGGGGCTGCTGGTTGCCGGAGGGCAATTCCAGGGGAATGTCGGTCTCGGCGAAAGTCGAAATGGAGTACTGCTGCGGGTCCTGGGGATCAGTTTCGTGCGAAGACCCGTCTTCCAGGTGGAAGCGAAGTTTGTCCTGCCCTTCGTTCACCACAAGCCCGCGCTGCGCCATGGTGATCTTGGGAGCGGAGGGATCGCTGATGTTCGCCAGAAACACTCCCCGCCAGCGGGCTGCGCCTTCCGCGCTGCTGGCGTCCTGGACATAGAGCACCAGGTCCTTGAAGTCCTCGTAGAAGACGCGCGGCTGAATTTCGAAGGAAACCTGCGAGCTCTTCAGGCGCTCCTCCAGGTGAGCCAGGGCGGCGGCCGAGCGGGGAGCGATGACAACATTGTTGAGCAGCGCCAGCAGCCAGGCGGCGGTGGCAAAAACTGCGATCGTTCGCAGGAACATGCCCGAGCCGAGGCCGCTGGCGCGCATGGCCGTGACCTCGCTGTCCGCAGCCAGGCGGCTCAAACCGATGAGAATACCCACCAGCACTCCCATGGGAATAGTCAGAGTCAGGGCTGTGGGCAGGGTGAAGAAGAAGATTTCGGCCACGCTGGGCAGGGGAGCGCTGTTGCGAACCACCAGCTCCAGGATCCGCGCCAGGTCGCGCATGAAGATGACGAAGGTGAAGATGGCCGCCCCGATGAGGCCGTGGGAGAGCACCTCGCGCAAGATGTACTTGGTCAGAATCCGCATCGGGACCTTGTCAGTCTAGCTCATCCGCGAATGGCCAAGGTTCGGTGAACCACAGATAGTACCCGGCATCCAGTGCGGAGCATTTAGTCTTGTTATCTTTGGATGCGGCCGCGGTCCGGCGGCACGCTTGCAACTTGAAACAGAAAACCGGAAACTGAGACCCCATGCCTCAATTGCGCGTCGCGTTTCTTTGGCACATGCACCAGCCCTACTACAAGGATCTGGCCACCGGAGACTACCGCCTTCCCTGGGTGAGGTCGCATGCTCTCAAAGACTATTACGGCATGGTGAAGCTGCTGGAAGAGTTTCCCGGCGTCCACCAGACGTTCAATCTGGTGCCCTCTCTGATGGTGCAGATTCAGGATTACGCTTCCGGGTCGGCAAAGGATCCGTTCTTGCGGGTGGCCGCGAAGCCTGCCGCCGAGCTGACGCTGGAGGAACGCCGCTTTGCCTTGGCCTATCTCTTCCAGGCCAACCCGGCGCAGATGATCGGGCGCTACCCGCGGTATCTGGAGCTGTGGACCAAGTTCACGGGCGCGGGAGGACAGGCAGCGCGGGCCGAGCCCTACTTTCAGCGGCAGGACTACACCGATTTGCAGGTGCTCTCGCAGATCGCCTGGTTCGACGAATTCTTCCTGGAGGAACCGGAAATCGCTCAGCTGGTCAGCAAGGCCAGGAACTTCACGCTTGAGGATCAGGCATTCGTGATTCGCAAGGAGCGCGAATTGTGCGGGCGCGTACTGCCGGCCTATGCTGACGCCGCCCGGGAAGGGCGCATCGAGATTTCCACTTCCCCCTTCTATCATCCCATCCTTCCCTTGCTGTGCGACACCAACCAGGGAGCGGTTTCCAGCCCGAACCTGCCCCTTCCTGCCCGCCGGTTCCGACGCCCCGAAGACGCGCGCAAGCAGATGGAGAGCGGCCTCGAACTGCACCAGCAGGTCTTCGGGGTTCGCCCGGTGGGAGTGTGGCCGTCGGAAGGCAGCGTGTCGGAGGAGGTGCTGGCCATCGCCGCTGACCTGGGGGTCGAGTGGATGGCTACCGACGAAGGCGTACTGGGCAGAACACTTGGAACCCACTTCACGCGATCTGCCGATGGACGCCTGAGCAGCGCGCACGCGGAAGCACTGTACTCGCCATACGTGTACGAGAAAGGTGGGGCGAGAATGAGCCTGATCTTCCGCGACCATTCGCTTTCCGATCTGATCGGATTCGTTTACTCCGGAGTGCCGGCCAAAGACGCCGCCGAGCACTTCGTGCGCAACCTGAAGGAATCGGCCAAAGCGGTTGTGGCGAAAGGAAAAGACGCCTTCCTGCCGGTGATCCTAGATGGCGAGAATGCCTGGGAGTTCTACCCCCAATCGGGGCGGGAGTTCTTGCGGCGCGTGTACGACGCGCTGCAACGCGATCCCGCCATCGAGGCGTTGTCGGTTCACGAGGCCCTGGCGCGCCACAGCGCCGCGCCGAAGCTGGCTCCCCTGGTTCCAGGGTCGTGGATCAATGCCAACTTCAATGTCTGGATCGGCGCACCCGAAGACAACCGGGCGTGGGATTATCTGAACGATGCGCGTGATTTCTACGAGCGGGCCCAGGGCGGCGCCGAACCTGAGCAGCGCGAACTCGCGTTCGAAGAGTTGCTGATTGCCGAGGGCAGCGACTGGAACTGGTGGTATGGACCGGAGCACCATTCGGCCAACGATCGCGATTTCGACGAACTATATCGCAAGCACCTGACCAACGTGTACCAAGCGCTGGGGGTAGAAGCGCCCGACTACCTGGCACAGCCGATTGCGGCCGGGGTGAGCCGTCCAGCCTGGGCCCCCCAGACCGCCTACATTCGCCCCAAGATCGGCAGCGGGGGATTGCGTTATTTCGACTGGATCGGCGCCGCCATGTACACCTCCGATCAGCATTCCGGCGCCATGCACGGCAAGACCTTCCTGCTGGACTGCGCGCACGCCGGGATTGATGAGCATAATCTCTACGGGCGGCTCGACTTTGCCGGCGGCATTCCTCGAGAGCCGGTGCAACTCTCGGTGAACTTCGAGATCTTTCACCCTCCTGCCGAAGCTGGGCCTCAAGGGGCGGTCACGGCTCAGAGCGCAGGGGCGCCCATGAGTGCGGACACATCGCGGGTGCGACTGATCGCCAATCTGGAGAAAAAACTCCTGGGCTGGGAACTGCGGGCGGGGAAGAAGGATGAGGTGGTGCTAGCGTCGAACGGCGAGCCCGGGCGCGTGCAGGTGGTTTTGCCGAGAAATTTCGAGTTTCAGGTGCCCCTGGAGAAGCTGGGGGCAGCCAAAGGCTCCTCCATTCGGTTGCGCTTCAGCCTGTGGCGAGACGGGATGCCGGTTGATGCGGTGCCGCTCGAGGGCTCCATCACACTGCAGGTGGTGGAGGAAGAGGAGCTGGAGAGAAACATCTTTGGCGCGACGCGCTAGGCAATAAAACAGGGGCGCGACTCGCGCCGTGCCCCTCCTCAATCGCAGTTTCGCCTGAGTCTTATTGACCGCCGGTGGCCGCGGTAAGAGCCATGGGGCGATCCAGTTCCATCACAATCTCGGTGCCGGCCGGCACTTCCGCCGTTCTGCGCTTGAACAGCCAGTGAACGGTAGTGGCGGTGGCGCCTACACCGGCGCCGATCAAGGCAGCCTTCCCGCCGCTGATGATGCCACCCGCAATGGCGCCCGCGCCCGCAGCCGCACCCAGCTCAATATTGTCCATGCGGTCGCGCCCGCGTCCCTTGATTTCGCCCTCATTATTCACGCTGGTCTCGGGGCGGTAGCTGGTGTCCACGATCACGGCGTTGATGCGGTAGGACTGGCCGTCGGGCATGGTAATCGATTCGGGATGAAGGTCAATGGTGGGGGTGCCGCCGATGCGCCGCGGTTGACTGGCGCGCATTACTTCACCCTCCAAGGCCGCGCCCACGGGAATGATGGTTTTCCCGTTCAGCATCACCGCTTCCGTCACCCGCCCGCCGAAGCGGTCGCCACGGCGGTTGGTGGCGGTGGAGATGGGAGTCTCGAGCTTGATCTTCACAGCCGTGCCCACGGGCAATGCCGTCGGATCCGACTCACCGGTACCGGCCGAACTTACGGTCGTGCCTGGTGGTGTGGTTGCCTGGCCAGCGGGCCGCGCAGCCGAAGGCTTTGCAGGAGCCACGCTGGCATTGGGGGAGGTGGATTGCTGTGCCGACAGTCCAGTCACCAGCACAGCCAGCACAACCAATACGAACAACGTCTTCATATGCTGCTCCTCTTCGCCGCACTCTAAAGCATGGTTTCCCAGCGGGACAACGACGGAACGGCGAAGAGAACCAAGGTGAACAATGAGGGCTGCAAATAGCGAGAGCCCTGGACGCATGGCCCGCCGCGCGTCCAGGGATTCAGGTCGCCAGCAGTGCAGCCTCACTGCACGGATGCGGGGCAGTTCCCCGGATTTGGAACGTCAATCCGGCGCGGCTGATCTTTCGGAATAATCTGGACAGCGATCGTTTGCGCATCGGTGGTATTGCTTTCGTTCCGCAGGATATGCACGTGGCCAAAACCTGGATCGACAAAAGTCATCCCCTGCGTGTACACCTCCGGCGTGCAATCGGGATCGTTCCCTTCGTAGGCAGTTACCGTACCCGCAGTGACGGTGATCAGGCTGTGGCCGGGGTGGGTATGCCAACCCGTGCTGCCTCCTGGCTTCCATACATTGCTCTGGACGTACAAGTCTGAGTTTCCCGCCGTCTGCTGGAAGGACCACCAAATGGACTTCGGTTCGGAACCCGGTTGAAGGGCGACGTTGTAAGTCTGGATCGGGCCGAACGTGCCCTTGGCCAGCGTTGTGGCTATGAAGCCAGCATTGGCCGGCGTGGCCATGACATGGCCTGTGTAGTAGAGAGCCGCGACCACGATCGCGGTACTGAGCAATAGAATCCACCTGCGCTGCATACCTGCCTCCTTTTTTGCTTGGTTTGACCCCGTGGAGAGTGCGGACACGATGAGACATCGGGGTAGGCGTAATCAAACAGCAATGCGCAGAATTGCAGCTTTTCCGTGCTTTGCCATCGAATGCCGTTTTTTACCGTGGCCGGAGCAAGCCGGGTTACAATCCACTTCCCCGGCACCGCGCAACCCATGAGGAGATCGCCATGGGCGAACCATCCCCGGCCACACCGTCTCCGGTGAGAGCGTCCGAAGACCGCCTGGATTCGTGGAAGGAGATCGCCGCCTACCTCAACCGCGATGTGACCACCGTCCAGCGCTGGGAAAAGCGGGAGGGCATGCCGGTTCACCGGCATCTGCATGACAGGATGGGTTCCGTGTACGCATCTCGAGCGGAGCTGGATGCCTGGGCACGCAGTCGGAATCTTCCAGCGGCTCTGGAGAATGGGAACAGTGCCGTTTTGTCGAGTCCGCCGGCACCGGCGCCCATTTCAACGGCGCAGAAGGCCTTAATTTGGTGGAAATTCGTCCTGCCCCTGGCGGAGCAGCGCTGCTCATTGGCGCGATCCTCCGGCTTCAGAGCAAGGATTACTTCTGGCGAAGCCCTATCACGGAAGCGCGATTTCAAAGGGTCACGGACTTCGATGGGGTGGAGGGAGCTGCTGCAGTCTCACGCGACGGTCAGTTCGTGGCATTTCTGTCCGACCGGGATGGGCAGATGGACGTCTGGGTTACCCAGGTCGGTTTCGGACAGTTCCAGAACCTGACTCGGGGGCGAGCGCCGGAACTCGTCAACCCATCGGTACGCACCCTGGGTTTTTCGCCGGACGGCTTTTTCGTCACCTTTTGGGTTCGCAAGCAAGCTCGCAAATCAGACAGCCCCGGCGGTGGCGACATCAGCATCTGGGCGGTGCCGACTTTAGGTGGGGAGCTAAAGCCATACCTGGAAGGTGTGGCCGAGTTCGACTGGTCACGCGACGCTGGCCGGCTCACGTACCACACGCCGGGTTCGGGCGATCCGATGTACGTCTCAGACGGGGGACGGCGCGCTGAGGATCGGCCCATCTTTACCGCGCCTGCCGGACTGCACGCTCACTTTCCCCTGTGGGCGCCCGATAGGCAATTCATCTACTTCGTCCAGGGCGCGCTGCCTGACAGATTAGATATCTGGCGCATCTCCCCAGCAGGCGGCAAGCCTGAGCGAATTACTTCGCACAATAGCCGCGTGACCCATCCGGTCTTTTTGGATCAGCACACGGTGCTGTACCTGGCTAGCGATGCTGATGGTTCCGGACCCTGGCTTTACAGCCTCGACCTTGATCGTCGTATTCCCCACCGGCTGACCTCTGGTCTTGAGCAGTACACGTCACTCGCCGCCAGTGCTGACGGCCGCCGGTTAGTTGCCACGCTTGCCAGTCCAAAAAGAACGCTCTGGCGCTTGCCGATCGCAAATGCACGCAGCGAGGCGTCGGTGCCGGCTCGAATTCCGCTAACAGGCAATACCGCGTTCTCCCCGCGACTGGGGCCAAATTGTGTTTTGTATATTTCTGCAACTGGCACCAGCGAGAGTATCTGGAAGTTTGCCGACGGGGCCACCACGGAACTGTGGAGCGGCCAGGGAGCGCGAATCTTTGGTGGCCCGGCAATTTCCCCTAATGGTCAGGATATTGCATTTTCGGTCCGGCAACACGGCAAGACAGCCTTGTACGTGATGCAAGCTGACGGCGCGAATGCGCGGACTCTCGTCGATTCGCTCGACCTGCAAGGGGCTCCCGCATGGGCTCCCGACGGCCAATCGATCACCTCGGCGGGCAACGATCACGGTGTCCCGCACTTATACCGCGTTCCGCTCGACGGGCGCCCTCCTGCTTCTCTTGTGCAGGAGTACTCGGTCGATCCTGCGTGGTCCCCCGATGGACGGCTCGTGATCTACTCCGGACCCGATATCGGGACGAGGTTTTCGGTGAAAGCTGCTACAGCCGAAGGTGCCGCGCATGCGTTGCCGGCCCTGACTCTGACTCGTGGGGCACGACACCTTGCCTTCTTGCCTGGAGGACACGCGCTCCTGTTCCTGCGAGGGGAGATTCAACATAAAGACCTGTGGCTCATCGATCTGGAGACAGGCGCTGAGCGTCAGTTGACCCGTGTCAGTGCGGACTTCAACATCGGCGATTTCGATATTTCCCCGGACGGCAAAGAGGTTGTTCTCGAGCGAGTGCAGGAGAGCTCGGATGTGGTGATGCTGGATCTCCCACGGAAATGATCGGGTTCACTAGTCCGACTCTACAGCAGTTCTTATAATTTCAATAGAGTTTCCGCCATAAGAACCGATATCAACTGACTGTGACGGCTGACCGCGACAGCTCCGGCCCATGACCTATAATCGCTCCCTTAAATCGGCGATTGCGGATCAGCAGACCAGGAGGCACTCCAATGACATTCATATCTGGAATTCATGCCCGGGAAGTTCTGGACTCGCGTGGGAACCCGACGGTGGAGGCGGAAGTGCTGCTGGCGTCGGGGGATTTGGGGCAAGCGATCGTGCCCAGTGGCGCTTCCACCGGTGAGCATGAAGCGGTGGAGTTGCGCGATGGCGACAAGCAGCGATATCTCGGCAAGGGCGTGTTGCAGGCAGTCGAGAATGTGAATGGCCCCATCGCGCAGGCGCTGGCCAACATGGACGCGGCGAATCAGCGGGACATCGACGACAAGATGCGCGAGCTGGATGGCACGGAAAACAAGGGCCAGCTGGGAGCCAACGCTATCCTTGCGGTATCGATGGCAGCGGCGCGAGCCGTGGCCCATCACTATCAGGTTCCGCTCTATCGCTACCTGGGCGGCGTGAACGCCCATGTCCTTCCCGTCCCCATGATGAACATCCTCAACGGGGGGGCGCACGCGGACAACAACGTGGATTTCCAGGAATTCATGGTGATGCCAGTTGGAGCCGAGTCCTTCTCGGAAGCGCTGCGCTGGGGCGTCGAGGTTTTCCACACGCTCAAGGGCGTGCTCAAGAAGCGAGGCTACAACACGGCCGTAGGGGATGAAGGTGGATTTGCGCCCTCGGTGAAGTCGAATGTGGAGGCGATCGAGGTTGTGCTGGAAGCTATCCAGCTGGCGGGATACAAGCCGGGAGAGGAGATCGCGATCGCGCTGGATCCCGCCGCCAGCGAGCTCTACCAGGATGGCAAGTACGTTTTCAAGAAGTCGGATCGCTCCAGCAAGAGTTCCGCCGAGATGGTGCGCTACTGGGCGAAGTGGGCGCACGACTACCCTATTGTTTCGATCGAGGATGGGCTGGCGGAGGACGATTGGGAGGGCTGGAAGATGCTCAGCGAAGAGCTCGGCAGCCGCATTCAGCTGGTGGGCGACGACCTGTTCGTCACCAACGTGATGCGGCTGGAGGAGGGAATCGAGCGGGGCGTGGCCAACTCCATCCTGATCAAAGTGAACCAGATTGGCACGGTGAGCGAAACCTTCGATGCCATCGAGTTGGCGCGGCGCAATGGCTACACGGCGGTGATTTCGCACCGCTCGGGGGAAACGGAAGACACCTTCATCGCCGACCTGGCCGTGGCCAGCGGCGTTGGGCAGATCAAGACCGGCTCCGCGTCCCGTACCGACCGCATTGCCAAGTACAACCAACTGCTGCGGATCGAAGAAGAGCTGGGAACGGGCGCGGGCTTTCTGGGCCTGAAGGCGCTCAATTACAAGGGCGAGGCAGCGGCGAAGGTCAGCGCGTAGTCGATTGCGCGTTCACCGCGGGTCTGAACCCGCCCCCGGCGCTTCGGAGAATCCCACGATGCGGGCGTTCGCCTTGAACTTCTGGTAGTTGCTGTAGGTGGTTTCCAGTTGCGCCCCTTCGTTTTTCACCAGGATGCGCGCCGCTCCGTTGAAGAAGGCGCGGCGGGGGAGCCAGACCTCGTCGTTGATGCGAGTCTGTTCGAATTCGAGATGCGCGCCCTTGTGCAGCTTGAACAGAAACACCCCGAGGGAGAAATCTTCGAGCAGGTCAACCTCCATGCGCGCCCACTGGTAGTCTGCCTGGGTAATCCAGATCTTTCCCCGCAGTCTGGTGAGGAGCCTGGCCAACATGTCCTTCGGCTTGTAGTCGGGCTTGGGAGCGGCGGAGATCACATACACCGGCTGGCCATCGATGACATCTTCCCCTATGAGCTTGAAATCCATCGCCTGGGGAAGTTCGCTGGCCAGCTTGCGCTCTTCACGCTCGCGTTTTTCGCGTGCCTTCGCCGCCGCTGACTCGCTCTCGTGTTCCTTCTTCTTGCGTTCGTAGAATTCGTTCAGCTTCTTCTCTTCTTTTTCCTGATCGTGGGTATCGAGCGGCTTGTCGTCCTTGGCGGTGAGCTTTTCGTAGGGCTCGCCGAAGATCATCAGGATGTCGTAAGAGCGGACGGTGGTCTTCTTCACCGCACCGGTCTTATCGAGTTCGCGCTCCACGTCCCGTTTCTGGAAGACGTAGTCGCGAGCCCGGTCGAGGTTGTGCTGGTACTTGGTAAGCGATCTGCGAATGATTTCCGTGGCATCGGCTGGCACGGGCTCCTGCGGTTCAGCCTTGGCCGAATCGGACAGCCGATCCTGGTTGGCTTCCGAAGTTGTGCTAGGCTGCTGGGCGCGCAGGGAGCTGGTAGCCAGAGCCCAGAGGAGCACCGCGAGAAGCTGCGACTGCCGGAGCCGAGTCATCTAAAGGTGAAGACGAATGGATGCCTCTCCAGATTACAGCAGGAAGCGCTACCGCGTCTTGGCTTTGGGCCGGCAGAATCGCTTTGTTCCGTCGCAGCCTGACTTCGACCATCGGGAGCGATCATTTAGAATGCCGGTTCAGCCGGCAAAACCTGTTCCAATAGGCGGAAGTATCCAGTGACCCGACCCAAACCACTCGTCCTCATCATCCTGGATGGCTGGGGCTACGCGCCGCCGTCGAACGCCAACGCCATATCCCTGGCACGCAAACCGAACTACGACCAGCTGCTGGCGGAGTATCCCAATACCCTGATCCACACCAGCGGCCACTATGTGGGGCTGCCCGACGGACAGATGGGCAATAGTGAGGTGGGCCACCTCAACATCGGTGCGGGCCGCATCGTGTACATGGACATCACGCGCATCGACCGCATGATCGAGAGCGGAGACTTTTTTTCCAATGCCACGCTCCTCGAAGCCATGAAGCAGGCGAAGACCGGGGGACGCAAGTTGCACCTGCTGGGCCTGGTCTCCGACGGCGGCGTCCACTCCCACCAGAAACATCTCTACGCCCTGCTCAAGATGGCCAAGCAGAACGGCGTGGATCGCACGTTTGTTCACTGCTTCATGGACGGGCGCGACACCCTACCCACCAGTGGCGCGGATTTCGTCGCGCAACTCCAGCAGAAGATGCGGGAATACGGTGTGGGAGAAGTAGCGACCGTCGATGGCCGCTATTACGCCATGGACCGCGACAAGAAGTGGGATCGGGAGAAGAAGGCCTTCGATGCCATGGTGCATGGGAAGGGCGAATCCGGGCCCTACGTGGATGCGGTGCAGGGTATCAAGGAGTCCTATAACCGCGGGGTGACGGACGAGTTCATCGTGCCGTTTGTGGTCATCGACAATCGCGGAGAAGCGCTGGGGCGGATCCGCGACGAAGATGTGTGCCTCAATTTCAACTTCCGAGCAGATCGCGCGCGCCAGATCACGCGCTGCCTGGCGCGCAACAGCGGCCTGAGCGCGCAGCAGGGTCGCGACCTGCCTGACTGGGAGGCCCTCGATGCCACTATTCCGCGCGACAGCGTGCCCCGGAAGCTCACGTATGTGTGCATGACGGAATACGACAAGCTCTTCACCCTGCCTTACGTGGTTCCGCCCGAGCACCTGAACAACATCCTTGCCAACGTGATGGGCAACCTGGGCATGCGCAACCTGCGCGTGGCCGAAACCGAGAAGTATGCGCACGTCACCTACTTCTTCAACGGTGGAGTGGAACAGCCGTTTCCCGGCGAGGAGCGTGTGCTGGTGCAGTCGCCCAAAGTAGCCACCTACGATCTGAAGCCGGAGATGAGCGCCGAGGGCATCGCCGATGCCGTGGTCAAGGCGATCGAGAAGGGCACGTTCGACGTAATGGTAGTGAACTTCGCCAACGCCGACATGGTGGGGCACTCTGGCAAAATTCCGCCCACCATCAAGGCGGTGGAAACCGTGGACCAGTGCCTGGGCCGCATCTACGGCACGGTGCGGCAGCGCGGAGGAGCCATGCTGGTGACCGCCGACCACGGCAACGCGGAGATGATGATCGACCCTGACACCGGAGGGCCGCACACCGCGCACACGACGAATCCGGTCCCTTTCATTGTGGTGGCTGAGAACGGAAAGAAGTTCGGGTTGCGTCCCGATGGCGCGCTGCAGGACATATCACCGACGGTGCTGGCCTTGCTGGGCGAGAAACAGCCCAAGGAAATGACGGGCAAGGACCTGCGGGTGACGGTCAAAGACAAGTGAGACTGCATGGAAAGGAACTAGGCTCGCGCCGATGATTTTGGCCGGTATTGCGCGAAGGCAGAAATCCGGAGTGCAAGTAGCGAAGCGGAGAAACGGGAGCCGGATCCGGCGCGAGCTTTCCGTATCGGTGGTGGGGAGCTCTTATGAAGCTGCGATCCGGCTTGCAGCCGCGGCCTGGCTCAGCACCATCTGATCGTGAACCAGCTTGCGGAGCTTGGAGCGGTCGTCGAGGGCGATGTCGGCGATCTCAAAGCTGACGCCGCCGGAGGGCGCTTCCCTCACCAGCACCCGGCTGTGGACACGCCGCAGTCCCAGGTTGATGTCCAGCACCGCATCGCTGCCCAGGGTGGTGCGCCCGGTGCGCGAGCCCATGCCGCCCCCCAGGCTCAACTTCTCCAGGGTTACGTCATAGACCCCACGGTTGGTGGTGGCGGTGCCATGAATCGCCACTTCCGGAGAGACCCGCTGATAGCGCCGCTGCCGAACCCAGCCGTTGCTGTGGACGGGATCGAGCGGTCCAATCTTAAGCTCCTCCGCGGAAATGCCACCCTTGGTAACCAGGTGCACGGCGCGCTCCGGGTTCACCCGCTGCAAGGCCTGAGCCGCGGCGATGCGCAACTCGCGAGGATGCTTCCAGGTCAGCAAGTGGCGCTCGGAAACAAAGTTGGCGAGCATCTGTTCGGCGCCTCCCACGCGCAAGCGCCCCAGAGCTTCGACCGCTTTTACCTGCAGGTAGGGAGTGGCGGTCCTGGAGCCCTGTCCTGCGGCCAGATCGAGCAGCTTGCCGGCCGCCATGTAGGAGTGCGTCATGCCGATATCGTCCACCGCCTGCGGCAGAATCAGGGGATCGAGATTGTCGAGCATCGCCAGGATCAGCTCGCCGCGCTCCTCGACGCCGGCGCACGCGATCTGACGCATGGCGGCATCCTGCTGCTGGCGATTCCATTGCCGGATGCGATCCGGCAGCTCGGACACCAGCATCGGCAAATCCAAACAACTGAGCAGCCCGGTGGTCAGGATGGCCTCGGAGGCCGAGCGTGTGCGCATGACGTCGCGGAGATGTTCGAGCGCTCCCGGGCCCACTTGCATCAGCAGGGCGACGTAGCGGTTCGCTTCCTCGCGCCGCGAGCACTGGCCAAACTGGACAGCAATCTCCTCCGCCGATTTGTGAGGAGTGCGCTTCAGCACATCGAGCAAACCAGCCGGAAGAAGCGGATTCCTGGATACCTCGCTGATGAACTCGCGCAAGCGGATCTCCACCGCGATCCGCGGCCTGACCTCGCGCGCGGCCTGCGGATTCCGCTGTTCGATCCGCGCCAGCGTGGCCAGTGACTGCTCGACCGCGACGAAATCCTTGCGCGAGGCGGCTTCCTGGCTCAGCCGCACAAAAGCCGCACTCATCAAGGTTTGCGACTCCTCGCTGAAATCGAGGGTGAGCTGCCTGCCCAGGCGCATCAGGATCGACTGCAACAGGTGACTTTCCATGCGTCCGTACAGGTCGGCCAGTTCGCTGAGACCGGTGGCCGCCTTGCGCCGGGCGTCCGCGTCGGAATTGTCGATCGCGGTCGAATAGTGCTGCAGGATCCTGAATGCCAGCTCTTCATCTTTGCGCTCGATCAGGCTCTCCACATAGCTGCGGACGTTGCGGGGCGGGATGCACCAGCAGTCGGCGGCGAGCAGGACCTTCTTCTTGCCCCATTCGGGTACGGCGGCCCAGAACTGCCGGTCGAGAATGTCGGCATGGGTCTCCACCAGCATGCCGAGCTTGCCCATGCGCTCCTCGTGTTCATTGAGGATGCCGCGCAGGGAGTCCAGCTCCTTGCTGAGCCGCTCGATCATCTGTTGCACGGCGTTGATCTTCACATCGCCGCGCTCAAAACTTTCTACCGCGAAGCGGATGGCCAGGTGCTCGGCCAGCTTGACCAGGTCCGAGGCTTCCTGATCACCTTCAAAGCTGGCGGCGGACGCCTTGAACAGCGCCTGGTAGAGCAGATCGTGCGCATTGACCGGCATTTCTCCCAGCGCCCGCTGCACGAAGGCGGGATCGGCGGGGGCCTGCTCCTGGTTCTTGTTGCCGATCTGATTCAAGAAGTGGATCACACCCAGCACGTCTTCTTCCTTCAGCGGGGCCAGAGCTGCGGCATCGCTGCCGGAGACCACCGATCCGATGCCAGGCGCATCGCCGGAAGAGGCTGTGACGCCCGAGCCCCCAGTCGCAGGGGCGAGCCCAGGCTCGCCCCCGCCCTTGGTGCCTGAAGCAGCGGAGATGAGCTGGAGAAGTTTTCGAGGATCTTTCAGCCAGGAGCCAAGCTGACCCGCCATGCCGCCCAGGGCGCTGGCAGTGAGCTTGCCGGCGACGTCAGCCTCGGAGGAATCGCGGGCCACGAAACGAATCTCGTTTACCCGGACCCCGTGCGTGGGCAGGTCTTCCAGCGCGGACTTCAGATTT
>DATHDM010000181.1:0-2551 GCA_035319065.1 Terriglobales bacterium
CATCGACACGGTGCCTTCGCGCGGAAACGCGCGAAGTGGACGGGATGAATTCAGGGAAACCTTCGCGCGCGGGAGCCGCGGCGCTCGCGCGCATGGCAATCCTGAGCCGAGCCGCCGGTACACCGGCGGAAGGTGCAGAGACTACCTGAGGGCTCGAGCGCCCTTGATGACAGGCTTAGAGCATCCCGCACCCACACGCACGGCTTGGTGCACGGGTGAAGAGATAGTCCACTCCCGGCGGAAACTCCGGGGCAAAGTGAATCCCTTGGTCGTAGGTTCGAATCCTACCGGGCCCATATCAATTCCCATCAGTCTACGCACAAACCCCGATTCAGCCCCATGCCGCGACGAGCTAGCGTGCAGCAGACCTGACCAACCATCCCAGGTAAGGTGAACGTTACGGCGCTCGCACGCACGGTGCGGTGGCTCTACGTGGCCGCTGCCGGGGTAATCGTCCTCGCGGTTGTGGCGACTGTTGCCTGGCTCGGTCCGCTTCCTCCGAAGACGGTCGTTATCAGCACCGGAACGCCGGGTAGCGACTACGAACTGTTTGCCCGGCGCTACAAGGCCATCCTCAATCACTCGGGCGTCGACCTGCGCCTGCTCCCCTCCGCAGGAGGCGTGGAGAATCTGCGGCGGTTGAACGACCCGACGTCGGGTGTCGAAGTGGGCTTCGCGCAGAGCGGGCTCACCAGCGAGGCACAGTCGCCCGATCTGGAGTCCCTCGGGACCGTGTCTTATGAGCCGTTCTGGTTCTTCTACCGCGGCCAAGCTCCCAGGGACCTGCGTAGTGCCCTGAGCGGAAAGCGGGTGGCCGTAGGCCCGCCGGGTGGAGGCACCGAGGCGCTGGCACTCGAGTTCCTGAGGCTGAATGGCTTCGACCAGAACATCGCTCAGCTGCTGCCCCTCACCATGGAGCAGAGTGGCGATGCGCTCCAGCGTGGCGAGATCGATGTGGCCATGATCGTGGCTTCCTGGGATGCACCGGTGGTACGGCGGTTGTTGGCGGCCTCAGGGATCAATGTTTTGGGATTTGCCCGCGCGGATGCATACGCGGCGCTGTACCCCTTCGTCACCAAGCTCGTCCTACCGGAGGGCGTTGGCAACATGGCCACGAATCGCCCTGCCACCGACCTCAATCTGATCGCGCCGAAGACAAATCTGCTCGTGCGCCGCGATCTGCATCCTGCGATTCAGTACCTGCTGCTGGAGGCTGCCTCTGAGATTCACTCCGCGCCGGGGATCTTCCAGAAATCCGCCCAGTTTCCCGCGGCTGAAACGCTCGATCTGCCGCTTTCCGAGCAGGCACGGCAGTTCTACCGGTCCGGTAAGCCGCTCCTGCAGCGCTATCTGCCGTTTTGGCTGGCTGTCCTGGCAAATCGCTTTCTGGTGCTGCTCATTCCCCTCGTAGGCGTTGCCTATCCGCTGCTGCGTATCGCCCCCGCAATCTACGGATGGAACATGCAGCGGCGAATCTTCCGCCTCTACGGTGAACTGAAATTCATCGAGCTCGAATCCGAGAGCCGAAAATCCGGGGCTCGGCGCGACCTGATCACCCGGCTCCAGCGTCTCGAGGATCACGCCGATCGACTACACGTGCCGAACTCCTTTGCCCCATTGCTGTACGACCTGCGTGATCACATCACCCTCGTGCGGACAAGGGTGCAGCAGGCTAGCCTAGAGCGCGGCAGCGCGCTGCTGCACACGGTCGAAGCGCACGACTGACTCGCGGACTCAGTAGCCGCCGCCGAACCGCCAGATGAACAGCGCCTCGATGTTGCCGAAGCCCGGGGTGCCGTTGGCGTTCTGCAGCTGGATCCAGGTCTCCCGGTAGTCGACGTTCACGGCGAAACTCTCGTTGAAGTTGAGCTGGACGCCGAGACCAAGCTGGCCGGTCAGGCTGCTGGCACCGTGGGTCGGCTGATATCCGCTGCAGATGTAGCCCCACCAGGGATCCCACCAGCAGCCCGCTACCGGCGGCCCGGAGGCGATGTCGGTGCTCACCCAGTTCCAGCCGACGCCCAGAAGTGCAAAGGGCCGGATCGCGCCGTCGAGCAGATGATAGGTACCCGTGAAGTTGAAGCTGTTGATGGTGGCGCGGCCATTCTCGACGAAGTTAGCTGTGCCATTGGCACCGATGACGTTGGCAGTGAGATTCGGCCTGCCGTAGGCGAAATCGCCGCCGAACGAGAACTCATCGGTCAGGTAGTAGGCAATCCCGAACCGGCCTCCGACGCTGCTCTCCAGCTTCGCGGACGAGCCACCCTCGAAGTTCACGCTCTTCGAGAGGGTATACACCGGGCCGAGCGTGAACTCCCACGCGCCGGCGCTCGGGCCGCTGCCCTGGGCGCTCACCGCCTGCGAGGCCAGGAGCGCCGCGCAGGCCAGCAGTCCAATCGATAGAAGCTTCATCTGAAGCCGCCGTCAGTCCGGTCGCTTCATGATCTTGGCGTGCAGCGCGTCGTATTCCTTCTGCGTGATCGCGCCCTCGGTCAGGGCACGCTGCAGATCCGACAACTCCTGGCCCTTGGAGATCGTGGTCGTGCCCTGC
>DATHDM010000182.1:0-9523 GCA_035319065.1 Terriglobales bacterium
CGGCGCGCGAATTTCAATTGCTGCGCTACTTTCTCGAGCACCGGGGCGCGACCCTGTCGCGGGCCGAGATCCTTAAGGAAGTCTGGGGCTACAGCGTGGATACCTTTACCCGCACGGTGGACGTCCACGTTGCCAGCCTCCGGCAGAAATTGGAGGACGATCCCAAACAGCCGCAGCTCATCCTGACGGTGCAGGGGCTGGGATACAAGTTTGTAGCGTAGGCGCGGCCAGACCATCTGCGAAAAACTGATGAAACATTTCGCCCCGAATTGTCGTCTATTACTTGTGCATTGTGGCTGGCATCTCAATTCAGGCAGGACCCCCGAGACAGCAGAGCTAAAGGCTTCATAAAGCGAGGGTGCGGGCGCGGCTTCATGTTTTCATATCCCGCTCCCTCGTGCATTTTCCCGCCCGGTTTTCATAGATCAGGTTGCGGCATCCTGTACCTCCAGGCTACCTTTCCCTGTCCTTGGAGAAACCCTGATGAAGAGATCGTGCTTCCTGCTGGCAGGCTTGGTCCTCGCCGCAGGCCTGGCTGCCGCGCAGCAAGCGGCGACGCCCGCTACCCTCACACCCAATGAGAACCTCATCGTTCAAAACATTCCTCCCGTCGCCTCATCGATCGCGGAACGCGCCAACCGCTACACCGAGTTCCGCACCGCCAATCTCTTCGACTGGCACCCCCTGAGGCGCGAGATGCTGATCGGCACGCGTTTTGGCGACACGGTGCAGGTCCACGAAGTGCGCATGGCCGGCGGCGCCCGCACCCAGCTCACGTTTTTTCCCGACCGTGTAGCCGGCGCCTCCTACCATCCGCACCAGGGCGACTACTTCGTGTTCGAGAAAGACGTGGGCGGCGGGGAGTGGTTTCAGTTCTATCGTTACGACGTCGCGTCGGGCGAGATCGCTCTGCTCACCGACGGGAAGTCCCGCAACCTTGGTCCCACCTGGTCCAACCAGGGCGAGCGCATCGCCTACTCCTCCACGCGGCGCAATGGCACCGACCTGGATTTCTACCTGATGAATCCTGCGGACAAATCCACGGACAGGCTGCTGACGGAAAATCAGGGAGGCGGCTGGGGGATCGCCGACTGGTCGCCTGACGATCGCACGCTGCTGGCGGTGGAAGAGATTTCGGTGAATGAGAGCTATCTCTGGCTGGTGGAGGTCTCCAGTGGAAACAAAACCCAGCTTACCCCAAAGGGCGCCGAGAAGATCGCCTATACGCCGCTTGGTTTCAGCGCCGATGGCAAGGGGATTTACGTGACCAGCGACCGCGACAGCGAGTTTCAGCGCCTGGCATACATTGATCTTGCAACCAGACAGCCCAAATACCTAACCCACTATCGCTGGGACGTGGAAGAGAACGCTACCCTGTCTCGGAACCGCAAACTGATTGCGTTCACGGTGAACGAGAACGGGCTGAGCACACTGCATGTGCTGGATCTGGTTAGCGGGAAAGAAATCTCGCTTCCCAGAACGCCTACTGGAACGATCGGCGCACTCAGTTGGCACGAAAACAATCGCGACCTGGGCTTTACCCTGAATTCGGCGCGCTCGCCGCTGGACGTGTACTCTATCGATGTCGCCACCACCCGCCTGGACCGCTGGACCACCAGTGAAACCGGCGGTCTCAATGCCCAGGCCTTCGTGGAACCGCAGCTAGTGACCTGGAAATCCTTCGACGGCCGCGAGATTTCCGGCTGGCTTTACATGCCCTCGGCCGGGAAGTTTCCAGGCAAGCGGCCCGTGATCGTCAACATTCATGGTGGTCCGGAATCCCAGGCGCGTCCCGGCTATCTGGGCCGCAATAACTATTTCCTCAACGAGATGGGAATTGCCATTCTGTTTCCCAACGTCCGCGGCTCGGTGGGCTACGGCAAGAACTTTGTGACGCTGGACAATGGCTTCAAGCGCGAGGATTCCTACAAGGACATCGAGAGCCTGCTGCGCTGGATCAAGCAGCAACCCAACCTGGACGGAGACAGGATTCTGGTCACCGGCGGAAGCTATGGCGGCCACATGACCCTGGCTACCGCGACTCGTTACAACGACATGATCGCCGGTTCCATCGACATCGTGGGCCCTTCCAACCTGGTGACATTCCTCGAGCATACGGAGCCCTATCGCCGCGACTTGCGGCGGGTGGAGTATGGCGACGAGCGCGATCCCAAGATGCGGGCCTTTCTGGAGGCGATCGCCCCCATCAATCACGTGAAGAATGTGACCCGGCCGATGTTCGTGGTTGCCGGTGCCAACGATCCGCGCGTCCCCAAGAGTGAAGGCGACCAGATGTTCGCCGCTCTCCAGCAGCAGGGAACCCCGGTGTGGTACCTGGTGGGCAAGGACGAAGGCCACGGCTTTGCCAAAAAGAAGAATGCCGATTTCCAGTTCTACGCCACCATTCTGTTCATCGAGAAGTACCTCTTAGGAAAGAACTGAGGGGGCAGGCGGGAGGCTGGGACACGTGATACCGACCGGCTAACGGGCCTGGAGGCGGCAGTTTTGGTGCACGCCGGCCGCGATCGAGATTTCGACCTCGACGCCGGTACGCCTGCCCAGAGCCTTCTCTAGAATCCATACCGGGCCACAACGGTCTTGCTCTGCTTGCTGATTACTGCGAGGGCGGCGTGCTGGCCGGGAAGCTGGAGGCTGAGGCGTCCGCCGGTGAGCTTGTCGCGCAGATCGATTCTGGCGCTGTGGGCGTCATCGGATACCACCACGTACAGAACCGAGTCCTGGAGCACGATCGGATACACCAACACGCCCGGGGAAAGGTACGAGAGCAATTCGTAGAGGGGCGCCACGCCGACCCGGCCTGCGACGTAGGAGTAGAGTTCGGCGGCGGCCTGTGTGCCCTCCGCCAACTCGACCGGGTAAGCGGCCCAGAAGATGCGCCCTTTGCCGTAGGGGATCTCCTTCCAACTCGATCCGTCGCCGAAGCGCAGAGACTCGAGTAGGTTCTGCTTCTGCTGATCGAAGGACAACGGGATAGTCTGGTTGCCCAGCCGCATCGCCGCGTTGTGGTAGGTGAGCGGCTCGGCCTCCGCGTTCAACTTCATGTCTGCGGCGCGCGTGGTCCCCTGCCAGTGCTCGTTGCGTTCGACAGGTCCGGTGACCAGCAGGTTCCCGCCGTCGCCGGCGTATTGCAGCAGCCGCCGCCAGGCACTTTCCGTCAGTGCCTGCGCCGAGGGCAGAATTACCAGCTTAGGCATGCCAAGCTTCTCGATCTGGTTCTCCGCGATCACATACGCAGGCAGGTGATCGTGATAAGCCAAAGCTCGGACCGCCTTGCGTTGCGCTTCCAGTTGCAGGTCTGCGAGCACGGAAAACTGAGCGGCCTGCGAAGTGACAATAGCGACCGCCGGCAGCAGGGGATTGCGAAGATGCGGCCGGAGAGACTCTGCGAAGCCGGCAAAATCCCGCATCACTGTCGCTTCCGGCTTCTCCGTACCGTCGGGACGAACCAGGCCGATCGGTGTCTCATTGCTCTCGGTCATGTAGGAATTGGTGTTCCAGAGCCATTCAATGGCCCCGGAGCCCGCGATGAAGGAGGTCGCCATCTTGCGTTCCAGCAGCGCCGCCTCGCTCTCGGGGGTGCGGCGAGCGACCTCATCGAGGTTCAGCTCCCGCTGCAAGCCGGTCTCCTGGATCAGCATGGTCTGCCCCGGCTGTTTGGCGAGCAGGGAATCCCACAACACGTGGTCGTTCTGCCACCACGCATGATTGGTTGTGAAGTCCACGTAGGGGCCCCAGAAAGCAGGCGACAAGCGATCCTGGATCCCTCCCTCGTCCTGGCCGACAGTGGTCAATTGTCGTGAGCCGGTGGCGCGAACCGAATCCCGCATGGTCTTGACCCAGTCAATGAAGACCTGCTGGGCAAAAAGGTAGAAATCGTAAACCTTCAGGGAATTGCGCCCGACGTATATGCCACGCTGCATGAATTCGATCGGTTCAGGCAGCGGCACGGTTCCGCTCACCGAGGCCGCGGACACATTCCAGGCAGCGGCCAGGGCGGCGCGATCGGGATAGCGGCTGCTCAGCCATTGATTCCATGCCTCCAGTTCCAAAGGATCGCCATTGGGCCGCATCGTCCACAAATGTTGCGAAATGCTGGGTTCATTGATGAAGTCCCAGGCCAGCCAGGGGATATCGTGAAACCGCGCGACCACGGACGAAATCAGCGTGCTCTGCTTGCGGACAGCTTCTGGATCGAGATAGGGATTTCCCCCTCCCAGAACGTCGGGCAGGAAGGCGAAGAAGTTGAACTGGACCGGAAGCCCGTTCTTGCGCGCGGTCATCAAGTACGCTTCCAGCGTGCGCACCGTGCGCTCGTAGGGCTGCCCGTTCTCGTTGCAGAATTTGTCCCAACCCGTCCACCAGCCGGTGCGGATCATATTCAGGCCCGCAGAGGCAATCTGCGACAGGTCCTGGTTCCACACATAAACGTTGGGGTACTCAAAATAGAGGCGCTGCACCTCGCTGGACATGTAGGTGGTTCCCACGATCGCCAGCGGATTGCCGTCCACCTCGAAGTAGTCGTGGTTGACCGTGAGGCGAGGGCCAGAACGCAGGAACGCTTCATCGCGGATCCAGAATCCGGAGTGATAGGTGACCCGGACCTTGTCGCCGTCCATGAGCCGGGCTTCGATGACGTGCATTCCCGTGGTAGCAGGAGCTGAAAGCACCAGGGGTTGCGTAGCCGGCAGAGAGAGAGTGGTTTGCGAGCGGCTTGAGGGTTGTCCCTCCGGAAAGATGGCGATGGATGCGGTAAGCGGGCTTGATGACGCCGCAGCCGAACTCGATTGCACGGTAATCTGCAGGGGCTCGCCGGGAAGATAGAGCGGCAGAACCGGATTGACCAGAAACTCCTGGCTGCCCTCCACCGCCAGTTCAGCCAATGAGCGTACCAGTCCTGGTGTCGTGCAAGCCTCCGAAGTCAGATCCGCACCCAGGAACACCCAACGCCCGCCATTGAATCCGTTGCGGAAGTGGTCGACGACTTGAGCGGGAGCTGCCAGCTTGCGGCCGTCCTTGATGCCCCAGGCCAGCGCGACTAGGCGAGCATCAATGGCGCCGGCCGCGCCTCCCCGCTTGTAGAGATCGACCGCGCTGAGGCGAATGATCGGGCTGAAGGCCCGCTTCCAGGCAAACGTCGGGAGCTCCAGGGGGACGTCCGGATTGGTGCGAAACTCCAATCCCTCCGAGCCTGGTGTGTTCTGGTACTGGTCGATCATCAGCGGACGCGTAAATCGGGTGCTGTACTCTCGCAACTTCCAGCCTGCGCTGTCCCGGTAGGCCGCTCGCGTGAAGGGACGCCCGCCCAGCACCAGAAGGTTGCCGCCGCGCTGGAGGAACTGAAAAACTTCCGGCCAAGCCGCCTCGGGAAATGCCGAACCATAGGGAAGCACCAGCAGGCGAGCTGAGGGAGAGGCAAGAAGGGTGCCCAGCTGGCCAACAGTTGCAAGGCGCGCGCCCGGCAGTTGAGCCTGCAATTGCGCCGCCGAGGGCGCCGCGGAATCCGCAGCCGGAAAGCCGGATTCACTCAGGATGACCATGGAAGAGAAATTCTGGGCCAGAGCGGGAAAGGTGCAAAGAAGAAAAACCACCGCGCAGGTTATTGGGGTTCGAGCTTCGCTCATGTTGTCGAAGTCGCTTAGACGCAGGACAGCCTGCGCGGTCTGAAGTGTATTTGGCGGCAGTCTGCCGCGCAACGGGCAGGTTGTCACGGAAAGAGGAAACGCTTCCCCATGGCCAGCTGAACGATAACCTTGCCACTCCCGAAAATCTCCGCTCCGGCAGTTTTGGGCGTGGATGATATGATGCCGTGCCACGGCAGTTGCAGCCTGCCGTTACTTCACCAACAGACTGGGCATCGCTTCCAATGCCAATTGCCAACGTAGGAACTAGCGCGCCGACCGTAGGGACGGGACCCGGCAAGTACAAGCTTGCCTTGGCGGTGGTCACGACTCTGTTTTTCATGTGGGGTTTTGTCACCGTGCTGAACGACGTGCTGGTCCCCCACCTGAAGTCCATCTTCGACCTGAACTACTTCAAGTCGATGCTGATCCAGTTCTCGTTCTTTTCCGCCTACTTCATCTTCTCGATCCCCTCGAGCCGGATGATCGACTGGATCGGGTACAAGCGGTCGATGGTAGTGGGTATCGTGGTGATGGGACTGGGAGCGCTGCTGTTCATTCCCTCGGCGAGCGTTCCCTCCTACCCGCTGTTTCTGGCGGCATTCATGGTTCTGGCGGCGGGAATTACCCTGCTGCAGGTGGCCGCCAATCCCTACGTTGCGGTACTGGGGCCGCCGCAAACCGCTTCCAGCCGCCTGAACCTCTCGCAGGCATTTAATTCGCTTGGGACCACCATTGGTCCGGCGCTGGGCGGTTACCTCATTCTCAACGCCGCCCCCAAGAGCATGGAGGTAGTGCGGCAGATGTCCGCCGAGGCACGGCGAGCCTACCAGATCGAAGTGGCCTCCTCCGTCAAGATGCCCTATCTGATCATTGGACTCGCACTCATGGCGCTGGCCGTCGTCATCGGCCTCTTCAACCTGCCGCCCATGCCGCAAGCCGAGCGCCACGGGGCGCATGGGGAGAAGACGAGTTTATGGCACTACCGCAATCTGATATTGGGGACAGTCGCCATCTTCGTGTACGTGGGAGCGGAAGTCTCGATCGGCAGTTTTCTGATCAACTACCTCAGTCAGAGCTACATCGGCAATATTTCGCAACTGGAGGCCGCGCGATACGTGTCCTACTACTGGGGCGGAGCCATGGTGGGCCGCTTCGTTGGATCGGCCATCCTGCAGAAGGTTCGGACCGGGACCGTGCTTGGCATTGCCGCCATCGTGGCCTGCCTCCTGGTGTGCACTTCCATGCTGACGTTTGGCCACGTGGCCATGTGGAGCATCATTCTGGTCGGCTTATTCAACTCGATCATGTTCCCCAGCATTTTCACTCTGGGGATCGCCGGGCTGGGACCGCTGACCGGGGACGGCTCGGGACTCCTGATCATGGCCATCGTCGGCGGCGCCCTCATACCCCTGGCGCAAGGCGCGTTGGCCGATCGCATCGGAATTCACCATGCCTTCTTCCTTCCGGCCATCTGTTATCTCTACATCGTGTTCTACGCGCTGAAGGGCTCCAAGCCGGTGGTGACCGGGTAGAAAATTCTTGCGCGGTTCTGGAAGGGCAGGGAAATCGTCCCTGCTGAACAGATCAGGCCTGGAAGGAAACAGTGTCCCGGCCTCTTCCTGGGAACGATCGCGCTACGAAGAGTCAGATTCACGCGCGGACCACGGCCTCCCTCAGCCGGCGCTTTTTTCCTTCTGCTCCACCTTGGCCCAGGTGTCTTTCAACGCGACCGTGCGATTGAACACCAGTGTTTCCGGGCCGGAATTGCGATCCACGCAGAAGTATCCCAGGCGCTCGAACTGGTAACGGCTTCCTACCGCGGCGCCGGCCAGCGATGGCTCCAGCTTGCAGCCGCGCAGAACCTCGAGAGAATTCGGATTCAGGTTCGCGGTGAAGTCCTGTCCCTCTTCGGTGTCGCTGGGATTGGGCTTGGTGAACAGCTTGTCGTACAGGCGCACCTCCGCCTCAATCGCCTGCGCGGCTGACACCCAGTGAATCGTCGCCTTCACTTTTCGCCCGTCGGGAGAGTTGCCGCCGCGGGTTGCGGGATCATAGGTGCAGTGAACCTCGACGACCTCGCCGCTCTCGTTCTTCACCAGGCCGGCACAGGTGACAAAGTACCCGTATCGCAGTCGCACCTCGCGTCCGGGAGAGAGCCGGTAGTACTGTTTCGGCGGCATCTCGCGAAAATCGTCCTGCTCGATGTACAGCACCCGCGAAAACGGAACCTTCCGGCTTCCCGCGGCGGCATCTTCCGGGTTGTTCACCGCCTCCATTTCTTCCACCTGATCCTCGGGATAATTGTCGATCACCAGCTTCAGCGGCCGCAGCACCGCCATGACACGTGGGGCGCGCTGGTTGAGGTCCTCGCGAACAAAGTGTTCCAGCATCGCAAAGTCGGTTGTGCCGTTGGTTCGGGAGACACCTACGGCTGCGCAGAACGTGCGAATCGCTTCGGGTGTGTAGCCACGCCGCCGGATGCCGGAAAGCGTCGGCATGCGCGGATCATCCCAGCCGCTCACGTGGCCCTCCTGCACCAACTGCAGCAGCTTCCGCTTGCTCAACAGCGTGTATGTGAGGTTCAGGCGGTCGAACTCAATCTGCTGCGAGGGGAAGATCCCCAGCTCACGGATGAACCAATCATAAAGCGGCCGGTGATCGGCGAATTCCAGCGTGCACATGGAATGAGTAACGCGTTCGATGGAATCCGACTGCCCGTGAGCGTAGTCGTACATAGGATAGATGCACCACTTGTTCCCCGTGCGGTGGTGCTCAGAGTGCAGGATGCGGTACATGACAGGATCGCGCAGGTTCAGGTTCGGCGATGCCATGTCGATCTTCGCCCGCAGTGTGCGTGAGCCATCGGGGAACTCGCCCGCGCGCATGCGTTCGAACAGATTCAGGTTCTCTTCTACCGAGCGGTTTCGGAAAGGGCTCTCCTTTCCCGGTTCCGTCAGCGTCCCGCGATACTGGCGTACTTCTTCGGCCGAAAGATCGTCCACGTAGGCCTTGCGCGCTCGAATCAGCTTCACCGCCCACTCGTAGAGCTGATCGAAGTAGTCGGAGGCATAGTAGAGGCCCTCCCACTGGAACCCAAGCCACCGCACGTCCTCCATGATGGATTCAACGTACTCCGTCTCTTCCTTCTCGGGATTGGTGTCATCGAAGCGCAGGTTGGTATGTCCGCCGAATTCATCGGCGAGCCCGAAATCCAGGCATATGGCCTTGGCATGGCCGATGTGCAGGTAGCCGTTAGGCTCTGGAGGAAAGCGTGTCTGGACACGGGTGTTGTATTTGCCGGAGCCGAGGTCGTCGCGGATGATGTCGCGGATAAAGTTCGAAGAGCTGGTCACGGATTGCGCCGGTGCACTCACGCCGGTCGCGTTGGCCGGATTTGACGGGTTCATCGTTCGTTTCCTCAGTGCGGACAAAAGCCTTTGCTGAAGGCTGCTACTGGATATTCTGAATGGCTTCGTCGACCCGCGCCAGACTCACGTCCCGCCCCAGGACCTCCAGCGTCTCAAACAAGGGGGGTGCGTTGCGGCGGCCACAGACCGCCACGCGAATGGGCTGGAACATCTGCCCAGTCTTGATCTTCAAGTCGTGCGCCGCGGCGCGCAGCGTCTGTTCCAACGCCTGGTGCGTGAAGTCGACGCTGGCCAGCACTTCGCGCGATCTCTTCAGGACGTTCAGGGCCATCGCGGCGTCGCCCTTCTGCGGCAAGAGCTCCGCCGGGTCGTAGGGGGGCAGATGGCGGAGGAAAAAGAAGTCGGCGACCTCGAGCACGTCGTTCAACAGGCGAATCCGCTCCCGCACCAGGGGCGTGATCTGCAACATCCTTTCCCGCGACACATCGAATCCCGCCTGCCGCACGACCGGCA
>DATHDM010000183.1:0-3067 GCA_035319065.1 Terriglobales bacterium
GGAGCCCCGTAGTGTGTACCAGACGGTGTTGGAAGCGCAGTTGGCGGCAATCGCCGCGGCTGGTCCCGGGGTGACGGCCAGCAAAGTTGATTTCGCTGCCCGGAAGGTATTGCGGAAAAAGGGTTTAGGAAGGTACTTCACGCATTCGACCGGTCATGGAGTGGGGCTCGAAATTCACGAAGCTCCCCGCTTGGCGCAGGGCCAGCAGGAAATCCTGAGACCTGGAATGGTGATCACGATCGAACCGGGCGTCTATTTGCCGGGGCAATGGGGCGTGCGGATCGAGGACATGGCTGTGGTCACCGAACAGGGTTGCGAGGTGTTGGCCCCCACGCAAAAGGAATTCATGGCAATTTGAGAAGTTCACCTTGGGCATGGGCCCAAGGACAGCCGCGTGCGGGTCGCACGCGCGGGTTCGAACGCAGTCCCACCATAGACAATGAACCTGAAAGAGTTAAAAGAACTCATACTGTTCTTAAAAGAAGAGGGCATCACCGAGTTCGAACTGGAACGCGGTGATGTCAAGGTGCGGGTGAAGCGAGGCGGAGTAGCACCAACGCTGGCGTCGCCCGACAGCCGATATATCGCCGTGCACGCCGCACCAGCGGTTGTGACGGAAGGTTTGGCGGCTTCGATGGCAGCGCCGCCTGCCCCCATACAGGCTACGCCGAAGGAGAAGCAGGAGGTCGCAGAGGATCTGCACATGGTGCGTTCGCCGATCGTGGGGACGTTCTACGAATCACCCTCTCCGGGCGCGCCGCCTTTCGTGAAGCCTGGCGACAGTGTCAGCGTGGGCCAGGTCCTCTGCATCGTCGAGGCGATGAAGTTGATGAATGAAATTGAATCCGATGTGGCTGGCGAACTGGTGAAAAGGCTGGTGACGAACGGGCAGCCCATCGAGTATGGCCAGGAGTTGTTTGCCATTCGGGTTGGGAAGTGAAGATCGTCAAGGAAGCGGGCGCACAAGAGCGCCCTATTTTTGCGTCTGGAACGGGCGAGCCGCCCCCTCGACAACCCGTAGGATGCTGGCGCTACTCAGAAACAGCATGTTTAAGAAGATTCTGATTGCCAATCGCGGCGAGATTGCCCTGCGCATCATTTGCGCCTGCAAGGAACTGGGAATCCGGACGGTTGCGGTGTACAGCGAAGCCGATCGCAATTCGCTGCCGGTGCGCTTTGCGGATGAAGCCATCTGCATTGGGCCGCCGCAGCTGGGACAAAGCTATCTGAACATTCCCGCCGTTATCAGCGCTGCGGAGATTGCCAACGCCGACGCAATCCATCCCGGTTACGGGCTGCTCTCCGAAAATGCAAATTTCGCGGAGGTGTGTGAAACCAGCGGTTTGAAGTTTATCGGACCGCCCCCGGAAGTGATTCGATTGATGGGCGAGAAGGAAAAGGCGCGGGCAGCGATGAAGCAGCACGGGGTGCCAATTCTTCCGGGCTCCGACGGAGTGATCGCGTCAGAAGACGAAGCGCACGAGTGGGCACGTCAGGTGGGATACCCGGTGATCATCAAGGCTTCGGCAGGAGGCGGCGGGCGCGGTATGCGCATCGTACGCGGGGGAGAGGATCTGGGCGCGCTGTATCGGCAGGCGTCTCAGGAAGCGGCTGCAGCCTTCGGCAATGGCGATCTCTATATGGAGAAATATGTCGAGCATCCGCGGCACATCGAGTTTCAGATCCTGGCCGACGAGCACGGCAACGTGGTGAGCCTGGGGGAACGCGAATGCTCAATCCAGCGGCGGCATCAGAAGCTGCTGGAGGAATCGCCGTCGTTGCAGGTTTCGCCGGAGTTGCGCAGGGAGATCGGCGAGATCCTGAGCAAGACGTTGAGCGAGGTCGGCTACCGCAATGCGGGGACCATTGAATTCCTGATGGACCAGCAGAAGCGGTTGTACTTCATCGAGATGAACACACGCATCCAGGTAGAGCATCCGGTCACCGAGATGGTGACCGACGTCGACTTGGTGAAGAGCCAGATTATGATCGCGGCCGGCGCGAGGATGCAGGACGTGCTGCAGGGACTGGTCTTGCACCGCGGGCACGCGATCGAGTGTCGCATCAATGCGGAGCACCCGGAAAAATTCACGCCTTCGGCGGGGAAGATCACGGCGTTTCATCCGCCGGGAGGCACCGGGGTGCGCATCGATACGGCAGCGTACGCCGAGGGAACTATTCCTCCTTATTACGATTCGCTGATCGCCAAGCTGGTGGTACGCGGCAAGGATCGCGGAGAAGCCTGCCAGCGCATGGCGCGGGCACTGGAAATGTTCATCGTGGAAGGGATCTTCACGACGATCCCGCTGCATCGCCGGATTCTGGCCGATCCGGAGTTCCGGGCGGGGAAGTTCGATACCGGATTTATCGAGCGGTTCCTGGCGAAGAAAGAAGAGCCGGCGGCTTAGGTGAGCACAAGCTTCTAACCGCCCTCCGACTTCGGTGAGGGCAGGATCCGATCGCAAAGAAAGGCCGCAAGAAGAACGTTGGACCTTGTTTTATCCGGGCATCAGCAGTCGCTGCAGATGCAGGCTGCTGGCGCTGATTCAACCCAAGAAACGGTTTGCATCCCCTTTCTCCATTTCCGCATTTCTATCCAATTCTTGACGCCGCATTCTTTCCCGATCGGACTGCCCTGCTCGCCGCGGCGGAGGAGTTGCGGGCCGCCGGCGTAGAGCTACTGCAATACCGCAATAAGAGGGGGTCTGCTCGGCAGATTCTCGGGGACGCCGAAGGTTTAAAGTCCGCCGTCGGGCAGAGCGTCCGCCTGATCATGAACGACCGTGCCGATCTCTGCCTGGCCGCGGGCTTTGACGGCCTGCATGTTGGGCAGGAAGACCTATCGCCCGACGGCGCCCGGCGCGTCCTTGGCCCGGACTTATGGGTGGGAGTCTCTACACATAACCCTGAACAGTTGCAGGAGGCGGATGCGAGTGCCGCGGACTATGTGGCCATTGGCCCGGTATTCGCCACTTCGACCAAACAGCGGCCGGACCCGGTGGTGGGACTGGAGGGAGTCCGCCGGGCGCGGGAGCGGACCCGCAAGCCATTGGTAGCCATCGGCGGG
>DATHDM010000184.1:0-6910 GCA_035319065.1 Terriglobales bacterium
AGAACGGGGTTGGGCCGTTTGCCACTGGCGAAGAGGTGATGGTCACCGCGCATGTCCTGCGCGATGCCACCCTTCGCGTGGCGCCGGGTGGAGGCGACGCGAGGCGGGCCGCCGAAGACCGGCAAATGGTCGATGTAGAGAGTGAGACGATCACGGCTGCAGGAGGCGAACAGGCCGCCGCCGGGGGCATTCGACTCGCGGTCTATCAGAAGCGCGGTGGGCCGGCGAAGGACGAGGAAAGCGGGAGCCAGATCAGGACCCACCCATCGCTGAATTATGGCGACCGGATTCGCTTTCCTGCCAAGCTGCGAGAGCCGCGCAACTTCCGAAATCTGGGCGCTTTTGACTACCGCAGCTATCTGGCGCGCGAGGGTATTTTCGCTCTCGGTTCGGTGAGCGCCGATCGAATTGAGCGCTTGCCCGGCTTTGTCGGAACGCGGCTGGGGCTGTGGCAAAACCGCGCGCGCCGCAGCGTGCTGCGCGCTGTGGCCGCCGCCGCAGGCCGCGCTCATGGATGCCATGCTCATCGGCGAGCGGGTCTATATCGAGCGCGAGCTCAATACTGACTTTCAGCGCTCGGGAACCTATCACCTGCTGGTGGTTTCGGGAATGAACGTGGCCATCCTGGCCTTTGTGGTTTTCTGGCTACTGCGCCGCCTGCGCCTGGGAGAGTGGAGCGCCTCCCTGCTCACGGTGGCGCTGGCGGCGTTCTACGCTTTTCTATGCGACGGAGGCGCGCCCATTCTGCGCGCAACGCTGATGCTTTGCTTTTACCTGGGGGCGCGATTGCTGTACCGCGGTCGCTCCCCCCTGAATGCCGTCGGGGGCGCGGCGCTGTTTGTGTTGTTGGTGGATCCGCCGGCCCTGTTCGACGCCAGCTTTCAGATGACCTTTCTCTCTGTCCTGGTGATCGGGGGACTTGGCGTTCCAATAGTGGAGCGAACTTCTCAGCCCTGGAAGGGCGCTCTGAGGCATATGAGTTCGGTTGCTTACGATATCAGGCTCACGCCGAAGCTGGCAATGTTTCGATGGGACCTGCGACTATTGGCCGAACACCTGGGGCGGGGATTTGGCCGGCGGCCCTCAGAATTGGTGATTGTGAGATCGGTCGCAATCGGGCTGTCGATCTATGAAGTCTTGCTGATCTCGGCGCTGATGCAGGTGGCCATGGCGCTGCCGATGGCGGCATACTTTCACCGGGCAACGCTGCTGGCGCTGCCCGCCAATGCCCTGGCCGTTCCTCTGGCGGAAGTGTTGATGCCGGCTTCGCTGGCCGCATTGGGGCTGGGCTACGTCTCTCCGACGCTGGCGGCGGTTCCGGCGAGGATCGCCGGCTGGTCCCTGGAGGGAATCACCGGCACGGTGCGCTGGCTGGGCGGGCCGCACGCCTCCGATTTGCGTATTGCCGATCCCAGCCTGGGGACTTCCCTGCTGGCGGCGGGCGCTCTTCTCTTAGCCCTGGCTACGGTGCGATGCCGCCGGCGCTGGGCACTGGCTGGGCTGGCGGCGCTCGCGGCGAGCGCCATATGGATTGTGGCGGTTGCCCCGCGCCCGCAGGTCCGAACGCGCGTGCTCGAATTCACCGCCATCGATGTAGGCCAGGCTGATTCGACGCTGCTGGTCTCGCCTGAAGGCAAGTCTCTCCTGATCGACGCGGCCGGTCCGCTGGGCAACAGCAGCTCGGAGTTCGATTTCGGAGAGAATGTCGTCTCGCCCTACTTGTGGTCCCGCCAGTTTTCGCATTTGGATGCGGTGATGGTCACGCACGCCCACTCTGATCACATAGGCGGCATGAGATCGGTCATCCAGAACTTTCGTCCCCGAGAGCTATGGATCGGGCCCAACGCGGATATTGCATCGGTGCGGGCGCTGTTCCGGCAAGCCGCTGAATTGCGCATGAATGTACGCCACCTTGCCGCAGGAGATGAGTTCAACTGGGGAGGGACGCGGGTCCGCGTGCTCTCTCCTCCGCGCGGCTGGCAACCGGCGGCGCAGGTGCGCAACAGCGACTCACTGGCGCTGGAGATCACTTATGGGAAGACCGCGCTTATGGTGGAGGGCGATGCCGACAGAAAGATGGAGCTGATGATGCTGGGACGCAGGCCGCGCGCCGACCTGTTGAAGCTCGCCCACAACGGCAGCCTATCATCCACTTCACCGGAACTGCTCGAAGCGCTGCAACCCCGCTACGCGGCGATCTCGGTGGGATACCGCAACCAGTTCCATCATCCTCGTAGGGAAGTGCTCTCGCGGCTGCAGCTGGCAGGAATTGCGACTTACCGTACGGATCTGAGCGGCAGCCTGACGTTCTACCTGGATGGGGAGGCGGTTATTCCTCCCCAGAAGATTCAGACTCCTCCGAACTGAGTTCACCCGCCTCGGCGTCCCCGGCGGTGCGATAGTCCTCGATGACCTGCCGGGCTTCGTCGGCTCTTTCGGCGGGAACCTGCACCAGCACGCCACCTACGCCCGGAAGAACGTCCTGCGGCGCGTCCAGGCCGGTAATGATCGACTCGATCCCGGCGCTGTCCAGCAGGCCGCGCACGATCATCGCCTCGGACTCTTCCTGCGTGTCAAAAACGGGAACGAGTTCTTTTTCCTGCGGATTGGGCTTAGGTTGAGTGGCCATAGCTTTTCCTCTTCCCATAGGTTAGATGCGCGCGTTGCAATCACCGGCGGGATTGCCGGCCCTGCGCACGTAAGTCGCCGGACTAATCCATCCGGCCGTGTACGAAGAGTTATCTTGCGCGCCGGGGCATTCCGACGGACGATAGTCCCACAGGACCCGAAAGGGCGCAACAGGAACGGGTGGGGAATCATCCAACGATCAGTCGTGGTGGGCCCTGCCAGGGAACCGACGGTCGCGCACGCAGCCGGCAAGTCTGGCAAAATGCTGTGCAGTATGGGGAAGTTACCCGTTTTGAGGCCACATGGATAATTCGGACACAGGCAAACGCAATGCGGAGGAAGTTGAGGAAGAAAACCGAAGACTGCGCCGGCTGCAAATCATGATGAGCATGGTCATGTCGGTCCTCAGCCAGGATCCCAACCTGAGCCTGGAAGAGGCTTCGGAGCTCTGCGCCAGCAGCAAGCGTGCGGCCCTCGCCCTGTTTCCGGGCAAGGAACTCGCTTACGATCTCATCTACCGTCCCCGGCTGCAGCGGCTCATGAACGAGCGGTTCCACCTGCAGTAGCCGGCTCGCATCGGCTACTTTTTTTCGATCCGCAGCAGCTGGAAAGTCAGTGTGCCCCAGAACATCCGTCCGCGCATCTGCACCGGGATGCGGCGGGAATCATCGCTGTACCAGATCCAGATTTTGCCGCGCTTGCTCAGCGGGCCGCTGACCACCTCCGGGGAAACGCGAATCGTGTTGTAGGTGCCGGCCGGAACCTTGACGGTCTCCTTGGCTTCGACTTTGGCTTCCACTTCCACGGTCTGTCCGCCGTCGTTGATGGGAAAGTGGTAGCTGGCGCCGGGAAGCAGGGGTTGAGCGGCGAGGTAATAGAGGCCGGAGAGAACGTCGGTGACGCAGGCCGGAATTTCGTTTTCCGCCCGCTTGCGTTCCTTCGTCTTCAGGTTGGTCTCGTCCAGGACGCTCTTGCGGCGCTGGTAGTCGTAGGTAATAAGCGTGTCGTGCGAGTGAAAGCCTTCTTCGATGTGCTTCTTCAGGCTCTGCGAGCAGAATGTTCCGGGGCTGAACACAGCTTCGAAACGATCGCGCACCGGGTAGAGCGCTGAAACCACGCCGGCGGAGTCGGCGCTGCCATTTACCTTCTGGCGGCCGCCAAAATTGGTTATGCCGAGGGTCACCGTGCCCGCCGTCCAGATGCGCCACTCCGCCGAATAGGTGTAGGTCTCACCATTGGGGAAGGGGTGGTCAGGGGGCGGAGGATGGATCATGGAAACCGGTCCGATGACTGCGGTGGCAGGAGGGGCAGAGCTTTGAGTCGAAGGTGAGGAGCGTGCCTGCCCTGGCCCCTGACGTTGCGCCCCCAGGGGACCGGTCAAGCTGAGCACCAGCACCGAAACCAGAAGTCGAAACCGCAAGGGCCGCATGCGATACCCGGGCATCACTGTTGGAACCACAAGAGCTTGGCCACCAGCGCTGCCAGCATTGCTGCGGTGCCCATGGCAGCATTGTACTCGCGATGCTGCAGGTAGAGTTGCGAGGAAAACGTGCCAGCGTCCTTGGTCACTTTGCCGAAGCGAGGCAGCAGCCGTGGCACCCGTTGCGCGTAGTCAGCGAACTCGGGGAAGCGCTGCCCCAGGAAGGCTTCCTCCGACTGGATGACTGGGACATAGATCGTGACGAACAGCAGTGCCATCGCCGCCACCAGCCACCAGCTTCGCGCGGCGACGGCGAAACCGGCGGCGATGATCACCGATCCCAGGTATAGGGGATTCCGCGTATAAGCGTAGGGGCCGGTCGTGGTGAGGGCTTCGTTCTTTTTGACGTGACCGGAAGCTGCGGCCCGGAGCGCCACGCCACCAAGCGCAATCGCGCCTCCGGCCAGGATCGACAGTCCACTCGGATGCGCCAGCCAGAGGTAGAGCGCGGCGAACAGGAAGCCCAGGGGCACGCGAGCCCGCCGCGCAAAGCGGGCCCACCCAGCGCCGGAATTCACGGGCGCGGCTCCGGGTGCAACGACGCCTCGCTCGCGGAGTGGAGACGCTGCGGCTGGCGCTGCAACAGGCGTAGGGCTGCGTTCGCCACCTGCTCGGCGCTGATGTCCAGCAGGCCTTCGTCGGGTTGGCTGTGGTGCCGGAAGGTGGTCCGGCTGGAAGCGCTGCGCAGCACCGCCGCCTCAATGCCGAATGGCCCCGTGCGTTCAGGATCGGTGGGCCCGAAGATCGCCACCACCGGCTTGCCCAGCGCCGCTGCCAGATGCACTGGCCCGGTGTCGCCGCCGACCAGAATTCGAGAGCAGCGGGTAACCTCAACCAGTTCTTCCACCGAGCAGAGAACCGCGTGGGCATAGCCGCCGCTGGCCGAAGTCACGGAGCGCGCCAATTCTTCCTCTCCCGGACCGAAGTTGACCACCGACAGCAAGCCATTGGCTCCCAGGAAGTGCGCTACCGCGCCATATCGTTCCGGGGGCCAGCGCTTAGCTCCCCAACCGGCGCCGGGGTTGACCACGGCATAGCCCTGGGTGCGCAATCCAAGGCGCTTCATCTGCTCCGACCACCATTCGCGGGCCCCGCGGGTGCTGGACAGCGAGGAGCGAAATTGCGGCGGCGCACCGGGGGCAACGGCCAGCGCCAATTCCATGTTCTGTTCCACGACGTGACGCGCCACCGGCCGCACCAGATGGGTGTAGAACATGGCCGCTGCCTTCTCCCGCGGCTGTGCGAAGCCCACCCGGCGCGGCGCCCCACTGAAGCGCGCAATCAACGAAGAGCGGATGGCGCCCTGAAAATCTATGGCCATTTCGTAGGAGACCTTGCGCAGCCCGCGAATGGCATCCAGGATTTCCTCCCAGGTTTCGTCGGAAAAGGGAGCGCTTCGCCACGCCTTGGTGTCAACGGCGTGTACGGCGTCCACGCCCGAGGGCAACAGCGCCCGCCAGCGGTCCTCGATCACCCAACCGAGAGTTGCCGCGGGAAAGGCGGCGCGCAAGGTCGCGAAGGCGGCATGGGTGTGAAGGATGTCGCCCATGGAGCCAAGTCGCAGGACCAGGATGCTGCGAGGCCGCGCTGCCTGTGCCGTTTCCATCAGTTCCCCTGCGAGCGTCTGGGCGGCGCCAGCTTGTTCTGCAGAATTTCGGTCACGGAGTGGTCCTTGGGATCGCCAACAATCGCCACCCTCCCGCCGCATTCCTGCACGGCATCGCGCTCGGGGACGGTCTCGGCGGTGTAGTCGGTGCCCTTGGCATGCACGTCAGGTCGAACTTCGCGAATGATGGCGCGCACGTCAGGCTCGGAGAAGATCACGACCGCATCCACATCGGCCAGCGCCGCCAGGATTTCCGCCCGCTCGCCGGCGGGCGTGACCGGGCGCTGCTCGCCCTTGAGCTGACGTACGCTCTCATCAGAATTCAGCGCTACCAGCAGGCGGTCGCCGAGCTGGCGGGCGGCGTGCAGGTAGCGGACATGGCCCACGTGCAGCAGATCGAAGACTCCATTCGCCAGGACGAGGCGCAGGCCCTGGGCGTGCCAGCGCGCCGCCGTCTCCCGCAATTCTTCGCGACGCAAGATCTTGGCGCTGGGTGCGTTCATGCGTGATGAGGCTTGTGCAGGAGGTCCTGCTCCAGGGCCGCCAGCAGTTCCCCACGGGTCACGGTGGCGGTGCCGCGCTTCATGACCACGATGCCACCGGCATAGTTGGCCAGTCGCGCCGCTTCCTCCGTGCCGGCGCCGGCACCCACGGCGGCGGTGAAGGTGGCGATGACGGTATCGCCGGCGCCAGTTACATCCACGACCTGATCGCCGCCGAAGATGGAAATGTCCACGGGCTTGTGGCGCCGGGCAAAGGCGACCATGCCATCGCGGCCGCGTGTAATTACCAGGGACTGCAGCTTCATGCGACGCATCAGCTCTTCGGCCGCGGCCAGCAGCTTCTGGCGATCGTAGCCGATCTTGATTCCCAGGGCCTCCTCCACTTCCGGCTCATTGGGGGTGGCGTAGGTCACACCGCAATAAGAGAGTATGCGGTAGCGCGAATCCAGCGTGATCGGAATTCCATCCAGACGCCCCAGGCTGCTCAGAATCTCCGGGGTAGCCGCGCCGTAGCCGTAGTCGGAAATCAGCACGGCATCGGAAACCCGCGCGTATTGCCGGGCAGCGATAACCAGCTCGCGCACGGTGCGCGGTTCGAGGGTGCTGTCCGCTTCCCGGTCGACGCGCACCACCTGCTGCCGGGAAGTGTGGGCCATGCCCGCAAGGATGCGGGTCTTGGTTACCGTGGGATAG
>DATHDM010000185.1:0-3733 GCA_035319065.1 Terriglobales bacterium
AGCGGCCGACGCCAAGTACACCTGGACCCTCAAGGCTCCCCAAGCGGAGCTTCGCGATTCCCAGGGCACGATCGTCGGGCAGCACTATGCGGGCCCGGCGTGGAAATACCACGATGGAAGCGAAGTCACAGGCAAGCCCGCCGCTCGAGTCGATTCGCCGGACACCGTTTCCATCCCTTGGCTGCTGGTGACCGCTACCGGGCACTCAGGGAAGGGTCTATTGACCCGTGTGACCACGATCCAGCGAATTCACACTAAAGGGGGACAGCCGCCCTCCGCCGACGACTGTAATGCCTCAGCACAAAACAAGGAAGTGAAGAGCAGCTACACTGCCGACTATTATTTTTATGCGCCGGGGAATTGAAGCTTGCGTAAACCTCACCGCCTGTCGCTGAGTGTAACCATAAGGGATCTATGACATCTCTTCACGAATACCGATGTGAAGTCTGCGGAATCGTGACCAACAATCCCACACACTGGTTTGTGATTCGATGTGGCGATGCCGAGCTGACCGTTCTCCGGTGGAACTCGGCGACCACAGATGCGGATGGGGCACGGCACTTCTGCGGCGAAGCCCACGCCCAGGTGTACATCAGCCGATGGTTCGACTCCGTGTGTTCGCCGCCGAAGCCAGACTTCGCGCGGTCCACGCCGGCCAAATAATGACCTCGCAGCCGACTTGGTCGCGGCGACATCGTTGGAGTCGGCGATTAAGCCTGAACTGCGAGCAAGTCCTAGACTCCGGCAATCGCCTTGTTCTGCAATACACGCACCACCACCCGACGATTCTCCGCCTGGCCCTCGGCCGATTTATCGTTTCCCACCTGATGCGCCTCTCCCATCGCCCCTGGCGCCAGCATCCGGGTCAGGGGAACATGGCCCTGCTGCATCAGAAAATTGGTAACGCTGCTGGCGCGGTCTTCGCTGAGTTTTTGGTTCAGGGATGCGCTGCCAGCCGAGGAAGCGTAGCCCTTCACCTCGATCATGTAGCCATTGACGCTCTGTGCTTTCTGGGCCAGGGCAAGCAGCGGGGAATGGTACTGCGGATCCAGCTTGACCTTGCCGTTGCTGAAGTAAACCGTTACTTCATCGAGGATGTAGTAATCGTCCAGCTGCCCAAAGCGCGCGGTCGCGGCGTCAATGGCCGCCTTATTGGCGGCGACTTCGGCCTGCTGCTTTTCCAACGCTTCCCTTTGCGCTTTCAGCTCCGCCGCCTGTCGTTCCAGCTCCTCTTTGTTGGCTTGCACTTGCATCTTGGTTTCATGCATTCCAGCCTGAGCCGCCTCGGCATGCTCCAGGTCATCGCCCTTGAACTTGACCGAGGTTGCGACGAGCTGTCGTCTCTCGTTGTAGGTGCCCTCCGCCTGAACCTTGAGTCCGGGAACCAGAGCCGCCATGGACATCTTTTTCTTGCGGGCTTTGAGCGGTCCCTCCACCTGAGACACCTGGGTGCTATCGGTCAATAGAAAAGCCAGCTCCGCTCCACCAGCAAACTGCACGATCATTTCGTCGCCGCTTCTTCCAATGATGAAACCCTCCACCTTGGCTGTTTCGGCCATCACCGCGCCAAGTGCAATCACCAGAACGCACAGGCCAACACCCCATGCGACCTCACGCAGGCTAGGTCGTCTCATATCGCCTCCTGATCTGCTGTTCAAATTCCCAACTGACAGGCAACCGCCGGCGCGAAAAGCCACAAGCCGCCATCTCGGCGGTCGCTGTGTGGTGCCGCCGCACGCAAGGCCATCGCAACTCGTCCTTACTTCGCGGTTCCCTTCATCTCCGTCTGGACAAGGTGCAATTCGCTCGTGCCCACGTTTTCCACGGCGTGCGTGGTTGCGTCGTTCCAGACGGCTGTCCCGGCCTTGCCCTCGCGCACCGCGGTTTTGCCGTCCGGCAACGTGACCTTTAGCTTGCTGTCGTTGACGAAATAGACAGTGTTCACCGGGTGCGAATGCATCGCAATTTTCTGCCCTGGCTGGATTCTGACGTCCAGTACCCGAACCCGATCATTGTCGAGGATAACTTTGTGCGTCTCCGGCCCTCCGGCCACGCTCATCACGTCTTGCGCGAGAACCGTCGATGCCGCCAGGCACATGATGCACGTCAGCAACAACATTCGCCGCATCTTCATCTCTGAACCCACCTTTCCCTTTTGAGTTGGAATTTCCTGGCTGGCTCCGAAAAACGGCGGCCATTGTACTCCCATTTGGGTGACCTGGTGGGGCGTCTCGGAGCGGAAGGATCCCCCTGGCCCCTCGCATGAAAAAGGGCCTTCCCTGGCGGGACAGAGGTTTCAATGCTCTAAGCAGCTTGGGCCGAACTCAGGCGGGCAATTTACACGCTGAACGAGGAACCGCAGCCGCACGTGCTCTTCACGTTGGGGTTCTCGAACTTGAACCCGGCCCCTTCCAGGGTCTCCACGTAGTCCACAATCGCGCCCTGCAGATACATCATCGAGGTGGCGTCCACAAAAATCTTCAAGCCGTCGATCTCGAACACCTTGTCCATCATGCCGGCGCCGTTCTCAAACGACATGGAATAGGAAAAACCAGAGCATCCACCGCCAACCACTCCCACCCGCAAGCCCGCCGGAACCGGGTTCTGCTGCGCCATGATTTCCTTCACCTTGGCCACTGCGGTTGGCGTTAGGTTTACGGGATAGGTCTTGGGTGTTGCCGGACTGGTCGTCGTGGTTGCCATCTGATCTCCTTGAAACTGCTCCGATTATAGCAAAGGTTCGTCCCAGCCCAAGCCCCTTCTCCGGCGCGGTCTGGCCTTTTCCTGCCAGTAACTTAGATGATCCACCAGGCTTGCCGGTCGCACTCGCCAGCCTTCCGCCCGAGGCCGAAACCGACGTCTCTCCCCGTGCTCGGCGTCCAAAACCCCTCTCTAATCGCCAGCCGGCAGCAATCCGACGCAACCCGAGGCGTCTCCAGCAGCAGGACTTGCCAAGCAGGTCTATAATCGGCGCAGGAAGGCTTGCCTATCTGCGTTCCGGGGATCTGCGCTAGAAACCGGAGCTTGCCTTACGGTTAGGGGACTGAGGTTCGAACCAGTACATTGCGAGGTGGCGCATGACGTCAACTCTCACCCTGCTGCTCATCGTGTGGGGCGTCCTTACGGCTGTGCTCGTGGTTCTCCTGATCTATCGCAGCACACTGACCATGCAAGAAGACGATCAGCTCTTCCTCGACGACGCTGAATCCCACATGCAGGCGGAACAGACCGAGATCCTGCGGAAGGTCAACAGGGTGAATCCGGCTGTGCGTCTGCTGGGCGCTGCTTCCGGAGTGCTGATCTTGGTGATTGCCGGGATCTGGGTGTGGGAAGGCCTCAACCGCGTGCAATAGCTGCCCCGTCCTGACACAACTGCGAGTGGCATTGGCCGCGGCGCCTTCTGCCCGAAGCTCGCGGCGCTTTCTCTCTGACCTTCTTGCCGGTGGTTACCGGTTCAGTTCGTCAACTTCCGGCTCAACTCTGGCCTCTACTTTTTCGTCTCGTCGCTGACCGCCTTGGCGGCGTCGCTGGCGGTATGTTTGGTCTTATCGACCGCCTTCTTGGTGGCGTCGGCCGTCTTGTTCGCCGTCTCCTTGGCAAAATCACTGGTTGCTGACGCAGCCTTCTGCGTCTCGGAGGCAACCTCGCCGGCGACCTTCTTCGTGCCTGCCACGGTGGCGTTGGCTGCCCGTTTGGTCGCATCCGCCGCATCGGCGCCCATCTGTTTCGTCGC
>DATHDM010000186.1:0-7193 GCA_035319065.1 Terriglobales bacterium
TGGACGTCGAGCTGATCTCCACCGGAGGCACGGCCAGGCTGCTGGGGGATTCCGGCATTCCGGTCAAAGACATCTCCGAGCTCACCGGCTTCCCAGAGATGCTGGACGGGCGGGTCAAGACCCTGCATCCCAAGGTGCACGGCGGCATCCTGCACATGCGCTCCAAGGCGGAACACCGCGCCGCCGTCGCCGAGCACGACATCCCTTCTATCGACATGGTGGTGGTAAACCTCTACGCCTTTGAGAAGACTGCCGCCAAGCCCGGTGCGCGTTTTGACGAGATCATCGAGAACATCGACATCGGCGGGCCTTCGATGATCCGCTCGGCCGCCAAGAACTTCCAGGACGTGGCTGTGGTGACGTCGCCCTGGGATTATCCTGCCCTGGCCGATGAGCTGCGCCAGCGCGGAGGCGAGCTCTCCCGCGAGACGCTCTGGAAGCTGGCGCAGAAGGCTTTCGCCACTACCGCCGCCTACGATTCCGCTATCGCCTCGACTCTGGAGCGCATCAGCGTCAACGGCTCGGTGGAGTTCCGCGAGAATGAAGCCTTTCCCCAGGTGTTGCGGCTCAGCTACAAGAAGGCGATGGACCTGCGTTACGGCGAGAATCCCCATCAGAAGGCCGCCATGTATGCCGACAACTCTGGGGTGGGGATCGCCCATGGCCGGCAATTACAGGGCAAGGAGCTTTCGTACAACAACATCGTAGATCTCGAAGCCTGCTGGGACCTGGCGCAGGAGTTCGAGATGCCGGCCTGCACCATCATTAAACACACCAATCCCTGCGGCGCGGCCACGGGAAGCGATCTCCTCGAGGCCTACACAAAGGCTCTGGAATGCGATCCAGTCTCAGCCTTTGGTGGCGTGATCGGCGTGAATCGTCCGATCAACGGCGAGGCCGCGGCAGAGATGGCCAAGCTGTTCGTGGAAGCGATCGCGGCTCCGGGATTCGATCAGTCCGCGCGCGAGAAGTTCGCCAGCAAGAAGAACCTGCGCCTGGTGGAAGTGGCCCCGGCGCCTCCGGGGCTGGTGCTGAAGAACATCTCCGGCGGCCTCCTGGTGCAGGATGCCGACGTCCGCCCGCTCACCGACGCCGACTTGCGCGTAGTCACCCAGCGCCAGCCCACTGCGGCAGAGACGCGCGCCCTCCGCTTCGCCTGGATCGTCTGCAAGCACGTGAAGTCCAACGCCATCGTGTACGCACGCGATGGGCAGACCGTGGGTGTGGGCGCCGGACAGATGAGCCGCGTGGACTCCTGCAAGATCGGAGCGATGAAGGCGGTTCTCCCGTTGAAAGGGACCGTGGCCGCCTCCGATGCCTTCTTCCCCTTCCCCGATGGAGTGGAAGAGATCGCCCGTCATGGCGCTACCGCGATCATTCAGCCGGGAGGGTCGGTCCGTGATCAGGAGGCCATTGACGCGGCGAACCGCCTGGGACTTGCCATGGTGTTGACCGCGGTGCGCCATTTTCGTCACTAAGAATCGCCGCCACACACCACCGGCGCCCCGGCAACCCCATCCCCACTGGGACCGCTAGCGCAAGTTACGCGCGGAGGCCTTTATTATTACGGAAGTGAGAGCTAGTAGTCCTCATCTCGCCAAAGCAGCGTAAAATAGGGGATACCCACTCGGCGGGGTTCGGCATCCAACTGGTGGGCGCTTTTTATTGACGCCTGGGGATTTCATGAAGACTTCTATGGCCGTATTGGTAGTGCTGCTGGCCGTATGCCTGAGCATTTTTGCGCAAACTGCGCCCCAGCAGACCAGCCCCACGCCACCCTCCAGTAACCCATCCGCCAATAACGCCGCGGTTAAGCCGGCGCCAGCGGCGGGGGGATCGCAGCGGGGCCCCAATCGCGCTGGCGCCTACTACCACTACACGCTGGCACACATGTACGAAGAGCTGTTCGCCATCTACCAGAGTGGAGAGTGGGCGACCAAAGCCATCGAAGAATACCGGCTGGCCATCGAGAACGATCCCAGTTCCGAGTATCTGAATTCGGGCCTGGCGGAACTGTACGCCAAGACCGGACGCATTCGCGACGCAGTCAACGAAGCGCAGGACATTCTGAAGCGCGATCCCAAAAACCTGGAGGCGCGCAAGCTGCTGGGGCGGATATACTTGCGCAGCCTCGGCGATCTGCAGTCCGGATCCCAGTCCAGTGAAGTGTTGAAGCGCGCCATCGAGCAGTACGAGAAGATCGTCCAGATCGAGCCCGCCAACATCGATAATCACCTGCTGCTGGGCCGTCTCTATCGCGCCAACAATGACATGCTCAAGGCGGAGAGCGAGTTCAAGGCCGCCGTCACGCTGCAACCGGGTTCGGAGGAAGCCGTGACCATGCTCGCCTACCTCTACAACGAGGAGGGCGACTCCAAACGCGCCACCCAGGTGCTCAACTCCATCCCCGATTCGGAGCGCTCCGGCAAGATCTATTCTGCGCTGGGATTCACCTACGAGCAGCAGAAGGACTACAAGAGCGCCATCGCGGCCTACCGCAAGGCCACCGAAGACGATAAGGACAATCTGGACGCGATGCGCGGGCTGGCCCAGAACCTGCTCAACGACAACCAGACCGAGGCCGCGCTGGAGCAGTATAAGGCCATCGTCGAGGCCGATCCCCACGACGCGCAGAGCTACATGCACATGGCGGAGATCTACCGCCGCTCCGGCAAGTACGATTTGGCGCTGGAGGCTCTGAAGAAAGCATCCACCGAGTTTCCAGATTCCGTTGAAATTCCCTACAACCTGGCCGTGATCTACCAGGCAGAGGGCAACTTCGATGAAGCCACCAAGCTGCTGCAGGACCTGATCAAGAAGACGGAGAAAGCCGACGGCAGCTCTCAGCCGGGCGATCGCAACAACCGCGCCGTTTTCCTGGAGAGGCTGGGCGCGATCTACCGCGATCAGAACAAGACGCAGGCAGCCGTCGACACCTTCCGCAAGATGCTGGAGATGGGCGACGAGAACGCCTCCCGCGGCTACCAGCAGATTATCGACACCTATCGCGAGGCCAAGGAGTGGAACCAGGCCACGGCCACGGCCCGGGAAGCCAGCGCCAAGTTCCCCAACGACCGCAGCCTGAAGTTCGGATTAGCCATGCAACTGGCGGATCAGGGACAGGGGGATACCGCCATTGCCCAAGTCAAAGCGCTGTTGAAAGGTACGCCGGAAGACCGCGACGCTTACATGACCCTGGGCCAGATCTATAGCCGCCTGAAGCGCTGGCCGGAAGCCGAGCAGGCGCTGGCCAAAGCCGACGAGCTCTCCAGCAAGCCGGAGGAGAAAGACTACGTCACCTTCATGCTGGCGTCGGTGTATGAGCGGCAGAAGAAATACGACCCGGCGGAAGAGCTGTTCAAGAAGCTGCTGGCGCGCGATCCCAACAATGCCGGCGCGCTCAACTATCTCGGCTACATGCTGGCGGACCGCGGCACGCGCCTGGAAGAGGCTTTAGGCTACGTCAAGCGCGCCGTGCAGCTCGACCCGCAGAATGGCGCCTACATCGACTCGCTGGGCTGGGCCTACTTCAAGCTGGGACGTTACGATCTGGCGGAAGAAAACCTGCGCCGCGCCAATGAGCGCGTCAACAACGATCCCACGGTGCTGGCTCACCTGGGCGAACTCTTCCAGAAGACCGACCGGCTGAAGCTGGCCACGGCCTATTGGGAGCGCGCTCTGGAAGAGTGGAACAAGTCGGTCCCGGCGGATGTGGACACCGGCGAAGTCGCCCGCGTGCAGAAGAACCTGGATGCGGCGCGCGTCAAGCTGGCTCGCGAAAATGCCGGCCAGAACCAGAATTCCAAGTAAATCCGGAAAAGGAGATCCCGGATAGAGGATGCCCGCGCTCGCCGGATCGGCAACGCGGGCATCTTCTTTGCAGACGACTGCAGTTCTCCAACGCTATCCCATCAGCCGACTTCCAATCTGATACACGGCCAGGGCCGCGCCGTAAGCCAGGGCCGTCATGTACAGGAACTGGATGGCCGGCCAGCGCCAGCTGTTGGTCTCGCGCCGCACCACCGCCAGGGTGGAGGTGCACTGCATGGCGAAGGCGAAGAACACCAGCAGGGCCATCGCTCCCGCCAGGGAGAGCTCGTTATGCAGCGCCTGCTGCAGGCTCACCGATTGTTGCGCGGGGTCGAGGCCATTCAGCGTCCCCAGCGTGCTGATGATCACCTCGCGCGCCGCGATCGAGGTCACCAGCCCGACGCCGATCTTCCAGTTGAAACCCAGCGGCCGAATCGCCGGCTCCAGCGCATGGCCGAACTGGGCTACCACGCTGTTCTGAATCTCCGGCGGTTGGCCGTGATGCAGCGGCAGATGCGTCAGCCCCCAAAGCACGAGCGAGACGGCCAGAATCACGGTTCCAGCCCGCACCAGGAAGGCCTTGGAGCGATCCAACAGGCGCAGCCCCAGCGAATGCAGCGTCGGCCAGCGGTAGGCGGGCATCTCCAGGATGAATTGCGAGTCGCGGCTCTTGAGGATCGACGACTTCAGGATGCGTGCGGTCACCACTGCCGCCGCAAATCCGAGCACGTACAGCCCCAGCATGGCCGCCGCGCGCACACCCAGGAACGGGCCCAGGAGGCGGTGATCGGGAATGAAAGCCGCGATCACCATGGTGTACACCGGCAGCCGCGCCGAGCAGGTCATGAAGGGCGCAATCAGAATCGTGGCAATGCGGTCGCGCTTGTCCTCGATGGTCCGCGTGGCCATCACTGCCGGCACGGCGCAGGCATAGGCGGAGAGCAAGGGGATGAACGCCTTGCCGTTCAGACCGACTTTCTTCATGGTGCGGTCTGCGATGACGGCGGCGCGCGCCAGGTAGCCGGAATCTTCCAGCACTCCAATGACCAGGAACAGCAGCACGATCTGGGGCAGGAAAATCAAGACCGAGGTCACGCCCTTCCAGGCGCCGTCCACCACCAGCGACCTCAGCCAGCCGTTGGCCAGCTGCGTCCCCAGGCGCTGTCCGAGGGCGTCGAGCAGAGTGCGCAGCCCGTCGGAAAGCGGCTGTCCCAAGCTGAAGATGCACTGGAACACTCCAATGACCACCGCCAGAAACACCAGCGGGCCCACATAGCGGTCGAGAAAGACAGCGTCCAGCCGCCGGCCCCAGGCGGAGGGGACGGGAGGCCTGTAGCACGAGCCCTTGGCCACGCGCGCCGCCCACTCTCGGCAGCGCGGCAGATCGTTGAGCACCGGCAGGGTGGGCGGGGCGGGCCGGCTACTCACCGAAGAGACGAAGTTCTGCACCACTTCGATGCCTTCCCCACGGGCGGCGGCGATCAGCGCCACCGGCGTGCCCAGTTGCCGCGCCAGCGCCAGCACGTCCACCGTGCCTCCCTGCGCTGCCAGGGCATCGGCCAGATTCAGCAGCACCAGCGTCGGCAGCCCCAGAGCAATGACTCGTGCGGCGAGTACCAGGTGGCGATTCAGGTTGGTGGAATCCAGGATCAGCACGATAGCGTCCGGCCGCGGCGTCCCCGCCATCCTGCCCCTCAGCACGTCGACCGTCACGCGCTCATCTTCCGATTTGGGGGAGAGGCTGTAGATGCCGGGCAGGTCGATGACCGCGATCTCCTCGCCCTGACGGTTGCGCAGGTAGCCGACGTGATGCTCAACCGTGACACCGGGGAAGTTCGCAACCCGCTGCCGCAACCCGGTGAGGCGGTTGAACAGGGTGGTTTTGCCGGAATTAGGGGGACCCACTACCGCGATGGACTGAATGCGGGAGGAGAGAATGGAAACCGGGTTCGCCTGGGCCGGGAGCGGCGCCTCGAGGGTGAACTCCATCGGGCTCATTGCTTGTCGCCTTCGCCGCTCGACTCCAGGCGCCGGCCACGCATGCGCTGCGAGGTCTCGCGGCGCAGCGCTACGTGGCTGCCCTCAACGCAATAGACGCGAGGATCGCCGCCGGGAGCGCACTTTCCGGCCACCACCTCCACGCCCGGGACAAAGCCCAGGCACATCAGGCGCTCGGCCACCGCCTCGGGCATCTCCAACCCGGAAAGCAGGGCGCGCTCGCCTTCGTTCAGCTCCGCCAGAAGGATGAATTCAGCCGCCATGAGAGTCAGGAGAGCCTTTCTAAGAAGACCTTAAGAAATTGAAAATCATTTTCAATATCAACATTCTACCTGCCCCAGCGGAGAGCGCTGTTACGCAAGTCACAGCATTTTGTGATTGCTGCCCGATGCGGGACTGCAGCCCCCGCCGGGCAGGGGAGGCAGGGCATTCATCTGCGGGAAGGATTGTCGATTAGGTCCAGGAAGCGGCCGGGTGCTCTTTTCGCCTCCGCCGGGGTACGGGCTCGCCGGAAGTCCTGCCACTGCAGCACGATGTCCGCCAGGGGAATCGCGAAGGCGACGCAGACCCAGACCACGGTCTCCGCCGCCGCCGTGCCCAGTTTTTCCCATCCCGTCAATCCCAGGATTACGCGCACTTCAAGGAACACGATGGCAACGGCGTAGCTGCGCGTCATCCACTGGCGGTGCTGAGGAATCTTGCGGCGCAGCGCAAACGAGAGGGCAATAGCAGTCGTTGTCCCCCAAAGAACGGCGTCCACCGCGGCCGCTACGCTGAAGGAGCGTGGCTCGCCCATGCGCTCCTCAAAGTACTGGATGTAGAAACCGAGCGGCGCCGCGATCAGCGCTCCGGCCACGTAGACTCGGCCCACCACACGATGCAGCCCGATGAACCGCTGGCGCAGCCTGTCAGAGAACTGCATCGGGCCCAGCAGCAGGGCGCAGGCTCCCGCCAGACCATGCGGCAACAGCCACCACTTGAATGGCTGATAGTGATTCCAAACCGGATCTCTGGCGTCGATGAGGAACCGCTCGTTGTGGAACAGCACATAAACCATCATCAGCCCGATGATGCTGAACACAAGGCTCTTCCAGCGGAGCCAGACTGCACGGACTAGTGGCACGGAAACAGTCGCCATCAAATCTGCCTTGCTTGTGATAGGGGAGTCCGGGAACTATACCGCAGGGGCTAAAACAAAGAACAGTAATAAAACCGGCTGAAAAGGCCGAAACGGGCGCCGGCTGAAGATCGTCCAAGTGCTAAGCATGCCGTGACTCTTCGCTCGGGTGCTAGACTGGGCTATGCTCGCCGACTACGCGGTGCGGGTGGAGGATTCCCGCGGCCGCCGCTATCCCGAGCCGCCCCACCCTTACCGCAACGACTTC
>DATHDM010000187.1:0-2330 GCA_035319065.1 Terriglobales bacterium
GTCCACCGCGGTGAAGTCGCCAAATTTCTTCACGATGTGGCTCACCTCGACGGCAATCGCGCGCGGAGGACTTGCCTCCCCGTCTCCACCAACAGCGACCGCCGCGGAGCCCTGGCCGTTCTTGGGATTGAATTCCCCCAGCACTCAGTTCTTCTCCGCTACCGCACTGCGCGAGACCGTTCCGTTTTTATCCTGTGCGGGCAGGAAGGGCGCGCTGACCGGGCGTTTGAGCACCTGCTGCGGCACCAGCACCTCCGCCGTAAGACCTGGCACCAGCTTGCGCTGGCTGTTGTCGATCTGTAGCTTGAGAGCCACCGTCTTGATGTCGCGCTTACGGCGGCTCACGTCGCGCTGGGTGGCGAAATCACCCTCCACGCCCTTGAAGATCACCTTTCCGGTGACCTCCTCCCCAGACGGCAGGCGGACAGGGAGGCTTTCGCCGATCGCAATCTTTGTCCCGTAGGTCTCCGGAATCGCGGCTCGCACCCAGGTGTCGCTGAGGTCCACCACGGTTACGATGGGGGTGCCCGGACTCACCACCTCCCCCTCGCGCGCGGCACGCACCGAGACGATCCCCGAGACCGGGGAATACACCGTGGTGTAATTCAGCCGCGCCTCCATTTCCGCAATCTGCGCCTGCGCGCTGACCGCGGCTGCGCGGTTCGCCGCCACCGTCTTGGTGGCCGCATTCGCCTGCAGGGTGCGCGCCTTCGCGGCCTGCAGCTCTGCCCTGGCGGCCCCCATCTCGTGGCGGAGGGAGTCCACCCGCGCCTGCACCTGCTTCAGGGCCGCCGTGGCACGGTCGCGATCCTGCTGCGAAGCCACGCCCTGGTCCGCCAGCGATACCATGCGCGCCGTGTCCAGCTTCTGCCGCTCCAGGTCGGCCTGCGCTTCCACCAGCTGCGCTTGTGCCGCTTCCACCTTGGCCTGGGCGTTATAAACATCGCTCGAGGTCGATCCCGAAGTTGCCTGCTCCATGGCCTGCGACTCCGCTACCCGCGATTGCAGGCTGGAGTACGTGGCCTCTGCCTGGTGCTTCTGCGCCAGCAACTCCGCCGTGTCCAGCTGCGCAATCAGGTCTCCCTGCTTGACCTCCGTCCCTTCGTCCACACACAGCTTCTCGATGCGGCCGGAAATCTTGGCGCTCACGATCACCTGGTTCGCATCCACAGTGCCGATCAGCACCAGCGAACGGTTGCGGTCGCTGGAATAGAAGTAGTAAGCCGTGGCCGCGACCACAATGATCGCCAACAGGATTCCGAATTTGCCGCGCTGGTTCACTGTGTCCCTCCGCCGCGCTCGCGCGTCAACGCCTCGCTGGCGGCTTCCGGCGAACGGAACAGCGCCGCGGCAATCAAATCCAGCACGGCTGCTCGCCGCTCCGCGATGCGCTCCGGAGATAGCGGGTCTCCCGGCAACACCATCCTCAGCACCGGCAGGCTGTTGAAGTAGAAGACGGTGATTGCAATCATCGAAGGCACGAAGTGCTCGACCTTGATGGGGCGGAATTCTCCCGCTTCGATGCCCTGCCGCAATGTTGCGGTGACGCGCTGAAACAGCGGCAGGAAATAGTGCTCGACCAGGTGTTTCAAGTGGGGAGAGCGATTGCGCCCGGCGCGCATCATCTCGTGCTGCACCAGGCGCGGCAGCATCGCCGAACTGCCGACCGAGGTAGCGACAAAGTCGAAGTAAGCGCCCACGTAGCGGATGATCTTGTCGCCGGGCGGCAGGTCGCTGTCCAGGATAGGAAAGACCGTGCTCACCAACCTGGAGAACACGTTGTCCAGCACCGCTCCGTAGAGCGCCTCTTTGTCGTGGAAGTAGTAATAGAGCAGGGCTTTGTTGACCCCGGCGGCGCGGGCGATCTCGTCGGTGCGGGCGCCGGCTACGCCGTGCTCGGAGAATTCGCGTACTGCGGCCTTCAGAATCGCGGCCCGGGTTTTCTCCGGCATGCCGCGGGAGCCGGCCTTGGTTTTGGCGGTAGCGCTGGCCATAATTTAATTAACTGGTTAGTTAGTTTAGACCCAAGGTAGGGGCCTTGGCAAGCGCAAAATAGCGTGGCGTAACCTATTGACTGGCAGGCAGATATATCGTTGATTAAAAGGGGGCTGTCTCTCCACGGCGCGCACTGTTACGTCCCGGCTCAGACCTCTGCGGCTGAGGCGGCTTTCTACTTCCGGCTGTACGCCACCGCCGTGGCCGCGGCCACGCGGGCGTTGTTCACCAGCAGCGCCTGGTTCGCCGCCAGGGTTCGGCCATTGCTGATTCTGGCCAGCTCCTTCAGCAGGTAGGGAGTGAGCGCCTTGCTCCGCACCCGAGCCTCCTCGGCC
>DATHDM010000188.1:0-19059 GCA_035319065.1 Terriglobales bacterium
GCCCAGCGCAACCGCGCGGAAGGCGGAGCCCTTGTCGTCGGCGTGGGGAGCGTGCAGGCAACGGTTCAGCCAGCCGTCCTCGGTGCTCTTGTAGCCCGGGGTGCCCGACTCCATGTAGTCCTGAGCGTCGAAGTGCGAACGCGTAGGATCGGGAGATCCGGCGGCGTGCACGATCGCGAGATGCCCCTGGTCCCAGAGGGGCTTGAAAGACGCCAGCGCCGGATGCAAGCCAAACATGCCGTTCAGATCGATCACCTGCTGCTGCGGAATGCTGATTGACGGCCGCATGGAGTAGTACGAGGGTTCGCCATGGGGAATCACGATGTTCAGGCCATCGGCCGCACCGCGCATGAAGATCACGACGAAGCGCTTGCGGCCGTTGGGAACGCTCTCGGCGGCGTAAACCGCGCGCGACAGGAAGCTGGGGACCGCGGCGGTGCCGACGATCGCCATGGCGCCACCCTTCAGGAATACTCTGCGCGTAATCGACATAAATTACATCCTGTGCCGGTCACCCGGCGGCTTCGAAACTGAGAATCTCGCGTCTCCGCACCTGCGTCTTGGCACAAGCCGGCCGCGCACCACCCGCGACTCTACCGCCGCTGAAATTCCGGCGATCCCAGAATCAGTCCCGCGATCACGCCGATGTTCGGCGGGCGCAGGGTGTCGTCCAGCACCCGGCCCGTGACCTGCGGATCGGAGAGCTGCTTCACGATGGTGGCGTGGGTCTGTGGGGAAACGTCCCCGGCGAGCAGCACGCTTTCGAGCGAACCGACTGCCTGTTCGGCCGTCGTGGGAGCCAGGCTGCCCAGCAATCGCGAGGCATCCAGCTCCACCCCCCGCATGCGGCCACTACCCAATTGCAGCGCAAAGTTCATGCGATTCAACAACGCCGATGAGTTTACCCAGGCTTCCGCTTTCATCGGATAGCCAGTCGGAGGCTGCTGCCCATAGAGTGGCATGCCCATGCGGTTGAGCGTCTGCACCAGCGGCATGGCGTTGGTAATGTCGGCGCCTGTGGCCCGAATTGACGAAGCAACGAATTCCAGCGGCGTTTTGACCTTGGCGCGATAAGCGGTGGGCGTCCAGAACTCCGGCGAGTCAACCATGGTCTTCAGGACTTCACGGATATCGCCGTCGCTCTTGAGGAAGGCGTCGGCCATACGGTTCACCATCGCCAGCGGGGGATCGTCGGAGACGAAGCGGGTAGCCAGTTTGGTGGAGATGAACTTGGCGGTCGAGGGATGGTGTGCCAGCATCTCCAGCACCTTCATGCCTTCTTTTTCGCCGTCGTCTTTGATCTTCAGGCCCAGCACCACCTTGTTGCCGGGTTCGTGCTTGCGCTCATCGAATTCGTACCCGCCGCCGCGGCGCGGCTCGCGCAGCGTCCAGCCGGTAAAGACGCGCGCCACCTCGGTGACGTCCTTCTGCGTGTAGCCACCGTCCACGCCCAGCGTGTGCAGCTCCATCAGTTCGCGGGCGTAGTTCTCGTTCAGACCCTTCTGCTGCTTTTTCTGCTGCTGCTGTCCGGTTTGCGGACGAGGCGCAGGCGGCTTGGGGACCGGAGACATCACTGGCCCGCCAAAGGGTCCGCCGAAATGGGGACGGCGCGGGCGGAACACAGCGTCGTTGCGGGGCGGGCGATTTCCATACCTGGCGAACTCGGAGTCGGGACCCACGCTGTCCCAGTTATCCAGGTACCACAGCATGGCCGGACTCTTGGCCGTGGCCACCAGCAGGTCCTTGAATTTGCCCAGGGCATGCGGGCGGATCACATCGCGCTCATAGGAGGTGAGCAGATAACGGTCGGGACCCTTGCCGATGAAAACGTTGAAGTGATTGAACCAGAAATCAGTCAACACCTCTTGCAGCTGGCGCTCGCTGTAAGCGGCGCGGAGAATCTTGCCCTGCTGGAGCTCGTTGACCACCACCTGCTCGGGATTGGCCAAGGCCATCACGGTCTCGCGCTGATCGGGGGTGAGGGAGGCCAGCAACTGCTCCCGGTCTTCGGGGCGGAGCGCGCGAGCGAGGCGCTCGCGGTCTTGCGGATCCATCTTCAGGATCGCCTGCATGCGCTTGTCCGCAGGCAGCGCCATGAGTTCTTCATACTTCAGGTCAGCATACATGCGGGCTTCGCGCTGTGCCGCTTTCTGTTGTTCGCTGGCCTGATCGGCGGCGGAAGCGTCAGCTTGATTGCCGGTTCCCGGCGCCTGCGGCGGTTGTGGCTGCGCATCTCCATTTCCGGGGGAGGCAGTGTCGCCCTTGGCCTGCTTGCGAGCCTGCTGATCTTCGATTTTCTGTATCTGTGATTCGTAGATGGCGCGCCTGGTGGGGTCGGAGGGCAGCGACGCCCTCCCATTCATGACCGCCTGCACCAGTTGCCGCGGGGGGAAGTTTTCGACCAGCGTCCGCGTATCCATGTCGAGGCTGCGAAACGGGGAAAGCCGGGTCTGAAGGGCGGAATCGTCAATCCTTTCAGGGTGGAGCTGCAGGTCGAACCACTTGTCCACACCCATGGCGGTGACGCTCTCGACATCTCCCGGGCGGGGGCCAAAGGTGAAGCGATTCAGGACGTGCAGGGCGCGCTGGCGGTCGTCCATCTGGGCCTCGGCCACCGCGCCCTTTTTCTTTTTGTCCTTTTTCTTGTTGCCGGCGGAAACAAGTGTGGTGGAGGCCGCCAGGCACAGCACCAGCAGGCCGGCGAGAAGTTGCTTTCGTCGCAAGGGCATGGAGGCCATCATCCACCCGTGGGAATTCAGCCATTATCAACCCCGCCATGGGGGAATTGTTGCGTTACGGTGGTGCTAGGCGGTCGGGGTATTTTCTGTACTTGGCTCTGGAGACTGTGACTCGAGCTACGCGGTGTAAACCCGTCCGTTGGTCAACTTGTGGTTCAGGGCGGAAGCCAGGGCATCCACATCGGTGGGCCCGATGCTGCAAATCACGCGCTCATCCAGGAACTTGCTCTTGTTTCGCCCGGAAGCATCGCGCCGCACCTGGATGAGCAGAGCCTGCACGGCCGTCGGATCGAACTTTCCGGGCGTATTGCGCACAATCTCGCTGAGCGCCTCTCCGATGCTGTGGGAGTGCCGGTAGGGGCGTTCGCTGGTCATGGCGTCGAAGGTGTCGGCCAGGCCGATGACGCGAGCGGGCAAAGCAATCTCGTCCAGGTGCAGGCGGTCGGGATAGCCGCTGCCGTCGGCGCGCTCGTGATGATTGCGCACCACCTCGGCAACCTTTGGCCAGGGGAACTGCACACCGGAAACGATCTGGTGGCCGATCACCGTGTGGTCGGCCATCTCGCGAAACTCGTCGGCATTGAGCGCACTGGGCTTGCCAAACAGAGCCTTATCGACGGCGACCTTGCCGATGTCGTGCAGATAGCCGCTGGCGCGCAGGCCCGCCACCTCGGGGGCTTCCATGCCCATCGCCTCGCCCACCGCGGCCGCATAGCGACCCACCCGCAGGGAGTGCCCACGGATGTGAACGTGCTTCACGTCAATAGCGCTGGCAAAGGTCTCCAGCGCGGTGTCGTAGAAATTCTGCACCGAAGCCAGCAGGCGAAGGTGCTCGGACACGCGCTGCGAGAGGGAGTCTGTCAGCGTGTAATTGTGAACCGCAAGCGCGACGTAATGGCAGAGCATGCGCAGCGCGTCCAGTTCATCGTCGCTGTAACTGCCTTCCGCCTGGCGTTGTCCGAGCGCCAGCATGCCCACCAGTTTGCCGCTCACCAGCAGGGGAACAACGCACTTGAACAATTCGGGGGCGATGTTGCCGTTGGCGCTGAGGAATCCTTCATAATTCTTGGCGGTAAGCGGCTGCGGTCCGCGAAGGGAAACCAGGGCATGGACGTGTTTGGGGAGGAGCGGAATGACGGCCTGCGGGGGAAAAGCCTGAAATCCGCGGGCGGCAATCGAGGCCAGCATGGCCGGCTTGTCGCGAAACAGGAAAAGGGCGGCTTCCGCCGCGTCCACCGCCTCCATCAGGGCGGTGAGGACGGAACCGGCGGTCTCGCGGAAATCGCGGTCGGCTGTCATCAATGACCCCAGGTCGGAGAGCGCCTCGAAGGTCATCAGCAGCCTACGGAAGTTGTTATTTTTCAGGCCCACTCAAGGGTGAGCAAGAATCCCAGAGCAATCGAAGCCTACCACGCTGCGCGGCAAACCCGGCACGCCGGTTTGTTACTTAGTTTGGTGCACACGAAAGTACCATTTCCGGCGTGCGGGAACCGAAAATGCAAACGCCGCTGGCCGGCCGAAGATTTACTTTTCGCGGGCCACCACGAAGTCGGGCACCCAGGTCAGCGCCCGCTTGATCTCGGAATCGGGAAAGCTGCAGATCGCCTTGCGTGCATCCTCGGCGTACTGGTTGGCGCAGGCTATGGCCGCGTCGAGCGAGCCGTAGCGTTGCAGCACGGCCAGCACCTGAGGATGTGTAACCCCATTGAAGGCCCGCTCCCGGAGAACTGTTTCGATGGCCCTGCGCTCCTGCGGAGAGCAGCGCTCGAGGGCGTGAATGACCGCCATTGTGGCCTTGCCTTCGCGCAGGTCGCTGGCCACGGGCTTTCCCAGGACATCTTCGCTGGCGGTCAGGTCGAGCACGTCGTCGACGATCTGGAAGGCCATCCCCAGACTACGTCCGTAGGAAGCAATGCGATCCTCCTGGTCGGGAGTGGCGTTGCCCAAAATCCCGCCCAGCCGCATGCACACCGAGAACAGGCAGGCCGTCTTGCGGTAGATGAGGTCGAAGTGCTCGGGCAGGGAGATGCAGCGCCCGAGCTTCTCCATCTGCAACAGCTCGCCTTCCACCATCTGCTGGGTGAGCCCGATCAGCACGTCGAGGACGCGAAAGTTCCGCTCCTGCACGGCGACTTTGAACGCCTGCATGTAGAGCCAATCGCCGGCGAGAACGCACTTGGAGTTGCCCCACTGAGTATTGGCGGCGGCGCGGCCACGGCGAGTCTGGGCCTCGTCGATGATGTCGTCATGGACCAGCGTAGCAGTATGAATGATCTCGACTACTGCGCCCAGCTTGACCGGGCTGCTTCCTGTTTTGTGGAAGAGCTTAGCGGAAAGCAACAGCAGGGCGGGACGCAGGCGCTTGCCGCCGCCGGCGCGCAGGTACTCGCCGATCTCGGTGATGACCGGCACCTCGGAAACGGTGTCGCGGCCAAACTCGTGCTCGATTGCCGCGAGGTCGTCGCGGAGCAGATCAAAGACTTCTTTCGCGTTCGTGGTTGCTGATGTCCCCAAGCTTGCCATCCGCTGTCGATTTCTTAAGCTATCCAGGCACCGGCCGGGTCACGGCTCAGCTCGACCGGTAATTCGTGAACTGCATGTCGATGCCGAAATCTCTCTGCTTCAGCAGGGCAATGATCTCCTGCAGGGTGTCGCGATCCTTCCCCGAAACCCGCACCAGGTCCCCCTGGATGGATGCCTGGACCTTCTTCTTGGAATCCTTAATGGTCTTGACGATGTCGCGGGCCTTTTCCACTGGAATTCCCTGTTGCAGGGTGATTCGTTGGCGTACGGTGCTGCCCGCGGCGGGTTCGATCGGGCCATAGCTTAGGCCCTTCAAGGGAACACCGCGCTTGACCAGCTTCGCCTGCAGGATTTCATTCACCGCTTTGAGCTTGTAGTCGTCGGAGGAGGCCAGGATGACGGCGTCTTTGCCGTCGAGAGTGATGTTGGAATGGGAACCCTTCAGATCAAACCTGGTGTGGATCTCTTTGAGCGCATTCTGGATGGCGTTGCTGACCTCCTGCAGGTCAATCTTGCTGACGATGTCGAATGTGTTGTCGGGCATGGCTCTATCCAGTTTACGCTAAGAGCCTGGGTTGGCTGACGGGTGATTTGTCAGGCTGAAGAAGCGGTAGAAATTCTCGCTGGTGATCCGGCCAACTTCTTCGCGGCTAATGCCGCGCAATTCGCTCAACTGGCGGGCCGTTTCTACCACAAAGGCAGGCTCGTTGCGCTTGCCGCGATAGGGAACCGGGGCCAGGTAGGGGGAATCGGTCTCGATGAACATGCGGTCCAGCGGCACCATGCGGACAACCTCCCTTATGTTCTCGGCCTTGGGATAGGTCACATTGCCGGCGAAGGAGATGACAAAGCCCAGGTCCAATGCCGTGCGCGCGTGCGACTTCTCTCCGGTGAAGCAATGGAGCACGCCCCCCAGCCCGCTCGATGCCCAGTGCTCTCGGATCAGGAGCAGGCAGTCGGCCCAGGCATCATCGCTGCTCTCCGATGGACGGCAGTGAATGACGATGGGCAGTTCCGCGTCACGCGCCAACTCCATCTGGCGGATGAAGACCTGCCGCTGCACCTCCCGCGGTGAGTGTTTGTAGAAATAGTCGAGGCCGATCTCGCCCCACGCGATCACCTTTGGGTTGCGGGCCAACTGCTTCATGCGCGCGAAGTGTTCCTCCGATGCCAGGCGCGCTTCGTGCGGGTGAATGCCGAGGGTGGCGTAGATGGCCGGTCCGGGCGCGGAGTTTTCGGCCAGCTTCAGGGCGCAGTCGAGGTCGTCCGGGCCGTCGCCATTGCCGATCACCAGCAAGGCTGCGACACCGGCCTGCTGGGCGCGCGCCAGGACCTGATCGCGGTCGGACTGGAAGCGGGGGCCATCCAAGTGGCAATGGGAATCGACGAACATGAGCGCCTGGTGAAATCCCTGTCTTACTTTAGCCTGGCTCCCACCGGCACATCCTCCAGGAAGCCGGCCAGCACGGGCCGGCCTTCTTCGCCGATGGAGGCGGCCAGCAGCATGCCGTTCGACTCCAGGCCGCGAAGCTTGCGAGGCTCCAGGTTGGCGACGATCACGATCTTGCGTCCAATCAACTGCTCCGGTTCGTAGGCCTTGGCGATGCCGGCGACAATCTGGCGAACCTCGCCGCCAAGATCGACCTCCAGGCGCAGCAGCTTGTCCGCACCCTTGACCTTTTCCGCGGTCCTGACCTGCGCCACCCGCAGCTCCACCTTCATGAAATCGTCAATCTTGATCCTGTTGCCGTCCAGCACAGGCGTGGCGGCCGGTATTGAGGGCTGGACTTCCACCGCCGGGGCGAGGGCAGTTGCTAAGGGTTCGGCAGCGGGCTTGCGTTCCTGTTCCTCCAATTGCTGCATCCTTTCGACCGCGGTTTTGTCGGCGCGCGGAAACACAGGCTCGACCTTGCCGATCCGAGTGCCGAGGCCCAGCTGTCCCCACTTCAGTTCGGGCAGGCGAAACTTCCGGATGTCGCCCAGCCCCAGTTGCGACCAGATCCGCGCGGTGGAATCGGGAATCACGGGGTGGACCAAGGCTGTGACGATGCGCAGCGCCTCGGCGGAGGTGTAGAGAACGGTCGCCAGGCGCGCCCGGCTGCTCTCATCGTTCTTTTCGGCCAGGTTCCAGGGCTCGTTCTCGACGATGTACTTGTTCACCGCTGCAATCAGGCTCCACGCGGTTTCCAGCGCCCGTGAAAACTGGTACTGGTCGAAGAGCGCGCTGGTCTCTCGGATGGTGCGGGCGGCCAGTTCGGCGATGGCGTTGTCGGCCGGCGTCCGCGCCGCCGCAGCCGAGGGATAGGGAACCTGCTGATCGAAGTAGCGAGCGATCATGGTCAGGGTGCGGCTGGCCAGGTTTCCCAAGTCGTTGGCCAAATCGGAATTGAAGCGCTGCACCAGGGCATCGAAGGAGAAAGACCCATCCTGACCGAAGACGATTTCGCGCAACAGGAAATAACGCAGGGCATCGGCACCCAGCACATCGAGAATGGTCTCGGCGCGAACGATATTTCCCCGCGACTTCGACATCTTGCTTTCTTCAAACAGGAGCCAGCCGTGGGCCATGATGCTCTTGGGAAGGGGCAGGCCCGCCGCCATGAGAAATGCCGGCCAATAAACGCAGTGGAAGCGCACGATCTCTTTGCCGATCATGTGCAGATCGACCGGCCACCACTTTTCAAAATTGCTGCGCTCGCCGGCTTCGGGAGATCCGAAGCCGATAGCCGTGATGTAGTTGCTGAGCGCATCCAGCCAGACATAGATCACGTGCTGGGGATCGTCGGGGACGGGTATCCCCCACTTGAAGGTGCTGCGGCTGATGGAAAGATCGCGCAGGCCGCCGCGGACAAAGGAAATCACTTCGTTGCGGCGGGTCTCCGGACGGATGAAGTCCGGCTGGTTGGTGTAGAGATGAAGCAACTGGTCGGCGAAAGCGGAGAGCTTGAAAAAGTAGTTCTCCTCGCTGACGGTTTCCGTAAGCCGCCCGCATTCGGGGCAGGGCGCGCCCGGGCCCACCGCATCCACGTACAGCTCGTCAAACACGCAGTACTGACCGCTGTAAGAGCCCTTGTAGATGTAGCCGTTCTTCTGCAAGAGGCGAAACAGCTCCTGCATTCCGCGCTTGTGACGCTCCTCGGTGGTGCGGATGAAGTCGTCGTAGGTGATGCCCATGCGGTCCCAGAGGCTGCGGAACTCGGCCGAAACTTCATTGACCAGCGCCTGGGGGGTGATGCCGCGCGCAGCGGCCGCGCGCTCGATTTTCAAGCCATGCTCGTCCGTCCCAGTCAGGAACCAGGTGTCAACCCCAAGCATACGCTGCCGGCGGGCGATTACATCGCACACAATATTGGTGTAAGTGTGCCCGATGTGCGGACGGGCATTGACGTAATAGATCGGGGTTGTAAGGTAGAACTTTCTATCCATTCTGCAGGTCCAGGTACGCGCGGACTGCCTCCTGCATCACGCTTTTGAGAGGCACTCCGCGCTCCGAGGCGATACGCCGGCAGTCTTCATATTCCGGCGCATAGTTCATGACCGTGCCGTTGAGGTTGGCGATCTTCATGCGCACCTCGCCCCACGGCGTTTTGACGGGCAGGGAACGGCGCACCAGGACTTCGCGCCGCTCTTCGCGCATTCGGACGCCGAGGGTGGAGGTTTCCGTAAAGATCAGCCGGGTCAAACGCTCAGCGTCCTGCGGCTGAGCCAGCACAGTCAGCACGGTGGCGGGCCGGTTCTTCTTCATCTGCACAGGGGTGGCAAACACGTCCAGCGCGCCCTCCTCGAGCAGGCGCTCCATCACATAACCGAACACCTGGGGATTGAGGTCGTCCAGGTTGGCCTCGAGTACCGAGACGGTCTCCTTCCCCAGCTGCGATTCCTGAACGGCCTCGCCGACAATCAGCCGCAGGACATTGGGGAAGCCAGGAAGATCGCGCGAGCCAGCGCCGTATCCGCCGGCCGCAATGCGCAGCGGCGGCAGCTCCCCGAACCGGGTGGCCAACACGCTGACAATTGCTGCACCGGTGGGCGTGACCAGTTCCTTCTGAATGTCCGAGGAATAGATGGGAGCGCCCTTCAGCAGCTCGATCACCGCCGGAGCCGGGACCGGAAGGCGCCCGTGGGCACACTCGACGGTTCCTCCGCCAACATTCAGCGGCGAGCAGATCCACTGCTCCACTCCCAGGGCCTCGCTGCCCACCGCCGCGCACACGATGTCCACGATGGCATCCACCGCGCCCACTTCGTGAAGGTGCACATCCTCGAGATTAGAGTTGTGGACGCGGGCTTCCGCCCGGGCAAGCGCCTCGAAGATCGCGATCGCCCGCTGCTTCGCCGGCTCGCTGAGGGCAGCATGCTGAATGATTTCCTTGATCTCCTTCAGGCCGCGTCCATGGACATGCTCGCCATGGAGAGCATCGTCCTGGTGCTCCGGGTCAGCGCGAAGATCATGGAGGTGCGGTTCTGAATGCGCGTGCCCGTGGACGCGCTCATGAACACGCTGGTCCCGGCGGATGCGCCAATACTCGTCCCGGGGCTGATCTTTTTGTCCGCCGACCCAAACATCCACCTTGGTGGCGGTGATGCCGCCGCGATCCACCCGCGAGATGTCCAGGCGAGCATCCAGCGCGAGGGCTGCTACGGTCTCGGTCAGCAGCGCCGGCGAGACTCCGGCATCGATGAGGGCGCCCAGAAACATGTCGCCGCTGATACCGGAAAAGCACTGGAGATACGCGATTCGCATACTCATTCCTGCGATCTTGTCCGCGGCTCGCGGTCTTCCTTATAAGGCCGCGGACACGCCTTGGCGAGAAACTTTCATCATAGGGTGAGGGCCAAGTTGCGTCAAACCGAGGGCCGCGGCGGGTTTGTTATAATCGCTTTTTTCTTCAGTAGCTTACGAGGGCTCCTGTCGCTTGTATCGTCACTTCCAGCAGGTTCTGAACGATCGGGTTCGCGATTTTCTCCGCCAGAAGTACGAAATCGAGTTGGGCGGGATCATCACCGAGCAGCCTCCCCGCGTCGAACTTGGGGAGTATGCACTGCCGCTGTCCTTTGAACTGGCGAAGAAGCTGCGCAAGGCGCCGCGAAAGATCGCCGAGGAGATCGTCGGCGGTGTGGGCGAGGTGCCTGGTTTTCAGGGTCTGGAGGTTGCCGGCGCGGGCTACATCAACGCCCGACTGAAGCGGGCGGAAATGGCCACTTTGGTGGCCCGCGGCGGAGAAGTCGCAGCGCTCCCCGAGGCGTCCAAGGTCAAGATCCTGGTGGAGCACAGCAGCATCAACCCCAACAAAGCAGCGCACATCGGGCATCTGCGCAATGCCGTCCTAGGAGACACCTTTGTGCGCCTGCTCCGCTTCAGCGGCTTTCCCGTGGACGTGCAGAACTACATCGACAATACCGGGGTGCAGGTGGCAGACGTGGTGGTCGGGTTCCGTGAGCTGGAAAAGCGCGACCCCTCGGATATCGAAAGGCTGATCGAGCAGAGTCCGCGCTTCGACTATATCTGCTGGGACGTGTACGCCCGCACTTCCTCCTGGTACGAACAAAGCCGGGGCAACCTCGCCAAGCGGGCCGAGGTGCTGCACGCCATCGAGCAAGGGAACGATGAAATTGCCGCGATGGCCGACCTGATCTCTACCGCCGTTTTGCGCCGTCACCTGGAGACCATGGACCGGCTGGGAATCGAATACGACTTCCTGCCGCGCGAGAGCGAAATCTTGCACCTGAATTTCTGGAGCCTGGCCTTTGAGCAGATGAAGCAGAAGGGCGTGCTCTACTTCGAGAACCAGGGCAAGAATGCCGGCTGCTGGGTGATGAAGCGCCCGTCAGCCATGGGCAAGAAGCCGGAAGAGTTGACCGACGAAGACACCAAAGTGATCGTGCGCTCCAACGGGACGGTGGGTTACGTGGGAAAGGACATCGCTTATCACCTGTGGAAGTTCGGATTGCTGGGGAGAGATTTCGGCTATGGCAAGTTTTACCGTTATCCGGGCGGCCTGGAGTGCTGGATCTCCGCCGAGCACGGCGAACCCGAACATCCACACTTCGGCGACGTAAGAGCGGTCTACAACGTGATCGACACGCGCCAGTCGGAGGCCCAGAACACCGTGATTGAGGCGTTGCGGGGCATGGGCTACACCCAAGCGGCGGATCACTACACGCACTTTTCTTACGAAATGGTGGCGCTGACGCCGCGCTGCGCGGAAGAGCTGGGATATCCGCTCTCGGAAGACGAAATGGGCAAGGCGTTCATCGAGGTCTCTGGGCGGCGCGGGTTCGGCGTGAAGGCGGACGACCTGATCGACCGGCTGATCGCGACCGCTCAGAAGGAAGTGGACGTTCGCCATCCCGACCTGAGGGAGACGGAGCGCAAGGACGTTGCTACCCAGATCGCGGTTGGAGCCCTGCGCTACTTCATGCTGAAGTTCACCAAGACCTCAGTGATCGCCTTTGACTTCAAGGAAGCCTTGAGCTTCGAGGGCGAAACGGGGCCCTACGTGCAGTATGCGGTGGTCCGGGCCAGCAACATATTCCGCAAAGCGGGCATCAGCCCGGAGCAGGTCCTGGCTGAAGCGATCGAGTTCGGCGATGCGCTGGAGGGCGAGACCGGGACGGAGATCTGGGAGCTGTGGCTCGCGGCGTCGAAAACCTCCTACGTAGTGGAGCAGTGCATCACTACCACCGAGCCTGCGTATGCTGCCAAACACGCCTTTCAGCTGGCGCAGCTGTTCAACAATTTCTACCACCGGCACCACATCCTGACGGCGAGCGACCCGGTGCGCCAGAGATTCCTGCTGGCGACAGCGGCCGTGGTCCGGCGGGAACTGATTCGCGTGCTGGCGGTCATGGGCATCAGCACCCCGCCGGTGATGTAGGGGAGGGTTCGCCGGGCAGGCGCACGCGTCTTCGCACCCTGCCGGCTCCCCAGGGGCTTCTGAGCAGCAAAAAGAGCCGCCGCGATTCGAAGCGGCTCAAGTATTTCTTTAACAATTCAGTGATCGCCTGACCCGAGCTTGTGGATGTAACACTCGGTCAGGTAACCGGACTCGCAGTGTTCCTGGTTCTGCGGCAGGATTTTCCATTTCAGCTAAAACGGAAAATTCATTCACGGGAGCAACCTTGGGTGAATTCCCAGTGTGGGCAGGGCGGATGCGGCAGAGCGGCACCCGCCCTTGCGAATCCCGCAAGCAGGAAGTAGACACTGTGGGCAGGATTTCTATGCCATCCTCAATCTTGACGGGTTCGCTCGGGATGCTGGCGGCGGTGTGCACCACCGTGTCCTTCCTGCCGCAGGTCATAAAGATCCGCAGGCAGGGTGGTGATGACCTCTCTTACGGAATGCTGTTTGTTTACTTAGCGGGGATTCTGCTCTGGCTCTCTTACGGGGTGGCCATTCGCGCCAACGCCATGATCCTGGCCAATCTGGTGACGGCGGTGCTGGTGGCGCTCTCCATCTGGTTCAAGGCCACCTACAAGGGAAAAGCGCTGCGGTGAGCACGGCAATGAGGGGCTGCCAGCTGGGTCAGGCGTTTGGGTTTACTCGACCAGCGGCAGCAGCGCAGAGCAAAAGCTGCGGATAAGGTTGCGCTGCTCCACCGTGTCGCTGAGAAACTCGATGCCGTGAAGCCCTTGAGCGGAATAGCGGACGCATCCGAGAATGCGCAGCGTCTGGCTGCGTCCCGGCAGACTGAATACCAGCCACACCTGCTGGCCGAGGCGAAGGCTGATGGGAAGCGCACAGCGCAGGCCGCCCAAGCCGAGATCCAGAATGCGCCCTTCCGCGATCGGGCCAAGCGATGCCGGTTGCTCCACGCTGACCGGCAGAGCCACAGCAAAACGCGCGAAGCGGCGCTGCGTGTTCCAGCGCGGCTTCGACGGCGGTGGGCTGGTGGCGCTCAAGGCTGGTCGAGATATGCTTTTCCCGCACCTCATGCTAGGCGAAGTACACGACTGGGCGCTAATGACGGACGTAACGCGGGCAGGTAACGGAATGGGAAGGCCTGCATTTCCGGCGAAGTGCCTGTGGTCTCGCCCAGTTACGTTTTCGAGCAGGGTGGGACCTGTCTGCGTATGATCGGCAGGCCTAGGTTCCGGAACTCAAATCCTTGGCGAACTCCACAATCGAGCGCACCGCGATTCCAGAGGGACCCTTGGCGATCCAGCCCTTGGGGTCATCGACCCAGGCGGTGCCGGCGATGTCGAGGTGGAGCCAGGGAGTATCGCCGACGAACTCCTTCAGGAACATCGCCGCCGTAACCGCGCCGCCCCAGCGGCCGCCGCTGTTGACGATGTCGGCGATGCTGGACTTGATCATCTCCTGGTAGTCGGGATCGAGGGGCAGGCGCCACATTTTTTCTCCTGCACGGTCCAGAGCGCGGCGGAAGCGGTCGTACATAGCGTCGTCGTTGGCGAAGATCCCAGCATTGACGTGACCGAGGGCGACCACGCAGGCGCCGGTAAGGGTTGCGGCATCGATCAGGTGAGTGACGCCAAGCTGGCGGGCGTAGTGGAGTCCGTCGGCGAGAACCAGGCGGCCCTCGGCGTCGGTGTTGATGATCTCAATCGACTTGCCCGACATGGCAATCTGCACGTCGCCGGGCTTCTGGGCTTTACCCGATGGCATGTTCTCGGTCGCGAGCACGATAGCAGTAACTTTCACCCTGGGCTTGAGCAGGGCGATGGCGCGCATGGCGCCCAACATGGCGGCGCCTCCGGCCATGTCGTATTTCATCTTCTCCATGCCGTCTGCGGGTTTGATGGAGATACCGCCGGTATCGAAGGTGATTCCTTTGCCGACGAGCCCGAGCACCGGTTTCTCCGGGGCGCCGGCGGGTTCGTAACGCAGAACAATGAGCGCCGGCGGCTCGTCGGAACCCTGGGCCACACTCCAGAAGGCGCCCATCTTCATTTCCTTGATCTTTTCCGGGCCGTACACCTCGCATTGCAGGCCAACCGCTTCTGCCATTTTGCGGGCACGGTCAGCGAGAATGGTGGGGGTCATGCGGTTGCCGGGCTCGTTGACCAGGGTGCGGGTGAAATTCTGCGATTCGCCGATGATCCGGCCCTCGGTCACGGCGGTTTCCAGCGCCGGGCTCTGGGGAGCGGTGGGAAGAATCGTCAGCTCGTCGATGCTCTGGTCCTTGCGGTCGCTCTTGTAGAAGTCGGAATCGAAGTTTCCCACAAACGCGCCTTCCACGGTGGCTTTGACAGCGTCAGTTGCGCCGGGCGCGATATCGGGCTCGGCAAAGGCAAAGCTGCGCAGGCCCCGTGCCTTGAGGAAGCGCACCGCCGTGCCGGCAAGCTTACGGAGTTCGTAGGAATTGAAGTTCTTGGCCTTGCCTCCTCCAATTAGCAGGAGGCGCCGGGCCTTCAGACCGGCAGGCTTGTGCAGGAGGGTGGTCTCGCCGGACTTGCCTGTGACCTCTCCCCCGGCGATCAACTCCTGCGCCGCCGCGCGAATGGCGGAATCGCTGGTCACCACCCTGGGCGCGGGCTTGGCGTTCTCCGAGTCATCAAGGACGGTTACCACAAGGCACTCAGATTCAATCTGGTTGGGGGGAACGAAGGAGAGCATGATTTTCATAGCTGGCAAGAATAACAAATAACGCGCCTGTGGATTGGTGCGGGCCAGGAAGGGAGCGGATTGGTGCGGGGTCAGCCCGTTTTGCGGGCTCTCTGCATGGCTTCACGAGCTTCGCGGTCGGCGGTTCGCCGGCGCTCGGTCTCCCTCTTGTCCCACAGTTGTTTGCCCTTGGCCAACGCAACCTCCACTTTGACGCGTCCATTCTTGAAGTAGAGCCGGATAGGGATGAGGGTCAAGCCTCGCTGCTGGGTTTTGCCGATCAGGCGTCGAATTTCGTCCTTGTGAACCAGCAGCTTACGAGTGCGGAGGGCTTCGTGGTTGCTGTAGGTGCCATGCTCGTAGGGGGAGATGTGGGCGTTCAGGAGCCAGAGTTCAGACTCCTTTACGATGGCGTAAGCGTCCTTCAGGTTGGCACGGCCAGAGCGTATGGATTTCACCTCCGTGCCGGTTAAGGCGATGCCCGCCTCAAATCTCTCCAGCAGGAAATAATTGTGGGAGGCGGCGCGATTGACGGCAGCGTCCTTCTCCCCCGAGGCGGTGGGCTGGCGGCGTGGAGATTTTTCCGGATTGGGCCTGGTGGGATGGGATTGCTGACGGGGCATATTGGCCGGTTACGTGCAGCCGGGTCTCATGCTAGCACGAGAAAATCGGGGGAATGAAACTTGGCCTGCGTCGGGGAAGGGCTAGGGTATACTTTGCGCGCAAGCCGAGCGGTTAATTCGCGTTCTAATAACGACACGAAGAACCTAGTAACGTTCCGTAGTAACTCTCCCCCAAAGAGTTAGTGGATCGGTCCTTCGCGGGTGAGTGCTATAATCCCGCTCTCCCTAACTGCACGACTAGCAATAGTTTGCGCATTTGGTGGTTACTTTGAAGAACAGGTTTGCCCAGGGGACACGATGAGACTACCGGGAGCTCTGGCTGCCTTGATTCTGGTGCTGGCAGCCGCTTCGCCCGTACGAGCCGACCAGGCCTCGGCCGCCTACAAGCACGGCACCAACGCAGAAGCGCACGAGCAATACGACGAAGCTTTAGCGGCCTATAAGCAAGCGTACGACCTAAAACCCAAGGACATAAGGTACAAGGCAGCCTACACGCGGATGCGTTTCTACGCCTCCACGGCCCACGTACACCAGGGACAGTTGCTGCACGAGGCGGGAAGGCTGCCAGAGGCGCTGGCTGAATTCGAAAAGGCGGCAGAGATCGACCCTTCTAGCTTCATCGCCCAGCAAGAACTTCGCAGGACAAAGGCGGAGATCGAGACCGGCAAGACTGCGCCGGCTCCGCCCCCGCCGCCCCCGCCGCAATCTTCCCTGGGCCGGGTAGTGCAGGAGGCGGAGGGACCGGTCGAGCTGAAGCCGATCTCCAACGCGCCCATCAATCTGCGGATGACCGAGGACACCAAGGTCATCTACACCACCATCGGAAAGCTGGCCGGGATCAACGTGCTGTTCGATCCCGACTACACTTCGCGGCGCATCACCATCGAATTGAACAACGTGACCCTGAACCAGGCGCTGGAGATTGTGGCGCTGCAGTCGAAGACCTTCTGGCGGCCGGTGACGTCGAACACGATCTTTGTGGCCTCGGATACCGCTGCGAAGCGCAAAGAGCTGGAGCAGAGCGTCATCAAGACGATCTATCTCTCCAACGTCTCCACGCCTAACGATCTGCAAGACATGGTGAACGCCATCCGAACCATCCTGGATGTGCGCCAGGTGCAGCAGATCGCCTCGCAGAATGCCATTGTTTTGCGCGGCACGCCGGACCAGGTGGCGGTGGCGGAGAAACTGGTTTCCGACATCGACAAGGCCAAGCCGGAGGTGCTGGTAGAGGTCGTGGTGATGCAGGTGAGCCGCAATCGGGTGCGCACCCTGGGCATCAACCCGCCAACCTCGGCGACAGTACAGTTGCAGTCGAACGTCACCACCACGACCACCACCCAAGCCTCCACGCAGGGCAGCACGACGACTCCTGCCACGGTGACCACAGGTTCCACGACATCACTTACGCTCAATGATCTTGCCAATTTGAATGCCAAGAATTTTGCGGTGACAATACCGCCGGCCAGCATCTCGTTCCTGATGACCGACGCCAACACGAAGATCATTCAGAACCCGCAGATCCGCGCGTTGGATAATCAGAAAGCCACGCTGAAGATCGGCGACCGCGTTCCGGTGGCGACCGGTTCATTCCAGCCGGGCATCGGGGGCGTCGGCATCAACCCCCTGGTGAACACGCAGTTCCAGTATCTGGATGTCGGCGTCAATGTGGACATCACGCCGCATATTCACGCCGGGCGCGAAGTGACCATGAAGATGACGCTGGAAATCTCGTCGGTGACGGGAACCTCCAACATCGGCGGAATTCAGCAGCCGACCATCGGCCAGCGCAAGATTGAGCACGAGATCCGCCTCAAGGAAGGCGAGACCAACCTGATCAGCGGCTTCCTGGAAGATCAGGACGTAAGTTCGCTGAGCGGTTATCCCTGGCTGTCGAAGATTCCGATCCTGAAGTATTTCTTCGCGCAGGATCAGAAGACGCGGCAGGAGAATGAGATTGTCTTCGCGGTGACGCCGCACATCGTGCGGTCGCAGGATGTGAGCGAGTTGAACCTGCGACCTATTGATGTGGGCACCGCCAACTTCATTGACCTGAGACACGCCGCGGCCACGCCTCCGCCGCCGCCGGCGGGAGGACAGCCGGGAGGCGGGGCGCCGGCATCGGCAAACCACGCAGCTCCGCAGAGCCAGGTGGCGCCTCCGCCGGCTGCGATGGCGCCGCAGAACAGTCAGGCGGCCACACCGGCCCCGGCAGTGGCAGCGCCCACGCAGCCCAGCAGCCCCGGCCCGGCCAGTCTTTCTACGGGAAGCGCGGTAATGAGCTTTGAGCCGGCTACGATCTCCGCCAACACGGGTGGAACGTTCATGGTGAATGTCAGCATGAGCGGGGCGCAGAACGTTTACGCGGTGCCGGCGCAGATCACCTACGATCCCAAACTGCTGCAGCTGGTGAATATTTCCAACGGCGGATTCCTGGGCAAGGATGGACAGGCGATCGCGCTGGTGCATCGAGACGATGCTGCGTCCGGCACCGTGCAGGTTACTGCGACGCGTCCGCCGGGCTCGGGAGGGATCGCAGGCGCAGGGCCGGTGTTCACATTGACGTTCATGGCGCGAGCCCCCGGGCAAGCGGTTCTGAACATCACGCGGGTTCAGGCGCGCGATCCCAACAACCAGGGAATCGCGGTGGTGGGCGGTCAGGCCATGGTGAACGTGCGGTAGGGGCAAGTGGCGGCGAAAGTCTAGAATATCTGTATGCGCAGGCGGGCGAGAAGGCGAGACGAGCGCGGGCTCACGCTGGTTGAGCTGATCGTCGCGATCACCATTCTGATGATCCTGACGGGAGCCGCGCTGCCGCTGGCGCGAGTGGCAGTCCGCCGCGACCGGGAACGCGATTTGCGGAGAGCCCTGTGGCAGCTTAGAGACAGCATTGACCGCTACAAGGACGCCGCCGACCGGGGCATGTTTCAGGTGAAGCTGGGCACCGAGGGCTACCCTGCTGACCTGGAAACGCTGGTGAAGGGCGTGGACGTCAATGGCAAGAAAGTGCGCTTCCTGCGCAGTATTCCGGTGGATCCCATGACTGGAAAGGCGGAGTGGGGACTGCGCTCGATGCAGGACGATCCCAAGAGCGATTCCTGGGGTGGACAGTGCGTTTTTGATGTGTACAGCAAGTCCGACGGTACGGCCCTGGACGGGACAAGATACTCCGAATGGTAAAGCGCAACAGAGACCGCAGAATTCGGCGTCACGCTCAAGCGCGGCAGCGCGGGTTTACCCTCATTGAGCTGATGGTCGTGGTCAGCATCATCCTGATCCTCATTTCCGTGGCGGTTCCTATCTACAATCAGTCGATCGTTCGGGCACGCGAAGCGGTTCTGAAACAGAATCTTTTCACCCTGCGCAGCTGCATCGATCAGTACTCGCTGGACAAGCAGAAGGCGCCGCAGTCGCTCGAGGATTTGGTGCAGGCCGGCTACCTGAAGGAAATTCCCATCGATCCTTTCACCGCCGCGCGCGACAGCTGGCAGGTGGATCAGGAAGACGTGCTGTTGAGCGTGGATCAGAGCCAGCCCGGCATTACCGACGTACACAGCGGCTCTAGTGCCATCGGCATGGATGGAACCGCGTATAACACGTGGTAGTCGGG
>DATHDM010000189.1:0-10714 GCA_035319065.1 Terriglobales bacterium
AGACCAGCACCCAGGGAGCCGCCGGGCCCGGCTCACGCTTTCTCATGGACCCCCCAGGGCCGGGGAAGGATGAACCCGGGAGAAACAAATCCCGCGGCGCCGTGCATCTCCAGCAGTCCTTCGCTGCAGGACACCGATATCCAGCCCATTTCCATCAGGAAGAGCGCCGAGGCGGGGATGGAGGTGAACAGTCCCAGCCCGATAAAAGCCATCGAGCCGTAGGCCAGCACCGCAAAGTAGGACAGCCTGCGTCCCAGAAACATGGGGAGTTGGGAATTTCCCTGGCGGCGGGTGAAGACCCAGAGGAGAAAGCACACCCAGGAAGAGAGGCCGAGGATTCCAGTCTCCAACTGGATGCGCCCGATCTCGCTCTCAATCACCAGCGGATTGTTGACCCGTGATGCCAGGAAGAAAGGCATGCTGCTGCCTCCGCCCCCCAGGCCATTCCCGAAGGGATATTGCACGATGGCGTCGAGCAGCGAGGTGTTCACGCTGCCGCGAACCCGCTCGGAGATGGAGTCGGTGTCGCGCAGGCTGGCGAAGCGCTGCAGGCGTTCCTCCGACGAGACCACCCAGAGGATCAACACGGCGATCAAAAGCCAGGCGACGCGATAGAGCGGGCGGACGCGGGTAGAAAAGGTGAACACGCAAAACAGGACCATCAGCAGCAGGAAGTCGGTGCGGGAAGCGCAGAGAAAGATGCCCAGCATGCCGGTGATGATGCCGGCCATAAGAAACTGCCGCCGCCGCAGGCTGGCGTGCTCGCGCACCCACGAGCCCACGATAAAGGGCAGGGTCATCACCATGGTGCCGCCATAGGCGTGGGCATTGGCGAAGATTGCGGGAATGCGATGCGCACCGGAGCTGCCCACATCGGTGCTGCGATAGATGATCTGCGTCACGGCACTGTAGGGATAGAAGTGTTCGATGCCGAGCACGAACTCTCCCACACCGAAGGCGAAGGCCACCATGTTCAAGCCGGACAGCCAGAGCGCGAGTTCTTCAATTTCCTCGGTGCGGATCTGGGCTCCCAGCAGGAGGAAGGGAACCAGGAAAACGCTGCCGCGCAATCCCACGAGCTGAACCATGGGATCCTGCACCGGCACGAAGAACAGGACCAAGGGCCAGGCGATCAGCAACAGGGTCCAATGCCGGAGGCGCTGGCCATCGAGGCTGGCAAAGGGACGCGTCAGGCGGTTGACCTGGGCAGCGTAGAGGCCGAGGATGGCGGCATCGAACAGGAAATGGGAAGCGGGATGAATGACATTGGCGCGCAGGATACCGTAGAAGTAGCCGGCGACGATGGCGGCCGCCAAGCCGCGCACAAACGAGTGGCGCGCCGCCAAGTAGGTACCAATCATTGCGATTGCGCACATCAGATAGGCCATGGATTACAACCGGCTCCCGGAAGCGGGCAGGGCGCGCTGCGGGGCGAGTTCCGCGGTCACTTTCCGGGTTGAGAAACGCGATAGCAAGACGCCCTCCAGTTGCCGCAGCCTTCTGGCCGGGTCACTCATCTGCCGGGCTCGCGCCGGACCCCTGGCTCCCAATCGCGCGCGCAACAATGGATCCTGCATCAGGCTGTGCAGGGCGGCCGTGAGCGCGGCAACGTCCCGGGGCGGCACTAGGATCCCGCAGGTCTGATCCACGATCTCGCGAGGGCCACCGATTGCGCTAGTAACTACGGGAAGACCGGCATAAAGGGCCTCTACGATGGCAATGCCGAAGGGCTCGGGACTGGAATTGGGGTGGCAGTAAATGTCTCCCGCGGACATCAGGGATGGGACATCGGACCGCTGACCAAGGAAACGAACGCTATCCCCGATGCCGCTGCTGTACGCCATGCCCTTGAGTTCATCGAGATAGCGCTCTTCGCTGCGGCTTTGAGCGCCGCCGGCAAACCATGCCACCCAGTTGGCCGACGACCTCAACCCCGCAAGCGCCTGAAGCAAAATGCGGTGTCCTTTCCACTCCTCCATGCGGCTGGCGTGGACAACGACGATGGCATCGGGCGGGGTGTCCAACTCCCCACGGATCATGGACCAGGATTGTGCGCCACGATCGGGAACCCGGGGGGAAACCGGGCAATAGAGGACTTCGCTGGCCAGCCCGGGAAAGAGCGCGTCAAGCGTACTTTGGGTGAACTGACTATTGCAGATGGCGAAATCGGGCCGATGCCAGCGCGCCCAGCCGTCCACCCAATGCTTTCGGTCCAGCGCTCCATGAACCCAGAGCAACAGCGGAAGGCGACTGCGGCGGGCGGCGGGGCCAAAAATCGCCAGGCACCAGGGAGAATGGCAAATCACCACATCGTGATGGTCCCGGTCGAGCAACGCCTGCAGGCATCGCCTGGCCTGGACTACGGTCCAGGGATTGCGCACCCTGACCTCACCCAGTTCATCGACACTTGTGCCGCTGCGGCGCAGGTGATCGAGGAACTGGCCTTTGAAACAGACGGCGAAGCTGGAGTCAATGGATGACGCTTCCCGCTGAAACTGCGCCAGGGTCAGGAGAACCCTCTCGATGCCACCCAGCAAGTTGCCGGCGTTGAGGTGCAGAACCCGCAGTTTGGAACATACTGCGGCACCCGGTGGGGCATTCGTCTCCACCCGTTCCGGCGTCATCGTGAGACCACCCCTTCGCGGCGGGGCTTGCGCGCGAGCGCCAGCAGGTTGTCGCTGAAACGCAAGCCACGCAGGATTCCCATGGAGAAGCTCTGCCAGGCGACGATGGGCAGGCCGGGGACACCGCCGTGATGGCTGTAGTCAAAAGCGGGGGCCGCAAAACCGACCTCGGTGAGGATGCGCAGCAGGTCGGTCCGCAGAAGGGCGGTGATGTGAGCGGGATACGATCCGTCGTTGAACGCGACAAAGTGGCCGCGGACGATGAGGGAGATGAGCGCCCGCCAGCTCTCGTTGTTGGGAGTGGTCAGGATGAGCGAGCCACCCGGGCGCAGCAGTCGAAACAGCTCGCGCGAGACAGAGCGCGGATTCTCCAGGTGCTCGATGACCTCGGCGGCCACGATGACATCGAAGGATTCGCTGGCGCAGGGCAGAGGATGGTTCAGGTCGGCGACCATCCATCGGACAGACGGTTTGAGATCTGCAGGGCTCTCCATCAAATCCGCCGCCGCGACCTGAGAGAAGCGCCCAGCTTCGAGAAGCAGCCGCGTCAGATCGCCCTTGCCGGCGCCGAAGTCGAGCACCGAGCCGCGCAGATCATTGTTGCGGATGCTGCGGGCGATCATGCGGTAGATGAAACCATCGCTGGTACCGCCGCTTGCATGCGCGGCAGCGATCCTGTGATCGAGGAGGGCAAGGTCCGTCGAGGCCACGTCAAGGTTCTCCGGGGGCGGATCCAGAAGCTGTTGTCTCATGACACGCTCACGTTAACCGCCGCCGGTTCGGTGGCGGGCACGCTGCTGGCAGCGATCGACCCATAGAGAGGAACCAGGTACCGGGCCAGCAGATCGCGCTGGAAATTGCTTTCCGCGGTCTTTCTGCCGGCAGCCCCGAGCGCGCGGCGCAGATTGGAGTCTTCGGCCAGGCTGGCAATCCCGGCGGCCAGGTCGTCCGCATTTCCGCACTGGAATTTAATCGCGCCTGGCCCCATGTCGAGGATTTCCGCGGAGCCTCCAATCCCGCTGGTCAGCACGGGCCGGCCGCACGCCATAGCCTCCATAATGACGCGGCCAAACGGTTCCGGCTGGGTGCTGGCATGCACCACGACATCGAGGGCTCGCAGGGCGCTGGCAGAATCCTCAAGGAAGCCAGGAAAGCCGATGCGGTCGCTGGCTGCGAGGCTGGCGGCATGGGTGCGCAGCTCGGCCAGCGACAACTGGCTGTCCTGGGTGCGATAGACCGGGCCGCCGATGACGAAGGCGCGAATCGGCAAATGGCGCGGCAAACGCGAGACGGCTTCGATGAAAAGACGGTGACCCTTCCACCAGGCCATGGTCGCAACCAACCCTACATGGATGGCGCCGGCAGGCGCGGGGGGAAATCCGCAGAGCGCGTCCAGGTTGGCGGCGGGACCGTTGGGATGGAAACGCTCCAGGTCCACCGCGTTGTAGATGGTGCGCAGGGTCAGGGCAGAGGCGATCTGCGGCCCGCAGAGTTTGCGGATGTCCGCGGCTACGCTCTGGGAGTTGGCGATGACGGCCGCACATCCGGAAACATTGGGCCGAAAGAGGCGCGCCATCAAGGGCCGGGAACTCACGTAGTCGTGCACGTGCCAGACAACCGGGACGGCGCCCGGGCGTGACCATAGGCCCAGCAGGTGCATTTTGAAACCGTTGGTGTGAATCAAGTCGGGGCGCAAGCTGGAGAGCAGTTGGCGCAGCGCCCGCCGGTAGCGCACGACCGGAAGCGCGGAGCGGGACAGCTTCCCGGCCAGCTTGAGGAGGGTAGCGTTGCCCGCGGCGCCAGGAGTGTGGGCGGAGTCGCCGATCTGCGCGATCGCGGAAGGAAAAGGGAGCACTTCCTCGGAGATGCCCAGTTGGCGGACGCGCGGCAGGAGCGGTCCGTCTTCGCCCGTCACCAAATGGAGCGACCAATCGGGGCGTGCGGTTCTGATGCCGTCAAGAATGTCGAGCAGGCAGGCCTCCGCGCCTCCCAGATGAGCCGACGGATTCAGAAAAACAATTCTCATGAACCCCGGGAAACGCCGCCAATCGGGTTCGTCGCACGCCACCAGGAGTTGGCAAGCCGGCGAATGCAAGTAAGTGGGCGCGGCGCCGGACGAGCGCTCCGCGTCAACCGATGCATTCAACCGCCGGCACGATAAAGCGCAGCCAACAAGGAAACAGCCTTTCCCCTGGGCGAGTATAGGTTACTGAAGTGCAATCGCGGGGGTGCTTTTCTGGGTAACAGCGTGCGGGAATGGCGATGCTAGACTGAAAATCCGAACGGGTGGAAGAGTCCGACTGAGCGGGTTTTTGTCAACAGCGGAGACTGGGCAGGCGCCACCTCCAAGCCGCCGCAAATGGGTGAAGATGGATCCACAGACCTCCTTGCAAAGGGTGCGCGACGGCATCCGGCCCTATGAACCCGATCCCCTGGTTTTCGGCAAACCCTACGCCCAGGGCGGTTACGGTTCGATAGCGCAGGAGAACGGCATCCTGCAGTACTGGCCGGTTCTGCGCAAGCATCGCTGGACGATCCTGGCCACGGTGGTGATTGTCGTCAGCCTGGCTGCAATCGTTTCCTTGCGCACGGTTCCGATTTACGTCGCGGTGGGGCGCATCGCTATCAACCGCGAGGGCAACCCCATCATCGGGATCAAGAACGGCAGCGACGGCACCGTGGATGACGACAGCGACTACACGGACACGCTGGAGACGCAGATCAAGATACTGCAGAGCGACAACATTGCATTGTCGGTAGCACGCGCGCTGCAGTTGGACAAGAATCCTGCATTTGCTCCACGGACGAAGAAGGATTCCGGCGACAGCTCCCTGCTGCAGGCCCCGAGCGCAGACCCGTTGCAGGAAGCAGCCATGCTGGGTTACGTGCACGGGGGGCTGCACATCACGCAGATTCCCAAGACGCGAATTTTGGAGATTCGTTTTACCAGTCCCGACCCACAGACGGCAGCGCGCGTGGTGAACACGGTGATGAACGTCTACATCGAGCAAAACTTCAAGACGAAGTTCGAATCGGCCATGCAGACTTCCGACTGGCTCTCCAAACAATTGGCGGACCTGCAATTGAAGGTGGAGACATCGCAGGAAAAGCTGGTCCGCTACCAGAAAGAGCACGGAATTCTGGGCCTGGACGAGAAACAGAATATTGTTACCGAGAAACTGGATGAGCTGAACAAGGAACTGACGTCAGCCGAGGGCGATCGCATTCAGAAGGAGTCTCGCTACCGGCTGAGCATGTCAGGCAGTCCCGATCTGCTGAGCAACCTGGACAGCACGTCCCTGCTGCCGACGCTGCGTATCCGCGAAGCCGATTTGAAGACGCAGATCGCCCAAGCGGAGGTCCAGCTCGGGCCTTCCCACCCCCGGTTTGTCGAGATGAACCGGCAGCTGCGGCAGGTGGCGAACTCCATTCAGGGTGAGATCGACAAGCTGGCGGGCAAGCTCAAGAGCGAATATCTGGCCGCCCTGGCGCGGGAGAAGATGCTGCGCGATGCCATGGAGCAGCAGAAGACCGAAGCCAACAAGCTGAACGAGAGCGCTATCGAATACACGCTCATCAAGCGCGATGTGGAGTCCAACCGGCAGTTGTATGAGGGGCTGCTGCAGAAACTGAAGGAGGCCAGCGTTACTGCGGGATTGAAGTCCAGCAACATACGCGTGGTTGACATGGCGCGGGTTCCGCTGGCGCCTTCGTCGCCCGACACCCGCCGCAATGTGATGCTGGCTCTGGGCATTGGGCTGATGGGAGGTCTGGTGCTGGCCTTTGTGCTGGAGGCTCTGGATAACACAGTGCGCACTCCCGAGCAGGCGCAGACGCTGGCGGGAATCCCGGCGCTGGGAATCATTCCTGCCAGCCCGCATGTATTGCCCACGCGTGGACGGCGCAAACCCCTGCCGGAGCTGATTGATGGCGCCGAGAGAACTCTGGAGCTGGTGACGTTTCGCAAGCCGAAGTCGGAGATCTCCGAATCGTATCGGGCGCTGCGAACCTCCATTCTGCTTTCTTCCCTGGGGCATCCTCCCAAGGTCATTCTGGTAACCAGCGCGCTTCCGCAGGAAGGCAAGACCACCACCAGCGTTAACACTGCGGTAGTGCTGGCACAGAAAGGCGCGCGCGTGTTGCTGGTGGACGCCGACCTGCGCCGTCCCAGCATTCACAAGCTGTTCCAGATGCGGCCCAAGGCGGGGCTGAGCACGGTGCTGACGGGCAGCAGCACGCCGGAAGAGACTATCACGGCGGCTCCTAATCTTCCCACTCTGTTCCTGCTGCCGGCAGGACCGGCTCCGCCGCATCCGGCGGAGCTGCTGGGCTCGAACCTGATGAAAGAGCTGATCGTGCAGTGGCGCAGTCAATACGATCACGTGATTATCGACAGCCCGCCGGCTCTCTCGGTGACCGATGCCGTGCTGCTGTCGGTGGATGTGGACTCGGTGCTGCTGGTGGTTCGCTCGGGCGATACCACGAAAGCTGCCCTGCGACGCTCCCGCGAACTGCTGGCGCAGGTGAATGCGCGGGTGATGGGGATCGTGGTCAATGCGGTGGATGTGAATTCTCCGGACTACTATCACTACTACTATTACGGCTCGAAGTATGGCGGGTATGGCCGCTACCACGAAGAGCCCAGCGTGAAGGAATCCTGAGGCCAGGAGCGGGCGTTCGGCGGGATGAAACCTACGGAGGCACTCCGTTGATGCGGTGGCGACTGGATTCAGCGCTGTCGCAGATCGCCTTCGCAGGAATCTGCGCCGGGCTGGCGGCCTGCTATGTCGCGGTATCGACCACCTCTTTCCTGGCGTGGTCTGCGGGGCGCGCGATCGAACCTGCGCACCTCCGCCGGGCGGCGCGCTTGGAGCCTTGGGATGCGGAGCGCCAGTACCAGCTCGGCCGCTACGCTTTCTTCGTCAGCGCCGATATGCCGGTGGCGATCCAGAGTTTCCGCAGCGCCCTGTCGCTGAATCCCTATGCGGCCAGCACCTGGCTGGATCTCTCGGCCGCCTATCTCGCCATCGGGGATCTTGCGCAGCAAGGCCAAGCGCTGGAGCAAGCCCTCAAGGCCGAGCCCACCGACCCTGAAGTCGAGTGGGAGGCCGGAAATCTCTACATCGTGCGCGGCGACACCGATCGCGCCCTGCGGCTTTTTCAGCACCTGATTGCGGCCGATTCCAGTCATGCGGCGGCCGCGCTGGATCTGGCCTGGCGTTCGACACGCAACGTGGAGAAGGTTCTCCGCCTGGCGGTTCCTCCAACCGCGGCGGCGCGGCTCGAATTTCTCAGCCTGCTATGCGAACGCAAAGACTCGGCGGCGGCCGACCAGGTGTGGCCTGCCGTTCTGGAGATGAAGCCCAGGCTGCCGGCCAGCCGGTTCTTCTTTTATATCGACGATCTGCTGAAGCGACGACAGGTGAAGCAGGCCGGGGCGGTGTGGAGCGCGCTGGCGGATATCGATAGTTCGATCGTGCCAGCCGACGGCGACAACCTGATCGTCAACAGCAGCTTCGACCAGGAGATCCTCAACGGCGGCTTGGGCTGGCGCTATGAACCGCGCGGCGGAGTTGCCCTCTCGCTGGACACCGCCCATTTCCACGCCGGCAGCCGATCGTTGCTGATGAATTTCGATGGCGCCGGCATCAGCGACGCGGGCTTGTGGCAATTCATTCCGGTCGAGCCGAATTGTCGCTACCGGTTCTCCGGTTTCATGCAGGGGGAAGAGGTGGAGACGGCCAGTGGGCCGCGATTTGAATTCGCCGATGCCTACACGCGAGCCTCGCTGGCGCGAAGCGACGATGTGCTGGGATCGACTCCCTGGCGCGAGGTCACGGCGGAGTTCGCCACCGGCCCGAACACCGATCTGCTGGAGGTGAGCGTGGGCCGCTGGCCGGCAAGCGGCAGGATCCGGGGCAAGGTCTGGATCGACGACCTGAAGCTCACTCGCAGCGAGGGGCACAAGTGAGTCGAAAGGCGGAAAGCGCGGCCATTCATATCGACTCGCGGGAGAGCGAGAACGGGGAAGGCAGGCGCATCGCCAGTGGACTCGACCTGGGCATCTTCCTGGGCCTGTGCGGGCTGCTGATGTTCGGGCCGCTGGCTTTTGGCGCGGTGGAAGAGTGGGCCGTGTTTGCCTTGCGCGCGGGAGCCGCCGTCTTGTTCCTGCTGTGGGCGACGAAACAACTGGTGCTGGGCAGTGTCCGGCTGCAGGACAATCCCAGCTATCTTCCGGCCGCGCTGTTTGCTCTGCTGGTGGCCGGGCAGACCGTCCTGGGATTGACCAGCTACCGCTACGCCAGCTTGCACGAAGGGATGAACTACGCGGCCTACGGCATGCTCCTCCTGGTGGCGGGGGAGACTCTGGCGCAGCCGCGGCCGTGGAGAAAATTTCTGATCGTGCTGGCGGGCTTCGGCTTTGCGCTGGCGCTGTTCGCGGTGTTGCAGGATTTCTCAGGCACCGACCGCCTGTACTGGATACGCAAACCGGTGGCGGTAGCAGGAATCATTTACGGTCCCTACGTGAATCACAATCACTACGCCGGGCTGATGGAGATGCTAGTTCCGGCGGCGATTGTGCTGGGGCTGGGCGAGCGGGGCGGCAAGCGGGCCCTTTTCGTGTTTGCTGCGGTGTTGATGGGTGCAAGCGTCTTTCTCTCCCGCTCGCGTGGCGGCAGCCTGGCGTTGATACTGGAACTCGCGTTTCTGGCGGTGTGTCTCTCCCGCATGCGAAACGGGCGAAGAGGATTTCCCTTGCTGGCGGGAACCGGAGGGCTAATCGGCGCAATGTTATTGTGGATCGGAAGCGCGAGGGTGATCCGGAGAATGGTCGAGACGCAGGACTCCTTCCGCGTAGCCATCGATGCCGACTGCCTGCGCATGTGGACCCATCATCCCCTCTTGGGCTTCGGGTTCGGGACGTTTCCCACCGTCTATCCGCAATTTCGCAGCTTCTATACCCATGTTTTCGTCAACCAGGCGCACAACGATTATCTGCAGTTGCTGGTGGAGACCGGACTCATCGGCTTCTGCCTGGCGGCGTGGTTCCTGGTGGCAATCTACCGGGCCGGATTCAACAAGCTGGAGCAGCCGGATGTGGGCGAGAGCCGGATTCTGAACCTGGCTGCCCTGACGGCTATCAGCGGCTTGCTGGTACACAGCCTGGTGGATTTCAACCTGCACATTCCCGCCAACGCCGCTCTGTTTTTTGTTCTGTGCGGAGTGGCCGCGGCCCCGGTACGGGCAAGGAAGGTCGTCCTGGACAAGATCGAACAGCGCAAGCCCGAAGCGGAGTACGTTTAGACGGCGGCATTTCAGGCACAGGGTTGTGAGTAGGGCGATGAACAAATTCTCGAAAGACACGGTGATCAAGACGGCCGGCGATCAGGTTTCCTGCACCGTCGGGGGAGAAGCCGTCATTCTGCAGCTGAAGCAAGGGACGTACTACGGCTTGAACGAAGTCGGGGCGGCGATCTGGAGCAATCTGCAGAAGCCGAAGACGGTTGGGCAGTTGCAGGAGCTGATGCAGGCGGGTTTTGATGTCGGCGAAGAACAGGCCGAGCGCGATCTTGAGGACCTGCTGGCACAGCTGGAGGCTTCGGGCTTGATCGTAGTGGAGTCGATTTGAGACGGCTGATTCGATTTGTGCATCTGCCCGGCGCGCAGAAGATGCAGTTGCTGCGCGCGGCATGGTTGCTTGCCGCGGCCGCGGCAGGGGTGCGCCTGCTTCCATTTCGGCTATGGCGTGGGTGGCTGGGGAGCCGGGCGGGGATAAGCGTTTCCGCAGAGCAGGTGAGGGAAGCGACCTGGGCCATAGTTGCAGTAGCGCCCGCGATACCGGAAGCGACCTGCCTGGCGCAGGCTCTGGCAGCCGCCTGGTGGTTGCATGACCTCGGGTATGGATCCGAGTTGCGGCTGGGAGTGGCGAGAGCGGGAGAGGAATTTCGCGCGCATGCGTGGCTGGAGAGCGGCGGGCAAATTCTGATCGGCGGTGAGCACTCCGCAACCGAATACGTCGCCCTGGCGGAGGCGAGCCGGTCGTGAGCGTTCTTTCAGCCCCGGCAAGTGGAGCTGTGGCGCGAGGCGAC
>DATHDM010000190.1:0-3379 GCA_035319065.1 Terriglobales bacterium
GGACTGACGCCGTCGGGCTTCCACGCGCGGCTGCCGGAGAGATGTAGTTTCACAAGACCGCTCTTAACCTGCCTAGGGGCTGCGGAGCGAGCGAGACGTTTCGGGGTCGGTTGAGACGGCGCGGTGAGAAGCTGGAGAACACGCGGAGTGACCGAGGGATTCCCCTCGTCGCGGAATTCGAGGACGGCGCCGTCGGAAGTGAGTGCGATGATGAACCGGGAGCCGTGGGCGAGCCACTGCACATTGCTGGGAGCCTGGCCACGATTGGGTTCGAATACCAGGGGAGCGTGCGCGGAAAGCATTTGAACCTGGGCTGACGACTGAGACGTAGCCGCCGCGGGAGTTTTTGACGAGGTCTTGGCTTGTGATTTGGTCTCCCCGTGGGTTTTTGCGGAAGATTGCGCTTGAGCGAGAGCGCACGACACGCAGAACGCGGCGGTCAAAAGGAGCGCAAGAAATGTGATGCGGGCGATTTGGATTGTTTGATTCATAGGAGGGGGAATCTCCTTTCGAAAAAGGTCGGAGCGCGATTCGCGCCTGCGGGGTTAGGCCCGAACGCCTTGCGCCTCAGGAGTGGCCGAATTCGCGGGAGTGTACCACGATTTTATTTGTCGAGGAGTCCGACAAGTCGTGCAGAAGCAATCGGTAGGTGTGCGGAGAGGACGCGCCGAGACAAGCGTGCCGCTAAGGATGAAATGCTGCGGCGGTGCGATGCCTTAAAGCAGCGATCCTAGGCTACGTGTTGGATCGGTTGCTCGCCCGGATCTCTCTAGGAGGCACGATCAGCCGATTCTGTAATGGCGGCTCCTTGGATCCGTTCTCCAGATTGCCGCTGAAGCCTGGAACGAGGCTAGAACAGACGGTCGTGGAGTTCTTAGGTGTTCTAGCTGAAACTTGATCTGACAAAGGCCCATGTTAGGCGGCAGTTACTTGCGCTCCGCCTCCGCTTCGCTTCGCAGGGCTCCGCTCCGGCTCCGCGCGCTGTTCTTGAGCGTCGGAGGAAGGCGTAGCTGTCAGAGAATCGAGCATTTTCGCTTGCGCCAGGTGTTTGGAATCTAGGAAAGTTTGCCAAGCTGGCCTTCGCCAAGCTTTACGACCGCAAGAACGCGTTGGTTGCAGCGGATCTGCTCAACGATCGGGTGCTGCCCTTCTTCGAGGAGCAGCGCGTGCTGACTGATCGCGGTACGGAGTACTGTGGCAACCGGGAGTGCCATGAGTATCAGCTCTACTTGGCGGTGGAGAACATCGATCACTCCCGCACCAAAGCCAAGTCACCGCAGACCAATGGGATCTGCGAGCGTTTCCATCGCACGTTGCAGGAAGAGTTCTATAGCGTCGCCTTTCGCAAAAAGCTCTATCGCAGCTTGGAGGAGCTGCAGGCGGATCTGGACGTTTGGTTGTGTGAGTACTAGGTGTCGAGGAAAGTTTGCTGGTAGATGCGGCCGATGCTCTTGATCGTGCCCACGTAGTAAGTGTCCTGGGCGCCCAGATAGCCGGGGTGTTCGGTCTCGATCTCTCCGTGGGCTTGTTTCTCTTCCCGCGCTCGTTCCAGGGCCCGCAGCTGATCTTCGGTGAGAATCAGGTTTTCCTGAGCGGCTTTAGTTTCCAGTGCCTTGAGCCGTTTGCGAAAGGTTTCCAGATCGTGGCGCAGCCAAACGCAGCGCACGCCGGCGGGGGAGATCAGCATGCCGCGCTTGGCCAGATCGTTAGCTGCTCTCGCCTGCCCGTAGGCTGGCTTCTCCAGGGCGAGTTCCACAACTGCTTTCTCGATGTGTTCTTCGATGCGGTTCTTCACACATGGCTTGCGACGACTGATCTCCTGCAAGGCCAGCTCGCCACCTTTCTCATACAGCTCCTTGAAGCGATAGAAGCTATCCCGCGAGTACCCCATCATCTTGCAAGCCTGCGAAACACTGCCCAGCATCTCGGCCAGCTTTAACAACCCCACTTTGTTCTTGATGATCTTCTGATCGGTGCTCATGACATCTCCTCTCTCGCGCCGGTGCGGCGCAGTCTATCGGAAATGTCAGATCAAGTCGTGGTTAAGACATCTTAGGCTAGAGATTCTCTCCTATATTCCGAGTCGCCCAGCTCCTCCACAAGATATCAACCATCAACAAGGCAGCGACAATCGCCATGTAGATGCTGATGATCGGGAAAGCAATTGCCGCTAGTAGCGGGATGGCAACCCAGAGCAGCCGATACATCTTGACCAGCGTTACCAACTGGACGTCTCGCACCAAATCGCGAGCCGGTGGGCGCTGGTAACTGTAAAGGAGCGGTTCGTCAGGCCGTAGCACCATCAGTTGGCCTTGCAGAGTTTCGGTGTAAAACTTGCGGTACCAGTATGCTTCCCATGCCGCATCAAAGAAAGGACGGGAGTGCGAGATCGTCCTATCTCCTTGGACCTTCTTCAGGATTAGCGGATCGCAGTGAAGGAATCCAACATATTCGCTAACTATCCTGCTGCCATCCGCCAGGAAAAAGACGTGCATCACGTCGGCATCGTCAGATACGTCGTAGTCGTAATAAAGCCATCTGACATAGCGAACGGCTATTCCCTCTTGAGCCAGCTCCACCAACTTCCTCAAAACACTCAGCAACGACCACTGGCCTTCTTCCTCGGTCACGGCAACTATTATCTTGCCGCCGTCAGTAATGTACTCCAGGGACCAGAGGCCATCTCGAGGCATCTCTTCAATTTTCGCCTCTTCCAGTCTGCCCAGGGCTTCGTAAAAGGTCGATGGCTTGCCGTTTAGAAGCACTGGGCTATTCTCAACTTGCGATAGGTCAAGCGTGTATGCCCCTGGCGACAGGTGGCTCTTACCGAATGTCATCATTGTTTCTGGTTTTCCTGATGTCTCGCTCATCTACAGTTCTCCTATGGGGGAGATAAGACACCGGTCGAGGGTACTGTCGTCCTATTCAGGATATCTTTCCGTCGCACTAGATCGCGCAGCAGATGACCGAACGGACGAAGGCGCATCCTTGAAGGACCACAAGTTGATCGTGTGACACTGGATTTCTTCCAGACAGGGATTGTTCTGCAAGCTTCTTCTGGCCATGCCCTCCCGCCTGCCAAGCGTTGTTTGTTTTCAGCGGTCTGACGGCTTTGGCCGATTTGTCGTTCAAAGCCTACAACTCATGATTAAGGGGTGTCCACTCCCAACATCACAGCGAGATTTGGTGACCGCCTGCGGCAGCTGCGGCTGGGGAGGGGATGGACTCAAGTGGAGATGGCGGAACGGCTGGGGATTGATCGGAGCTACATCTCGGACATGGAGCGTGGAAAGAAGAACGTCTGCCTGCCGACGTTGGAGGTGATCGCCCAGGCACTGGGACTGTCAATCTCGCAAGTGTTAAAGGGGGTCTGAGGGCC
>DATHDM010000191.1:0-5863 GCA_035319065.1 Terriglobales bacterium
GCTGTGTCCGACGTAGTAATCACGTTTACCGCTGACCACGACTTTGGGGGAGGCGCTGTAACCTTCAATCTGGTTCTCGACACGGCCCTGACTGGGACGGGCGGGCTTGCCAACTTCTTCTCGCAGGACATTGTTTCAACCGGAAGTCTGGCCGGGACGCCAAACGCGGTCCAACAAAATATCACGACGCCGGCGGGCGAAACCACTGTGCCGGAACCCGGAACCATGCTGCTTTTAGGAACGGGCCTCCTCAGCTTAGCAGGCGGAATTCGGCGCAAAATGAAATGACCACAAAGCCTTAGGATCCCAACTTTCACGGCCCCCTCGCGGGGGCCTTTATTTTTCTTCCTTCAAAACGGACCAGCGTTGGCGCGGACCATCCGTGCTCATAGGCCCGACTATGCGTCAGCGATCGTGCCAATTTTCCAACTGAAAGCGCTGGCACGCCTTCGCTTTGGTGTTTCCTTTCAATGCCCCTGCGAATTCTGTCCTGCTTGTCCCAACTCTTGCAGCGCCTTGCGAGCCTCTGCCCCTACATTGGAGGAGTGGTGCTGCGTCGACCGCACGCCGGCGCAGCATCCATGCTCTTGCCGCAAGTTGCGAACTCGGCCTCCTGCTAGCTCTTTCCCAGGTCCTGCAGGGCCTTGCGAGCCTCCGTCCCAATCGGAGAATCGGGCGCAATCTGTATCGCCCGCTCCAGCTGCGTGCGCGCATCCGACTGCCGCCCTTGCTTCTGGTAGGCCAGGCCCAGGTGGTAATGGAAGGTCGGATTCCCCGGCACCTTCTTGGTGGCATCCTCCAGCAGTTCGATGGAAAGCCCGTAGATCCCCTTCTTGTAATACGCCCACGCCAGCGTATCTGCCGAGCTTGGTAAGTCGGGCATCGCCCGCCGCGCCGTTTGCGCCAGGGTCAACGCCACGTCGGGATTGCCATTGTGCTCCAGCATCAGGTACGCCAGGTTGTTGGCCGCAACCGGGTTCTCCGGCTGGATCTTGAGAGCCTGCTGGTACAGGTCCTGCGCCTTCTGCCAGTTCGGCGGATTGCGCCCTTCCTCCAGCATAGCCAGCGCGATGTACCCCCGCACATCCTTGGGATTGTTCTGGATCCACTTCTCCCAATCCCCCGCCGCCTTGTCGGGAGAGCCCTGGATCAGCTGCAGCCGGCTGAGCGCCAGATACGCCTGGATGTTGCCCTTATCCAGGTCGATGGCCTTTTGCAGGGATGCTTCCGCCGCCGGATAGTTCTTGACCTCGAACTGCAGCACTCCCAGGATGGTGTGAAACGCGCTGCTGTCGGGAACCGCTTTCACCTGCGCGCTCACCCGCTCCAGCGCCTTGTCGGTCTGCTTCTGCGTCAGATAGGTGGCCATCAGGGCCTCCAGCGCCGCCACCGACCGGGGATTGTGTTCCAGCGCCTGCTCCTCAAACTTGATGGCTTCGGCATAACGCTTCTGCGACAGCCGGAGCATACCCATCCGCTCGTAGCCCAGGGCAGACTGCGGCGCAACCTCGATCGCCTTCTGCAAGTCAGCTTCTACGAGCTTGTCGTTCTGCTTTTGCGCCGCCGCAACCGTGGCCCGGTACACGTAGCCATCCGGCATCGCCGGCCAGTTCTTGATCATCTGCTCGGCAGTGGTTTTCAGCAGATCCATATCCCCTTTGGCGAGGGCGATGCTGGCCAGCGATTTCTGCGCCGGCAGCAGTTTGGGATTCAACCGCGCCGCATCGCGAAATTCCTTCTCCGCGCGCGCGCCATCTCCGGTTTGGGTGGCGGCCACTCCCAGCGCGTAATGCGCCTGGGGGTTGTTGGGCTCGGTCTTCAGCGCCGTCTCCAGCTGCGGAATCGCGTCCGCGGCCTTGCCCCCATCGATCATGAGCTGCGCCCCCACCACCTGCGCCTCCACATCCTTGGGATTGGCCTTCAGGATCTCATCGTTCAGCTGGCCGGCTTCATCCTTGCGCCCGCTCTGCATCAGCAGTTCGATGTAGTTCTTCTTGAGCGCCAGATCCTTGGGATGCTCCTTCTGCACCGCGGCAAATTCCGCCATCGCCTTATCCCGCTGCCCGGTTGCCAGGTAGAAGTCCCCTAAGGCGCGATAGGCCTGGGGATCGTCCGGCAACTGCTTCTTGGCCTCTACCAGAACCTGCTCCGCCTGCTCGTTCTTGTGTTCAAGCAGGTAAAGCCGGGTCATCAGGGCGCGCGGAAGGAAGGCCTTGGGATCGATCGCAATCGCCTTGCGGTACTGCTCCTCGGCATCGGCATTGCGCTGCTGTAACTGGTAGAAGCCGGCCAGGGCTAACAACGGACGGACCGACTTGGGATCCAGTTCAACTGCCTTCTTGAGGCTGGCTTCGGCGTCCGGCGTCTGCTTCGCCCGCGCCTGCAGCACCGCCAGATTCTCGTAGAGCTGGGCGCGGTCGGGTGCCAGCTGGATCGCCGTCTGCATCTCCTTTAGTGCCCCTTCCGCATCGTTCTTGGATGCCATCACGTTCGCCATCACCGCGTGGGCGTCGGCATTCTTGGGATCCTTCTGCAGCACCAGTTCGGCGTGACTCTTGGCGTCGTCAGCTTTCCCCGCGGCCAGCAGGAGATTCCCCAGATCGATCTGCGCTTTGGCATTGTCCGGCTGGAGATCGACGGTGCGCTGCAGCTCGGCGTAGGCAGTGGGGAAGTTGCCCAGCTTCAAATGCGCCTGCGCCAGCTGGTAGTGAGCTTCCGCGAAGCGGGCGTCTACTTGCAAAGCGTTGGAGAACTGGATCGCCGCTTCGCGGTACTTCTGCTGCGCCATGTAGCGTTGCCCGCTCTCCAGGTACTTCTGCTTGCGGACGTTCGGGTTGCGCGAGCAACCGGAAACCAGGGCCAGGGCAATCATCACCACACTTATTGTCAGGACGACGAGCGGACGCGCTTGCTTATTCTTCATGACGGCTTACCTTCGGTCTCGATGAGCTTCCAGCTAGAGGGGTTCCTGCTATGGAGTTTCGGGGAGAGGACTCGTTTATTGCCACGTTACGCAAGGACCTGTACTACTCCGGTATGTAGCGATTCAAGTTGGGGAAAGCCGCGTTGGCAAAGGCCGCCGCTCTTTGGGTAGCCGCCTCCGCACTCTCTCCGCCGGTGATCGGGGTAATGATTCGAACCAGGGCGCCGTCCGTCCGGTTCATGCGGATGGCGTCCGCCACCAGGTAAAACTTGGCCCAGTACTCGCTGGCCACCACTCGCCCGTGGGCCTGGTACCAGTAAAGCACCACCAGCCGCTCCGTTCCCTTCGACAGCACGTACTGATTCACCCGCACCGGCTCGTGATTCGCCGGCCTGAGCTCCATGCGCTGCGATTCGGAGAACGTCCAGCCCGCTCCCGGCAGGCAGTTCCTGGGTGAGTGCATCGTGTCCCCGGTGCGCTGGCTGGAAAAATAGGCGACAAAAAAATCCACGTACGGTGCGTGCGGGCGCAGATAGAAGCGCGACAGATAATCCCCCGGCCCCAGCACTTCCAGTACCTCGGGGGACATCGCGGCGTCGCTGCCCGCCCAGCCTCCAACCGTCATGGGAAATGACGCCACCTTTTCCGGGTGTGGAACCGTCTCAAACCGCCCACGCGCGTTCAGCAGCAGCGCCGTTCCCAAAATCAGCGCCGCCACCAGCGCGAAGCGCAGCCAGGCGTTTAAAGGACTCTCGCTCATGCAGCCTTTTTCTCCCGGATGATCAGCTTGGTAGCTCCGTGCACCAGGAACAGCATTGCCACCGAAACGCAGAAGATCACCCACCCCGAGAACTCATGGAAGAAGCCCAGTCCCTTCTCCGGATCCCAGTACTGAACCGCCAGCCCTGTTCCCACGATGCGCAAAGCATTCGCGGCGACGGCGATGGGGACTGCCGCCAGCACCAGAATGATCCGTCTTGCTGTATTGTTGTCCAGGAAATACGCGTAGATGATGGCCAGCGTGCCCAGGCTCATCAGCGAACGGATCCCGCTGCAGGCTTCGGCCACCTGCAGTGGCATCGCCGGTAAGTTGATGACGTTGCCTTCGCGCAGGACCGGCACCCCGAAGACGGGAAGGATCGCGCTCGCCAGCCTCGACGCCAGCAGCTGCAGCGGAAACGTAATCTGATTGAAGATAATGGCGGGAATGGGAATCATCAGAAAGAGAAAAATCCAGGGGAACAACAGCGCGCGGAACTGCGCCCAGCCCGCGAAATAGACGATCAGCCCGGCAATCAGGATCACCAGTGAGCTGCGCGAGAGAAACAGTTCGGCCCCCAGCGAGCCCACCACCAGCAACCCCAGGGCGGCGACGATGATAGGCAACCCCAGCCAGGAAGGGCGCAGGGGCAGGGCGGCAAGCCGCTCCCGGTCGTGCCAGACCAGAAACCCGCTGAATAGGGGAACGATGAAGCCGTGTGAGAAGTTGGGATCGTTCCACCAGTCCCTTACCAGCTTAGCCAAGACTGGGTAGTAGAGAAAACCAACCAAAACGACCAAGCCCGCCAACTGCCACCAAGGGAAGCGGCGTGGGGTAGAGGGAGGTTCCGGTGTCTGTCTCTCCATCACCGTCACGGCCTGCAAATGATTCATTTTGAGAATCCAGTTTAGCCGCAAAGATTCGGCCACGTGAAAGAAATCTTCTGCAATCTCCCAGCCAACCAATTTCACACTGATTCATCAACACATGCCTGGCGCCAGGCCCCCGCCGAGGGAAATTGTTTTCCCTGTCCCCTTCCCCTCACTTAGGGGCGGAAACTATGTTAAGTGATTGAAAACACTTGCTAAACCTTGGATCTAGTCGCAGAATTCGGCGTTACTACCGGAAAGTCCCGAGGGAAAACTTTTTCCCTTTTTCGCTGGATTGGCCGCCCCAATTGACCTAGGCTCTCAGGTAACTAGTGGGATGCCATTGAAAATGCAAACAGTTGCGACTTAGCGGCAGCAGATCTTCATTGGCAACTATCTTGCTGAATTAGCCGCAGAGGTTAGGACAAGACTTCCAGTTTCGTGGAGGAATCATGCAGAGGGCCCTGTCGCATGAGGGTACCGGCGAGCAGGTAAGGAATCGCAGCGCTGAGCTGGAGTTCTTTCCTGCCGTCAGCCCGGCGATGCGGGTGCTGGAATCGGCGCTGGACGCGCTGGCGGGGGTCGACATTCCGGTGCTGATCTGCGGCGAGAATGGATCGGGCAAGCGCACCACGGCGCTTAGGGTGCACCAATTGCGCAACCTGGCGCCGGAGAGCTTTCTCGAGCCGGCGTGCGCCAACAACACGCCGGACATGTTTTCAGTGCTGCCCTGGAACGGGAACGGAAAGGGACGAGGCCAGGTGGAAGGAACGGTTTACCTGAGCGAAGTCGGCGATCTGTCCAACGCCTGCCAGCTGCAACTGGTGAAGTGGCTAAGCCGGGCACCGAAGGATGGATCCGCGGCTAGCCACGGCTTCCGGGTCATCGCCTCCACGCGGCGCGACCTGCAGCAAGAGGCCCGCGACGGACGTTTTCGCGAGGACCTCTACTTCCTGATCGGCGGTGTTTGTCTGCGCATATTCCCCCTACGCAGCCGCAGAGAGGACATTCCTCTGCTGTTTGAGTGGTTTCTGGACCGCTATTCCGCGCTCTTTTGCCGGCCGAAGCCGGCCGTGGGCCCGGCAACCCTGAAGTTCCTGATGGAATACCACTGGCCGGGCAATGTCCGCGAGTTGAAGGATGCGGCCAAGACTCTGGCCGCGGTCGGCGACGAGCGGCTGGCGCTGACCACCTTGGGTTCCGGGGTCGAGGGTTTTCGCTGGCAGGACGACAGCGGGGTCATGGCCCTGAAAGATGCCTCCCGCGCCGCCTCAAGGCAGGCGGAGCGGGAGCTGATCACCGCGGTGCTCA
>DATHDM010000192.1:0-4345 GCA_035319065.1 Terriglobales bacterium
TTCCACCGAGTCCTGCATGGCGCGCAGTTTTTCGCTGATATCCGCTTTGCTGGCGACCAGGATCACCGGAATGTGCGCGGTGGCCGGGCGGCTCTTGATCTTCTGCACCAGCTCGCGGCCGTTCATGGAGGGCATCTGGTAGTCGGCGATGATGAGGTCGGGAGGCTCATCCACGGCCTTCAGCAGGGCGTCGGCGGGGCTCTGCACCGCGGTGACGGGAGCCAGCTCGGCCAGCTGGCCGCGCAGCATCCCCAGCACCATGGGGTTGTCGTCCACCAGCAGAATTTTGATGTTGCCTGCCATGCGCGATGCCCGTCAGCCGGAGTTCTTTCGCCGGTATTGGCCGCTCTTGCCGCCCGACTTGCGCTCCAGCACCAGGTCGCGGATGGCGATGCCCTTGTCGAGAGCCTTGCACATGTCGTAAACGGTGAGCGCCGCTACACTGGCCGCCACCAGAGCTTCCATCTCTACGCCCGTGACCGCCGTAGTGGCGACTCGTGAGGTGATAGCCACGCCATTCTCACACAGGCGGGTATGCACATCAATGTGCGAGAGCGGCACCGGGTGGCACATTGGGATTAGCTCCGCGGTGCGCTTGGCCGCCATGATGCCTGCCAGGCGCGCCACCTCCAGGGGATCGCCCTTGGGATTGCGCGGCAAGGCCGCGACCACATCCGGCGACATGGCAACGAAGGCGCTGGCCTCCGCCTCGCGCCGCGACGCGGGCTTGGCCGAGACATCGACCATGGAAGCGCGTCCGGAGGAATCGTAGTGGGAAAGCTTCTTGGGCATAGGAGCCAAAAGTCAGCGGTCAATCATCACTCGCACCAGCCAGCACTGAAACCAACTCGCCCGCGGAAATGCTCTCGCGGTCGGGTGGGACCACCAGATAGCAGTTGGCACGGGCGGTAGTCACGATATCACCCGATCCCTGCCAGCGCAGCAGCTCCACCTCCGCGGCGGAGAATTCGCCTGTCAGCAGCGCAGGCAGAAAGCGGGTGAGGCCGGTGCGAACTTTAACCTCGGACTTCAGCCTGGCTTTCAGAAAGCGGATCTGACCCGGGCGGGCGCCGGCAAGCGCGTCGAGCATGGGCCGCGCGAACAGCTCGAAGGTCACCATGGTGGAGACGGGATTGCCCGGCAGGCCAAAGAAATAAGTGGCGGCAGGCCTGGCCCTGGTCCGCACTGCGCCGAACACCACCGGACGCCCCGGCTGGATCAGGGCGCCGGTGAAGATGAACTCCGCGCCGAGCTCGCGCATGACCTGCTCCACCAGGTCATACTTGCCCATGGAGACTCCGCCCGTGAGCAGCAGCAGGTCGGCTTCCAGGCCTTGTGCGATCAGCCGACGCAGGCTGGCGTGCTCGTCGGGCGCGATGGGCAACACCACCGCGATGCCGCCGGCGCCCGCCACCTGCGCCGCCAGCGAGTAGCTGTTGGAGTTGCGAATCTGGTTGGCGTTTGGCGTGAGGGCGAGATCGACGACCTCGTCGCCGGTGGCGAGGATCGCAACCCTCGGCCTGGGGAACACCAGGATCTGGGATTTGCCAACCGAAGCCGCGAGCGCGATGGCGGCGGGAGTCATCCGCGCGCCGGGGGAAAGCAACAGGTCTCCGCGTCGCGCTTCGGCCCCGGCGGGCACAATGTTCTCGCCGGGGGCAATGGAGCGCTCGATTTCTACCGAAGCTCCATTGCGCCGCGTGTATTCCACCATCACCACGGCGTCGGCTCCGGCGGGGGCGGGAGCGCCGGTCATGATTTCCGCCGCTTCGCCCGCGCGCAGCGTGAGGGCGGTGGACTCGGGCGATGCTCCGGCGCGGATCTCGGCGACAATCCGGAGCTGCACGGGCACTCGCAAGAGGTCGGAGGAGCGCACCGCGTAGCCATCACGGGTGGCACGCGGGAAGGGGGGCTGGTCACGATCGGCGCAAATCTCTTCCGCCAGGATCCTGCCCCTGGCCTCGAGCAGCGGAACCGATTCCTGGGCCGCCGGCCGGCCAAGCAAGGCGGCGTGCTGTTCGACCTGGCGGCGCGCTTCGATAAACGGAAGCACCCCAAGGTCGGTGTCCACGGACCGGCTCAGCTCCGGCATGCTTTGATTGTATCCGTCGGGAGCAAGAAGGTGCGGGAAGGGGCCCAGGTCAGCGCCGAACCGCGCGGCGCGAACCTGGGGCACAAGCAACCTTGGAGCACTGCGGCTTCGCTCACACCTGCAGATGGGGCCAGGCAACAACCTGGGCCGAACAAGCTTATTTCGTCTTCTTGGCCGGTTGCTTAGCCTTGCCGAAGGTGGTTTCGACCTCCGCGCCCATGCTGGCCAGCATGTCTTTCGCCGGCTGTGCGAACTGACCGTTGGGCTGGAGCTCCAGATACTTGTTGAAGGCGGCGGCGGTGCCCGGAGGGGCTTCCATCTTGTTGCCCTTCAGGGTCGCCTTGCCCATCATGTTCACGCCCTTCCAGTAGTAGGCGTCGGCACGGGTGGGATCAACCTGGATAGCCTTGTCAAAAGCCTGAATGGCATCGTCCACCTTGCCGGTGTTGGTGTAGACGGCTCCCATGTTGAAGTAGTACTGCGCGCCCCCCGCGGGATTGATCTCCACGGCCTTCTGGTAGGCCTGAATGGCGCCATCGACATTGCCCGCGCGGGCGAGGGCATCCGCCTGGTTGTTGTAGTAGTCGGCCTTGGGACTGAGGGCGATGGCTTTCTGATAGTCATCCGCCGCCTTCTGGTAGGTCGCCTTCTTCTCGGCGGTGTCCGTTACCTTGGCCGCCCTTTTGCGTTCCGCCTCGGCGAGATTCGACCAGAGCAGATCGCGTGTGGGATCCATCTGCGTGGCTTCGGCAAGAATCTGGACCGCCTGATCATACTGGCCGGCGTCCTGGGCAGCCCTGGCGGCCGCCAGCTTCTCGTTGAGGCCCTTGACCTTGCTGGTTTCCTTCTGGGCCTCCTCAATCTGTTTCTTCTGGGCTTCCGGCAGGGCCTGTTGCTGGGCAGCGCGCTCCTTGGCAAGGTCGAAGTCAAAGGTGTTCTCCTCGCCGTATTTCACCGGCACGCCGCTGAGCTGGGCCACGAGCTGCCCGTTGCTGGTAACGGTCAACTGGTAGGTGCCGGGCGCGATGCCGATGGAGAAGTACTGCCCCTTCTTGTCGGTCTTGAGCTCGAACTTCCGCCCGGTTTCCTTGCTGTAGAACTGGATCACAGCGCCGGCGACCGGTTGCCCCTGGTCGTCGACCACTTTGCCCTTAACCGTGCTGGTCTGGCTCCAGGCGGGCGGGGCGAGCAGCGCGCAGGCCATCACGACAAGGATGATGAGGGTCAATTTCTTCATGTCAGCCTCCCGGCATAACTTCCAGGAATTTAAGAATGCGCCCACGCCCGCCGAGCGGCACGGGTTCACCTCTGCCCGGAGGCAGCGGGTTGAGCCGCAAGGTAAGGGATGGGGTCCGGCGCTCCCGCGGCCTCAAAGGCGCGCAGGCGCAGCACACAGCTTTCACAGACGCCGCAGGCGCGGTCTTCGCGACTGTAGCAGGACCACGTTAAATCGAAGGGAGCGCCCAATTCAAGGCCAAGCCTCACAATCTCGGATTTACGCAGGGCGATGAGCGGGGTAACGATCTGGATGTTCCCCTCTTTCGTGCCCGCACGGATCGCCTGATTGTAGGCCTGGTAGTAGGCAGGACGACAGTCGGGATAGCCGGAGCTATCCTGCTCCACGGCGCCGATCAGGACCTTCCCCGCGCCCAGAACTTCGGCCCAGCTGACCGCGGCGGCCAGGAAGTGGGCGTTGCGGAAGGGGACGTAGGTGACGGGAACACTGGAACCACGAGCCGCCGACGGCGCTCCGCTGAAGTCGCCGGCGGCTTCAGGGACAGCAATGCCGGGGTCGGTGAGGGCGGAGCCGCCAATGGCCGCGAAGACCGGATTGCGGACCAAAAGCCGGTCGTTGATTCGCAGGCGGTCGCAGATCGCCAGGAAGGCGCGACGCTCACGCTCTTCCGTGCGCTGGCCATAGCTGACGTGCAGCGCGGCGGGGTTGTAGTCGCGGGCCGCCAGGGCGGCGCACACACAGGAGTCCATGCCGCCGCTCAACAGCACGACGGCGCGGGTGCGGGTGGGTTCGTGGCTGTTGCTCACCTCCGGCATGCCGGCTTCACACTCCCTTCATCGCCGGGTCCCAGATGAACTTGTGAACCTGCAGGCCGAGCCGCACGTTCAGGCCGTCTTCGACGATCCATTCCGCAAGCTCGCGTGGATCGAGCAGGCAATGGGAGGTGTGGCGAGCTCCGGCGGCGTCCTTGGGGAACGCGGGAGAGAAGATCACGCTGCCCAGCTTCGTTTCCAGAT
>DATHDM010000193.1:0-10977 GCA_035319065.1 Terriglobales bacterium
GACCGCGAAATAGCCACCCACGATGGCCGCCGCCGCCAGGGTGTAGACCATGCCGCGCTTGAAAATCAGGTCCACGTCCATCAGGCGGTAGCGGAAGATGGCGTAGCCAAACGTCAGGGGGATAAACACCAGGCAGAGCACCGAGATGCGCATCAGGGAGGAGGGCGCGCTGCCGTTCAGATAGGGGATCACGTAAAACAGGGTGAAGGGCACGATGGCCAGCGTGGTGCCGCGAGTGACCCACTTCATCTGCTGGCGCAGGATGGGGGTACGCGCCGACTTGTAGCTATGCCAGAGCACGCCCGCCGCCGTCAGGAAGTAGAGGGCCAGGTAGGACATCTCCACCTGATCGAGGCGGTGCCGCAACACTTCGCTCGGTTCCAGCAGGCGAAGCGCGCCCACGTGGGCGCCGAGCAGGAAGAGCGCGGGCAAGTAGATCAGCGGCGCAAGCCAGCGATTCTCGTCGATCAACCGCTTGCGCTCGGGGAACATGAGCACGAAGTGGAGGAAGAGCGCGGGCTGGAGCAGTTCTGCCACCACGTTGGACCAGTAAACGATCCAGTCGAACTCGTTCAGCTTCCCGGTGTAGTGGAAGGAGTAGAAGATGAACGAAGTAAGGCAAAAGAGATAAAAGTGGGTGGCTCGGGGTGCGGTCCAGCGGCGCAGCAGGACATAGAGTCCGATGCCGAGGTAGATGAGGGCGATCAGCCGCAAACCGGTGTTCACGGAGCGGTCGTAGGGAACCAGGATGACAGGGACGTTAACCGGCACGCGGCCGCGCTCCAGCCCATAGGTGGCGCGGGCGTAGGTCCCGGCGCGGTAGAGTTGGCGGCTGAGGGCGGCGATGGTCTGAATCGGGTGGTCGTTAACCGAGATCAGGACGTCGCCGAGCTTGATGCCGGCGCGAGCTCCGGGGCCGTCGGCGTCAAGCCGCCGGGCTTGCAGGTGGCCGTCGTGCTCGACCCACCAAACCCCGTCGTAGGGGCTGACAAACTCCCGCTCTTTCTGGAAGTTGATCCAGGCAAAGAAGACAGAGGTGATCGTCAGCAGCGCCAGCACTACCGCCAGGAACCGAACTGGAAGGTCCTTCGTCATTGGCTGGCGCGCGGAGGTCTCACGTCGAGAAATGCGCCGCTGTTGCTGCGGTTGCAACTTATCTGCCAGCCCGATGTTGATCGCCATAAATCTAAAAGCTTTGGATGCTGACGCTTACACAATGATAGCAAGGGGGATGGCAAGAAGATACGCTTTTTGGAAACGATATGTGAATTTTTGTAACTAATAAGCATGCTACGCACTTACGCCTATGACGATCGGAATCCGGCTCCGGATTACAACAATCGGATACGAGCTGGGTAGATTGGTTCCCCATGGTTGGCTGGGTCCCCCCGAGGTGTGCCAGCCGGCGCAATGCGGTGGTCAAGGGTTCGCTCAAAAAAGAGGGGAATTCCAAGGAACTCCCCACACAGAAGCAACAGAGGCGATATCGTAGGTAAGAGTCGGAAAGGGCTGGTTTCGGTTGCCAGCCCGGCCGGGAGAGCAGGTAGAACCAGCGGATGCAAGCGGCGATGGCCAATCTCTGCCAGGCGGAGGAGCACTGGATTGAGCTGAACGGCGCGCGCATGCGCTACTTGCGGGCCGGCTGCGGCCCCAGCCTGTTGCTGATTCACGGGCTGCTGGGCTACTCGTTCTCCTGGCGGTTCAACCTGCCGGCACTGGCCCAGCACTTCACCGTCTATGCCCCGGACCTGGTGGGAGTGGGATTGTCGGAACGCGCCCGCGGGCTTGACTACCGCCTGGCAGCCTCCGCGGAACGGATGTTGACCTTCCTGGACCTGCTGGGCATCGAGTCGGTGGACGTGCTGGGGACGTCGCATGGGGGAGGGGTCGCGGTCCACATGGCGGCGCTGGAAGGGGCTCGCGGACAGCGGCGGATAGGGCGCCTGGTGCTGGTGGCGCCGATCAACCCGTGGTCGCGACATGGGAGGCTGTGGGCACGGACCGTGGCCAGTGCACCCGGGCGATACCTGTTCCGCCATCTGTTTTCTCGCCTGCGTCCTCTGCATCCCTTGGCGCACGCGCGCATGTACGGCGACCGGCGGCGCATTCCGGCGGGCACCGCGGAGGGCTACCTGAAGCCGCTCCGGATACCCGGAACGCTGGACACGTTGCTGGAAATTGCCGGCGGCTGGAATGCCGATCTCGACAGCCTGGAGCAGGCGTTCAACTCGGCAGCGGGCGTGCCGGCACTGGTGATTTGGGGAGACCGCGACCGCGCGGTGACGGTGAAGTCGGCGCCCGAGGTGGGAGCTCGATTCCGAAGCGCGGAGTTGGTGGTGATGAAGGGAGCCGGGCATCTACCTTACGAGGAGACGCCGGAGGAGTTCAATCGCCTTCTGCTGGAGTTTCTGCTGAAAGCGGCGGCCTAAAGCCGGGAAAGGCGGCTGGGCACATTGCGCCGTGCTCAAGTAATTGCCGGCCGCCGGGGCGCGTCATCGATTCATCGGCTTCGGCCGGTCACCTGATTCCTGCATGCACGATATTCTTCAGATACTTCGTGAATGGTTAACGGAGTGGGGCTATTGGGCAGTGGCGGGCGCGCTGCTCCTGGAGAACGCCGGAGTGCCGGTGCCGGGGGAGACGATTCTGATTCTGGCCAGCGTGCTTGCTTACAAGAGCGAGCTACGGCTGCCCATCATTATTGCTGTGGGGACGGCGGCCGCAACTTTGGGCGACAACATCGGCTATTGGATTGGACGCGAGGGCGGCAGGCCGCTGCTGGAGAAATGGAAAGCCTTCTTCCGCGTGCGCGACGCGCACATCCAGCGCGGGGAAGACCTGCTGGAGAAACACGGCCCGGTGGCGATTTTCTTCGCTCGCTTCATCGCCGGCGCCCGCATCGTCGCCGGACCGCTGGCTGGGGTGCTGCACATGCACTGGCGGCGCTTCGCGCTGTTCAACTTCCTGGGAGCGGTGGTCTGGGTTTCAGTGATCTCGTCGCTGGGGTATCTGTTCGGCAGCCAGGCGGACCGGCTGATCGTGCTGCTGAAGAAGGTGGATCTGGTGGTGCTGGTGGCGGCTCTGGCCGCGGCGGCGGTGGTGTGGCTGCGGGCGAGGAGGCGGCGCAAGGAGCGGAGGGAGTCGTGAATTGGCCGTCAGCAAATAGCTTTCCCGCGTGGCAGTCGGGTGCCAGAATAAGCGTGCGCAGAATCTGCTGAGAAGTTGACGGTGGAATGAAGAAGTTTTTTCAAACGGCGTTGGCCAATCTGGATCGGGAGGCGTGGATACGATTCTTTGCCGCCCTGATCGGCCTGACTCTGGCATTTGCGGCGGCGCTGTTTTCCACGGCAACCCGGCAGGCGGGCAACGAGCTGGCGACGGCGCTGCTGGCGTCGGCTTCGCTGCTGCTGGCGGGACTGGTCGGGCTGACCACCGTGCCCTACCTGGCGCGGCGCGTGGGCTTCAGGCGGATGCGGGATGCGCTGGACTACGAAATCACGCGCGAAGGCCTGGCCTACATGGCGGTGGTGCTGCTGATCGGGGTGGCGGCGCTGAATACCGGAAACAACCTGCTGTTCATCATCGTCTCCGCTATGCTGGCGGCCATCGTGATCTCGGGGGTGGCCTCGGCGCTGGTGCCGCGAGCGTTACGGCTCGAGGTGAACCTGCCGGAGCATGTGTTCGCCAACCAGGGGGTGCTGGCGCGCATCGTGCTGCGAAACGTGCGTCGCTGGCTGCCGGCGTTTTCGGTGAGTGTGGTGCCGCTGAAGCTGAGGAGAAGGAACAAGGTCACCTGGGAGCGGACGCTGTTTGCCTTTCCACCGCGGGCGAAGCCGGAGAAGCAGTGGTTCCGGCTGCCCGACCTGGCGGCGCGGGTGGTGCCCTCGGCTGAGGAAAGGGCGGAGATCCTGGCCAAGCCGGTGTACTTTCCGCTGATTCCGGCTGGCACTACAGCCAATGCCGAAGTGGAGCTTTGCTTCAGCCATCGCGGCCGCTATGTGCAAAACGGCTTTGGCCTGGCCACGCGCTTTCCGTTCTCCTTTCTGGTGAAGACGCTCAGCGTGCCGGTTGCGCGCCAGTTGATTGTTTATCCTCCGGTGGAGCCGACGGACGAGTTGTTCGAAGTGCTGCCCATGATCACGGGGGAGTTCGAATCCTTCCAGCGTGGCCGTGGCTACGATCTCTACCGCATTCGCGAATATGTGGAGGACGATCCCGCGCGGCACGTGGACTGGAAGGCCACGGCCAAGACCGGGTCGCTGATGGTGCGCGAGTTCACGCGCGAGGATGAGCGGCGATTGCGGGTAGTATTCGATAATCCGCCCCCGGGCCAGGTTTCCGAGCAGGGATACGAGCGGGGAGTGAACCTGGCGGCGTCGCTGGCGTGGCACTTTGCCGCCGAGAATACCGAACTGTCCTTTGCCGGTCCTGGCTACACCGGGGGCGCGGACGTGTACGACTTCCTGCGCTACCTGGCGCTGATCGTGCCGCGGGAGGGAGGCAACGTTCTCGCGGATCTGCCATTGACCGACGACTTCAACCTGGTCTTCACCTGGCGGCCGCAAGGGAGCATTTCGACGGCGCTGTGGGCGTGCTCGTATGTTGTGTTTCTGGAATAGAAACGCAACAGGTTCAGCATGTGGACGGCGGCTCTGAATCCGGTTACTTGGGTTGGGTAAGGCTAAACCAGTTGCCGGAATTGTCCTTGAAAACGGTCTCGATCCCGTAGAAGCGTTCAGTGGGAGGAAATTTGAACTCCACGCCTTTGGCCTTCAATTCCTCATACGTCTTCTTGCAGTCAGCGGTGTGAAACGCACCCGCTCCGAGCACGCCCTTGTTGAGGAGCTTCTTCAACATATCGACGGACTCGTCGTCGCAGAAGGGATTGGGTGCCAGCTTCATCAGAATGATTTCAATATCCTGACCTTTGGGATTTACGGTCAGCCAGCGAAAGCCATTATCCATAGTGGCGTCGGTGTTGACCTCAAAACCCAGCTTGTTGACGTAAAAGTCCCTGGCTGCGTCCTGATCGGTGACAAAAACGGTGACGTGCGAGAGTTTCTGGATCATCTCCGCCTCCTGCATCTTCTGATGACCGGATCAGGCTAACAAAGAAGCCCGCGGGAAGACTTCTTCAATCTTGCGGTTTTTCGAGGCCGTAGAACTGGACAAAGCAGTAGGGGAGGGTTTGGAGCCGCCAGAGGGCGGGGACAAAGAACCTGCGGCGGATGTTGCGGCGGAAATGCAGGGGAGAGTGTCCGACAAGGCGGCGGAAGCGGGAACTGAAACTGCCCAGGCTCTCATAGCCGAGATCGAAGCAGATATCGGTGACCGGATCATTGTCGAGGATGAGCCGGTGCTTGGCCTCCCGGATGCGCAAGCGGGTCTGGAAATGGAGCGGTGTTTCGCCGAACGCGGACGAAAACAGCCGGTGAAAATGAAATGGGGAGAGGCAGGCCACCTCTGCGGCCTCATCCAGAGTCAGGCGGCGGGCGTAGTGAGCGGCCAGGAAGTCGCGAGCACGGCAAAGGCGGGCATAGGTATCGTGGTCGAGCATGACGGAGTGACCGGGACGCTGGACCGCGCATTCTACTACGGCTGGTCGGGAAACCTGAGTACGCAGATCCGGTGCAGCGCTGGGCGAGGTGATGGACGGGCCTGGCGCGCCAGCACGGCAGTCGCCCTCGTCAGCGGACCACGCCCTCCAGCGGGGAGCTGGCAGTGGCGTAGAGTTTCTTGGGCATGCGGCCGGCCAAGTAGGCTTGCCTTCCGGCGATGACGGCGTGCTGCATGGCCTCCGCCATGAGCACAGGATCCTCGGCCTGGGCGATGCCGGTGTTCATCAGGACGGCATCAGCGCCCAATTCCAGGGCGATGGTGGCATCGGACGCGGTGCCTACTCCGGCATCGACGATCAAGGGAACCCCCTCCAGCATTTCGCGCAAAATGCGCATGGCTGCCTGGTTCTGAATGCCCAGGCCGCTGCCGATGGGAGCGCCGAGGGGCATGATGGCGGCCGCGCCGGCGTCGAGCAGGCGCTTGGCAATCACCACGTCGTCATTGGTGTAGGGCAAAACGGTGAAGCCTTCCTTCACCAGAACGCGTGTGGCCTCCAGGGTAGCCTGCACGTCGGGATAGAGGGTTTTCTGGTCGCCGATAACTTCTACCTTCACCCAATCGGAGAGACCGACTTCGCGCCCCAGGCGGGCGGTGCGGATGGCTTCGTCGGCGGTGTAGCACGCGGCGGTGTTGGGCAGCAGGAAATACTTTTGCGGATCGAGGTAGTCGAGCAGAGACTCCTTGCTGCGGTCGAGGTTCACGCGGCGCACCGCGACAGTTACCATCTGAGCGCCGCTGGCCTCGATGGCACGCGCGGTCTCAGGACCGGACTTGTACTTGCCGGTGCCGACGATGAGTCGAGAGCGAAACTGCCTGCCAGCAATGATGAGAGGGTCGGTCATGATGGCTATATTCTAGCGAAAGCCGGCGGCAGGCGCTGTGACAGGTGAACGGCGGACGGCAATCAGCACTCAGCAATCGGCGCTCAGGACCGGTGAAAGAATCGGGACGGTCACTGCTAGAATCGAACCTCGTGTTCGACAGCGACGATGAAGCTGCGCTTTTACATCGCCCTGATCGGTCCGATGGTGCTGTGGGCATCGGGGTTCGCGGGAATTCGCGCCGGCCTGGTCGGATACTCGCCCACGCATTTGGCGGCGCTGCGGTTCCTGGTCGCCTCCGCGACGATGGTCGTTTATGCACTGGTCGCGCGCACGCCGTTGCCTAAGCGCGGCGACATCCCCTTTCTTCTCATCACCGGGATCGTCAGCATTACCTGGTATCACCTGGCGCTGAACAAGGGCGAACAGACCGTCAGTGCGGGTGCGTCGAGCATGCTTGTGGCCTCGGCGCCCATCTGGTCGGTGCTCATCGCGCACATCTTCACGCACGACCGGCTGCATGCGCGGGGATGGGTTGGGATCCTGTTGGCGTTTGGCGGCGTGACGCTGATCGCACTGGGTGAAGGAGGAGGGCTGCGCTTCAGCCCGGGGGCGTGGCTGGTTCTGTCGGCGGCGCTGGCGACCGGGATCTCGGTGATCCTGCAGAAGAACTATCTTGCCCGCTATTCGGCGGCGGAATTCTCCTGTCATCTGGTGTGGGCAGGGACCATCTTTTTGTTGCCATTTGCCGGCGGGCTGGCGCAGCAGGTTGTGCGCGCGCCGCTGAGCGCCACCCTGGCCGTCATCTACATCGGTATATTTCCCGCCGCCATTGCATACCTGGGCTGGGGTTATGCCCTGGCACGGATTCCGGCTTCCAATGCCGCCAGCTTCCTCTACACCGTGCCGGTGTTCTCGATCTTCATCGCCTGGATCTGGCTGCGCGAGGTGCCGCACCTGCTCTCGCTGATGGGTGGGGGGCTCGCCCTGGCTGGGGTTCTGTTGGTGAACCGTGGCGCGAAGGCGATTTTCGAACCGGCGGTGATAGCCGAAGGGGACTAGCTCCGGCCGCGCTAAGGAATGGAGTAGTTACGGGCGGCGGTGGCTGTGATGGCTCCAATGTGAACGATAGAGATGGCACGTTCCAGCTTGTGATGGTGGCTCCTGTGCAAGATGTAGGCCGCCTCCATGTGCAAGCCGGCAAGCGCGAAGCTATAACCGACAAAGGCTGGCTTGTTGGCCACGAGCGATGGCGGCAACTGGGTCTCGTAATACCGGTTATGCAGGCAGCGAGAGGTGGAATGCACGTCGAGCAAGCGCGTGCCTGCGACCGCGGCGAACAGGGAGATATTCTTGGCGTCGAAGAATGCATGCTGCCGGGGCAGGTCTTGCGCGGCGCAATCCAGCACCAGGAAAGACAGGGCCAGAAGGCAGAGGGTAAGGGGCACACTTCTCATGCGCCGATGATCAGCGCATTGGCGAACGCGAGCGGGTGATTTCGATCACGCGGACGGACAATGGCGCCAACATTCTGTGCAGGAAATGGCGCCTAGCAATCGAGGGCCCGGGTAATGGGCGAGGGGGCGATACGGAGGGAGGGGTTTCCAGAGAAAAAGATTCCAGATCGGGAGAGAGGGTGGGAGCTACCTGGTTCCGGATACCGGCGCGGCCTCGGCGCTGGCAACCGGCTCGCTGTAGAGGCTCTCGATCTGATCGTGGTAGCGCTCCTCGAGCACGCGGCGGCGGAGCTTCATCGACGGGGTGAGGATCCCGCTGGCGATGGTGAACTCGTCGGCAATCAGGACGAATCTCTTGATCTTCTCGAACTGGGCGAGCTTGCCGTTGATTTCGGCCAGGATATTTTCGTAGAGGGCCTGGACTTGGGAGAGCTCGACCAGTTGCTGGCGTGACTGGAACTCGAGATTAATGCTGCGCGCCCACTCTTCCAGGACATCGAAGGCGGGAGCGATAACGACCGCCGGAAACTTGCGGCGCTCGCCCACGATGGCGGCCTCCGCCACAAAGGGATAACTCTTGAGCAGGCTCTCGATCGGCTGCGGGGCGATGAACTTGCCCCCGGAGGTCTTGATCAGGTCTTTCTTGCGATCGGTGACGCAGAGGAAGCCATCGGCATCGAGATGGCCGACGTCGCCGGTCTTGAACCAGCCATCGACGAAGGCGTTCTGCGTCTCCTCGGGTCGATTCCAGTAACTGCGGAAGATGGAGGGACCCTTCACCAGAATCTCGCCGTCCTCGGCGATGCGAACCTGGAGGTTGCGCAGCGGCTTGCCCACGGTACCCAGTTTGTGGACGGCAGGGGTATTGACGGCAATGACGGGTGAGGTTTCGGTGAGCCCGTAACCCTCGTTGATGCGGATGCCGATGTCGGCGTACCACTCCGCCAGCTGGCGTCCCAGAGGCGCGCCGCCGGAGATGAAGGAGCGGACGCGCCCGCCCAGGCCGGCGACGACCTTGCGATAGAGCAGGCGGTTGGCGGCTTTCCACTGGAGGCTGGAGGGGGTCCTGCCGGAGAGGACTTCATCGCGATGGCGGCGGCCGACGTCCATGGCCCAGCGGTAGATCAGCCGCTTGAGTCCGGAGTGGGCCTTGGTTTCCACCTGGGTGCGGACCTTTTCGTACACGCGCGGCACCGACACCATGGTGGTGGGCCGCACTTCCTGAATAACCTCGACCAGCTTGTCCATGCGCGGGCAGTAGGCGACCGTGGTGCCCATGTAGAAGTGGACGTAGTCCACGTGGCGGGCAGTGATGTGCGACAGGGGGAGGAAGGAGACGTGAACCTCGCCCGGGCCAAACCAGCTCCGCCACTGATCCACTTCGGCATCGACGTTGGAGGCAAGGTTGCCGTGCGTGAGCATGACACCCTTGGAGATGCCGGTGGTGCCGGAGGTGTACATGATGCTGGCCAGGTTCTCGGGGCCAATGGCCTGGGCGGCATCGTCGAAGGCGGCATCGGGCGAGGTGGGACCGCCGTGCATCAGGCGGTGCATGGGGATGCCGTCGGTCACCCCGATGTAGTCCATGACTACGATGCGCTCGAGATGAGTCTGGTCCTTGACCGCCTTGATCTTCTGAAGCTGATCGGTGGTGGAGACGAAAATGATACGCGCGCCGGAATCGCTGAGCAGAAACGCGCTCTGCTCTGCGGTGAGCGTCGGGTAGAGGGGGACCACCACGCCGCCCAGCATCATGGTGGCGAAGTCGGCAACGGCCCACTCCGGCCGGTTTTCGCTGAGGATAGCAACCCGGTCGCCCTGCTCGATGCCCCACTGCGCCATGGCTCGCGCGGTTCCGACGACGTCGCGATAGAGCTCGCGCGAAGAGATGGGAATCCACTTGACGGTCTGCTTGAAAAGCATGACCTGATCGCTGTTGCGGGCGACCAGCGCGCGGAAAACATCGTTGACAGTACGCAGGCTCATGGCGAAGCGGGGAAACAGCGGCCGGAGGAACTTGCGATCCGCCGCTTCCCAACCCTGGGAGTATTTTATTCCGGCGAGCGCGCCGGCTTCCATTACCGAAGGGTAACAATGGTAACCTTCCCGAATTAGAATGAGCCTTGTTGGCGAAGCCATGGACTCTTGAGGAGGGAGTGAGGATGTCGATGAAAGCTCAGAGGTCGATCAAGCTGGCCTGCCTGGCACTGCTGTTGGCGAGCCTTGGGCCGGCTGCCCGGCAGGCGACTGGCCAGGCCAAACCGGAACCCGCGTCCGCCAAGATCAAAGTGGGAGACGTGGCGCCGGATTTCACCCTGCTGACCTTCGATGGCAAAGACGTGACGCCGGTGTCGCTACATGATTTCCGCGGGAAAAAGAACGTAGCGCTGGCGTTTTATGTGTTTGCGTTTACCGACGGTTGAACGAAAGAGATGAAGGCCTTCCAGCAGAACCTGAAGAAGCTGGAAGCGGCCGACACCCAGGTCCTGGGTGTGAGCATCGACAGTCCTTTCGCCAATCAAGCATGGGCACAACAGAATGGCTTGACCTTCCCGCTGCTGGGCGATGTCTCCGGCGCCGTGACCCGAGAGTACGGGCTACTGAAGCCGCTGGAGATCAAGGGCGTGAAGCTGGATTCGGCCCGGCGAGCCACCTTCCTGATCGACAAGCAGGGCAAAGTGGTGGAGGTGCAGGTGGACAGAGAGGCGGTGGATCCGACCAAGATCGTGACCGAGTGCGAGAGGAGAAAGAAGGCGTAGGGGGTTAGGGAGCGGCGGCCGGCGCTCCGTCAATCGCCTGGCTCGAAGCGGTAGCCCACCCAGGGCTCGGTGAGGATGTAGCGGGGAGTGCCAGCGTCGGGCTCGAGCTTCTTGCGGAGCTGTCCGACGAAGACGCGCAGGTACTCGGGCTGCTGCACGCTGTTGGGCCCCCAGACCGCGCCCAGCAAGGCCCGATGGGTGATGACCTTCCCCGGGTGCTGGGCCAGATAGACCAGCAAATCAAATTCCTTGGGCGTGAGGCGCACCGGGCGGCCGCTGACGGCGACCTCGTGGGCGGCAAGATCGATGCGAAAGTCGCCA
>DATHDM010000194.1:0-5592 GCA_035319065.1 Terriglobales bacterium
GCCCCGCTTCACCTTATAGCTGGTCGCGCCCGCGCTCGCCGTCCACGTCAATGCCACCTGCTGGTTGCCGGCGGTTGCCGTCACCCCCGTGGGCACAGGCGGAATCGCTACCGCCGATGCTGGAGTGGCCGAAACCTCGCCCGAGTTCCCGCTCTCACCCGCGGCATTCACCGCCGAGACTACGTAGTAGTACTTGCTGCCATTGCTGAGCCCATTGTCGGCATAGCTGGCCGCAGTGGGTGCGCCCACCTGCGTGTAGGGCCCGCCGCTCGTCGTGCCCCGCTTCACCTTATAGCTGGTCGCGCCCGCGCTCGCCGTCCACGTCAATGCCACCTGCTGGTTGCCGGCGGTTGCCGTCACCCCCGTGGGCGCGGCCGGCGCTGTTCCTCCGCCGCCTCCGCCGCCCGAGTTCGAGCCTCCGCCGGAGGCGATGGCCCCGCCCCCGCAACCCGTCATCCATGCCGATAACAGCAACGCCACCAGTATTCTCAGGCCCTTGGGTCCCATAGTTGCGATGCGACTCCCCTCGCGCGCCGAATCCTATCGCATCCCCCGTCACTCTCCCACTGGCCTCCGCCGCACCTCGGTGCACGCCTCCCTTACGGCCGGCGGTCGATGAACCTTGGTCAGTGTGTGAACTAACGGGTTGGACCCTGAGTAGCCGCGGAATAACGCTAATCGGGGTGACGGGTCGCGACAGTAATCAGGGTCTTAGGGCAGGTGTTGAATCTACGCGCCTTTTCTCTCAGTGCTGTCCTTCATAATTGACGAACAGCTCAGGAAATTGCTGCTTCAGCGATTCGATCTTCGGACGGTCGCATATCTGAATGTAGGGATTGCCCGGGTTGTGGAGGGCGTAATCCTGGTGGTAGTCCTCGGCGCGGTAGAAGCCCTTCAAGGGCGTAACCTCAGTGACGATCCGTCCCGGAAACACCTTCGCAGCGTCGAGTTGCGCGATATACGCGGCCGCGATCCGCTTCTGGTCGTCGTTGACGTAGAAGATCGCGGAACGATACGAGGTACCCACGTCCGGCCCCTGCCGGTTGAGCTGCGTCGGATCGTGGGCCACCGAGAAGAAGATGCGCAACAATTGGCCGTAGGTGATTTTGGAGGGATCATAGACCACCTCCACCGATTCCGCATGTCCGGTCGTTTCCGTCGTCACCTGGTCGTAGGTTGCAGTTGCCGCCGAGCCGCCGGCGTATCCAGCCGTAGTATGGATGACGCCCTTCACTCGTTCAAAGACCGCCTGCGTCCCCCAGAAACAGCCGCCCGCGAATACCGCTGTCTGCTTGCCGGCGGTCGCGGCTAGCGCTGCATCCACCTTCGCAGCTGGAATGGGTGTCTTGGCAGCGGCATTGCCTCTACCGGCAACAAGAAAAATCGCGAAAACCGTGCCGCCCAGGATCACTGCACCAACCAGCAGACGCGTGAACATAAAACACACCTCACCCTGTTGATGAGATGTGCTTTTCGGCGAATAGTTACACGATTGCCGCCTCCGCTCCTGGACTGGCCTAAGGGCCTCACAGGCTTGGATCAGTGCTCGCCATTCGGCTTGCGTCCGGAATTCGCGGTGAAGGTGATAACGCTGGTCCAATAATGCGGGTCCTGGTAGCGGGCATAAAGCTCTTCGAGCATCTCCTCGCTTACCCAACTCGACTTCTGCAGCGCAGGCGCTAACTCGCGCATGGTCTCGGTCCAGTACCTTGCCCAATCCGAACCGCTGTTAAACAGCGCCGTGTACCCTTCCCCGGCAAGGCTCTCCAGGCGGGGCGTATCCAGCCAGGGGAGAATCTTGCCCCCAATCGCGTAATCGATGCCGGCTGCAACCGACCACTTGAGCCATCCTTGCCAGAACCTGCGCATCGACTCCGGCTCGCTGACCGTGCAGGGCAACATGTCGGGTTCGATAGAAAGCAGTACGCCCCCAGGCTTCAGCGCAGCCACCATCCCCTCCAGCGCCTTGCGGGCCGGAGTCAGATGGTGAAGCAGGGCGCGCGCCACCACCAGGTCGTAGGAGGCCTTCTCCATCTCATCGTGCAGAACATCGATTCGGCGCACTTCAAGACACGGCGATTGCAGGTGGGCGATGTAACTCAGATCGATGTCGCTCGCCACCACCAGTCCGGTGGGCCCCACGCGCTTAGCCAGAGCCTGCGCGATGGATCCGTTACCGCAGCCAAGTTCCAGGCAGCGCCACCCCGGTCCTACTCCCAGCCGGTCAATGTGAGCGCGCTCCATGGGATCCAGCAGCGCCGACATTAGCGCCAATCGTTGCTGTTCTCCCACCAACTCATGCGGCAGCGTGTACTCGCCCATCGATCGCCCTTTTTCTTGACGGTCGCCGTCCAGGCTGCCGCCAGACTGTCGCGGCTAGTTCTTGGGCCGGGTGTCCAGACCGAAGTCGCGTTCCAGGCTGCGGTACCAGGTTTCGTCGTCGCTTGCGTTGAGGGCCACCCACTGTTCATCTGTCATTTGACTGCGCCATTGCAGGAAGGGCAGGGCATCGGGTCCCACGGGATGGCGGAGCTGCCAGGTCCCGCTCTCCGCGATTTCCAGGATCTTCTGCGCCACCACGGACGGCGGCGCCGGATTCTTCAGCGCAACTTCGAAAAGAGAAGCGAAACGGGCGCGCTGCCGGTACGGCGAGTCCGACGGCGGATCGGCGATTCGCCGCGCCATGGCGGTATCAATAATTCCGGGCTCCACGATGGCAACCCGCACATTGAACGACTTCATCTCTCCCGCTAGCGCCTCGCTCAACGCTTCAAGCGCCCACTTCGAAGCCGTGTAAGGCGCCATCGGCGCACTCGATATACGCCCCGCCACCGAAGTCACGTTGATGATGCATCCGCTGCGCCGCTGCCGCATGTGTGGCGCTACCGCCTGAATGCAGCGGATGGCGCCGAAATAGTTGGTCTCCATCACCGCCCGGAAGTCGGCCATGGACAGTTCTTCCACCGAGCCCGCCTTCTCCACACCGGCGTTGTTGACCAGCACGTCAATCGGGCCGTGCTCTTTGCTTATTTGCGCGATGCCCTGGCGCACCGACTGGTCCGAATCTACATCCATGGTCGTGACTGTGATTGGCAATTGTTCCCGCGCCCACGTTTCCGCCAGTTCCGGAGACTGCGACGGGTTGCGCATGGTGGCGTGAACCTTGTGGCCCGCCCGCGCGAAAGCTACCGCCGCCTCCAAACCGATCCCTTTGCTGGTTCCAGTGATCACTACGGATGCCATCCTCGCCTCCCCGGGCCTCTGCCCGCCTCGCGTGGCATTGTACCGTTCACCGCCCGCCCAGGCGACTGCCCAAGCTGCTCTCTCACTGGGATATAATTCCGCGCCGCCCATGCCTCTCTCCTCCGGCACCAGCCTTGGCCCTTATGAGGTCGTTGCGCCCCTGGGCGCAGGCGGCATGGGCGAAGTCTATCGCGCCCACGACCCGCGCCTGAAACGCGACGTAGCCATCAAGGTCCTGCCCACGTCGTTTGCCTCCGACCCGCAACGGCTGAAGCGTTTCGAGCAGGAGGCTCATGCCACCGCCGCCCTGAATCATCCCAACATCCTGGCCGTGCACGATACCGGCCAGCAAGACGGGTCGCCCTACATCGTCAGCGAGTTGCTTGATGGTGAGACGCTGCGGGAAAAGCTCCGGACTGGACCGGTCCCGGTTCGCAGAGCCATCGACTATGCCCAACAAATTGCGCGCGGGCTTGCCGCCGCTCACGACAAAGGCATCGTGCATCGCGATCTGAAGCCGGACAACGTCTTCATTACCCGCGACGGCCGAGCCAAAATCCTGGATTTTGGCTTGGCGAAACTGATTCGCTTCGACCCCGCACACGATGATCAGACGCGCACCATCCAGTCGGACGTGGGCAGCGTCGTCGGAACTGTCGGCTACATGTCGCCCGAGCAGGCTCGCGGCAAACCCGCGGACGCCCGCACCGACATATTCGCCCTGGGCGCGATCCTCTATGAGCTACTGACCGGGCGTCGGGCGTTCCAGGGCGAGACCCCAGCCGACACCATCAGCGCCATCCTTCACCGCGATCCGCCCGAGCTTTCCGCCACCAACCCCACCACCCCTCCCGCGCTCGAGCGCATCATCCACCACTGCCTGGAAAAGAACCCTGAAGAGAGGTTCCAATCCGCTCGTGATGTTGCTTTCGATCTGGAATCCGTGACTGGCACCTCCACCAGCACGCCCGTGGCCGAGACGAAGCCCCCTCGTCTGGGGCGCGCCGCCGCCGTGTTGGCCAGCTTGGCGCTGGTGGCCGCCATCGGAGCGTGGGCCGGACGAACCTGGCTCGCCCCGCTCCCAAGTCAACCTGAATTTCGTCGGGTGACATTTCAGCGAGGCTCCATTCGCATGGCTCGTTTCGCGCCCGACGGCCAGACCATCGTTTACGGCGGAGCCTGGAACGGCAAGCCGGTCGAATTGTTTGCCCTGCAATACGAAACCAGCGACTCTCGTTCCATGGGCATTGCCGGCCAGGTGCTCAGCATCTCTGCGAAAGGCGAAGTTGCCCTGCTGCTGAGTCCCAAGGTATGGAACTTTGTGCAAACGGGCACCCTGGCAGTCATGCCCATGCGCGGCGGCGCTCCCCGCGAGCTGCTCGATAATGTGCAGTTCGCCGAATGGTCTCCGGACGGTACGGCCATGGCCATCGTGCGCTTCTCGCCTGCCTCCGGTCTCAGTTGGATTGAATACCCGGCAGGCAAGGTCATCTATCGCGGGCCTGCCTGGATCAGTCATTTGCGCCTTTCACCCGACGGTCACCTTCTTGCGTTCGCGCAGCATGTCCACAACGGCGATGACGGTTACGTGGTGATCGCAGATCGGGATGGCAACAAAAAACTTGCCTCGCAGCTCTTCACCTCCCTGGAGGGATTGGCATGGCGGCCCGATGGCAGGGAGGTATGGTTTACCGCCTCGCCGCGCGGCTCCGCTCGCATGATCCATGCCCTCGACAAGGCTGGCCGACAGCGTCTCGTGTTGCGAGCCCCGGGCTCCCTGGTGCTGCAGGACATCGCGCCCAATGGCCGCGTTCTTTTGACCAGCGATAACAGCCGAAAACAGATGTTCGCTTTCACTCAGGGTGACAAAAAGGAGCGCGATATCTCCTGGCTCGACTGGTCTGTTCTGGAGGCCCTGTCGGAAGATGGCCAGCAGGTTCTCTTCACCGAGGGCGGCGAGGCCAATCTGAAATATGGTCTCTACTTGCGCCGCCTTGACGGTTCATTGCCGAAGCGAATTGCCGACTCCTACTGGGGAGATCTCTCGCCGGATGGAAAGTGGGTGATCGCCCAGGACACCGGAACACCCGCCCAATTCGTCCTGGTGCCCACCGGCATCGGGCAACCGCGGCAGGTCACCCATGACAATCTCATCCATCTGTACCCCCGCTTCCTGCCCGATGGTCACGCGATCGTCTTTGTCGCGGGCACGGCACAGGGAGCAGTGCGCATGTATTACCAGTCGCTCGACGGTGGCGAGCCGCTCGCCATCACCCCGGAAGGTTCGGGAGGATACCCCAGCCTTATCACTCTCTCCCCCGACGGCGCCTTCGTGGTCGCTCCGGCCCC
>DATHDM010000195.1:0-20531 GCA_035319065.1 Terriglobales bacterium
AGAATCGGTAAAATCATACGGTTAAGTGAATCCGAATGCATGAGGCGCGCGTCTGATGTGTATGGACTGGCGCGAGAAGGTCGACGCCTCGACAGCCTTCGACACTCCAGAGTTCGGCTCGCAATCCCCAGATCTCCGCCGCGAGCGCCTCCAACCGATGCGGCCGACGTTTCCTGCCCCAAGATCCATTAGCCAAATCGCACCGAGCCGATATGCCGAGCTGCTGGAAGTCTCCAAGGTTGTCGCCTGTCATCGGAATCTGGACGAATTGTTTCAGGACTTGGCACGCCACCTGCACTCGGTAGTTGAATTTCACTACCTGAGCGTGGTCCTGCACGATCCCCTTCGCGACGTAATGCGCTTGCACGTTCTGGAGGCGCAGGGACTGGGCAAGGCGCATCCTGGCATGGAGTTCTCGGTGGATGAGTCTCCCTCGGGCTGGGTCTGGAAGAACCAGCGGCCGCTCTTTGTGCCCGACATAGACAAGGAAGTGCGGTTCAGCCGGCCTATCTCCATTGTACGAGAGTACGGAGTCCGATCCTTCTGCAGCTTCCCTCTAACCACACCTCGCCGCCGTCTCGGAGCCTACAGTCTGGGGAGCAGGCAGGTGAATGCTTATAGCAAGTCCGACCTGGAAGTCCCGCTGCTGGTGGCCGAACAGGTGGCGGTGGAGAACGCGCTCAACTATCAAGAGGCTAGGGAACTGCAACGGCAAGTGGTTCGTGAGCGCGACCATCTCCGGCTGCTGCTGGAAGTCAACAACGCTGTGGTCTCCAACCTGTCCCTTTCCGAGCTGGCACGCGCCATTCCCGCACGAGTCCGCACGGCAATGCAATGCGATGCCGCCTGTCTCTCCCTCCCCGATACGGATGGTGTGCATTTGCGAATCTGTGGGCTCGACTTCCCCCAAGGAAGGGGTTTCCTGCACGAAGCGATGGTTCTTCCCGTGGAGGGCACCAGTCCGGGAACGGCGTACAGTACGGGCCAGCCGCTGATGTGGGGCCGGGCACCGGCTGCGTTGCATCTCCTAGCCATGGAGGCCAACGCCGGCGAAGGCTTCCAGTCCGGCTGCTTCTTACCGCTGATTCGACGCGACCGCAAACTCGGTGTTTTGCACCTGCTGGATCGCAAGAGTGATGCGTTTGCCGAGCAGGATGTTGACTTTCTCCGCCAGGTGGCGAGCCAGGTTGCCATCGCGCTGGAGAATGCGCTCGAGTACGGGGAGATCAGCCGGTCCCGGGAGAGACTCGCCAACGAGCGGCTCTACCTGCGTGATGAAATCCGTACCGAGCATAACTTTGAAGAAATTCTGGGCGAAAGCGCGGTTCTGAAGCGGGTTCTCAAGCAGGTAGAAACGGTCGCTCCGGCGCAGTCCACGGTTCTCATTCAAGGAGAAACCGGCACGGGCAAGGAACTCATCGCGCGGGCTATTCACAACCTGAGCTCGCGGCGCGACCACATCTTCGTCAAACTGAATTGTGCCGCCATTCCTTCCGGGTTGCTGGAGAGCGAGCTTTTCGGACACGAAAAGGGAGCGTTTACAGGCGCCATCAGCCAGAAAATCGGACGCTTTGAGCTAGCCAACACCGGAACTCTGTTTCTGGACGAGATTGGTGACATTCCGCTGGAATTGCAGCCCAAGTTGCTGCGCGTCCTGCAGGAGCAGGAGTTCGAGCGCCTAGGAAGCAACCGGTCACTTCACGTAGATGTAAGGCTGATCGCCGCCACCAACCAGGACCTGGCAGGAATCGTGGAGCAGAACCAGTTCCGGGCTGATCTCTACTACCGGCTCAACGTCTTTCCGATTCACCTTCCGCCGCTGCGTGAACGGGCGATTGATATTCCGCACCTGGTGAAGCATTTCGCGGCTAAGCATTCCGAGCAGATGAACAAGAAGATCGAATATGTGCCCGAAGAAGTGCTGGAATCGCTGGTCCAGTATGACTGGCCGGGCAATATTCGCGAGCTGCAGAATTTGATTGAACGCGCCGTGATCTTATCGTCAGGCCCGGCACTACACGTGCCGCCGGGCGAGCTGAAGCCGCTGCGAACGAAGGCAGCCAGAAAAGGGAGGCGGTTCAGCACCCTGGAAGAAGCGGAGCGCGAGCACATCGCGGAGGTCCTGCGTGAAACGCAATGGGTGCTGGGGGGCGCGGACGGCGCAGCGGCCCGTCTTGGGGTTCCCAGAACTACTCTAATCTACAAGATGAGACGCCTGGGAATTCCGCGACAGCCGGAATAGCTGCCGTCGATATCCGACTCAGGGAACCGAGGTCGAGGCCGTTTCTCTGCCACTGACGTCCTTGAACGACGGCAGTTGCGAGGCATCCTAGCTGCCGCCGCGAGCCTTGATCAATGGCCGTCGTAACGCAAGTCGGACGATTTAACATCGTTTGGCCTCCACCGTAAGCCCAGTCCCCAACGAAAGGAATTGTGGCTGAACTGAGATCCTCACCCAGGTTAGGTTGGGGAGTGCACAGCCTCTGTCAGTTGTATGCTTACAGCTGATCGCGCGAAGCGGTCTGTATTGAATGAATTGCAGACTAGGAGAGAGGAGTTGCGACATTGCGATCGAGCAGGAGCGCTGTCGGTGCGTGTCGATCCTTCGACGGGACTCGAGTGCGAAAGGGCCGGGCAAGGAACGAAGACGATTGCGCGAGACCATCCGACCGGCGTATGGAACGGTCTCGCTCCAGGTGCAAACTTCAGCGCGCAACGAGAGTGTCCGCCAGGGCCACGCAGATTGTCAGATTTTGCTAGCTCTTTCTACCTAGTTCCTTTTCGGTCCGCTCCTACGGTGATGTGCGCCTGCCCTTTGCGTTCATCAGTGGAAGAACTACGATGAAAATGCTCGGTCGAGTGGCATCATTCAGGCATCGAGAACAGCGATCCAGGAAAGAAGGCCGCGACCCTGTTTCCATTCCTATGCCGAAAGTCTCGACAATAGCTAGCAAGCTGGATAAGGCGGCACCCGAGCAGCTGCAGCGTGCCCTCGTGGACTTGCTGCCACGGGGCGCGTCGCACGAAGAGCGTGTTTCCATCATCACTGCTGCCCTGCAAAGTCCTATGGGCCGAGAGATGCGGAGCGACCTGGGCGGATGGATCACCGACCGGTTGGTTCCAGTCGAGCGCCTGGTTCCGGAAGCCTATGCGGCGTGGCGTCCACCGGTGCGGGACGCCATGCTGTTTGTAGTCAGCCATCTCTCCGACGAGAGACTCGCACCCAAGCTTCTGGAACAGCTTGAGCTGCCGGCCAACACTCGCTTAGAGGAACGCCTGTTAAGACTGATCGCCAAAGTTCCTGGTCTGCAAAAGCTGGGGCAGGTAATAGCGCGCAACCGCCATCTCCGTCCAGCACTGCGGAAAGCGCTCTCGGAGTTGGAGAACGGTATCCACGACGTAGATGCACCGGGGGTGTGCGCGATCATTCGACAGCAGCTGGGCTCTGCGCTGGACAGGTTTGCCGTCGAGATCGAGCCCGCCGTGCTGTCGGAAGCCAGCGTCAGTGCGGTCGTCCGGTTCACGTGGCGCAATCCCCACACCGGAGTACGGGAGCGAGGTGTATTCAAAGTCCTCAAGCCGCACATACCGCTGTTCTTCAACCAGGACATGGAGTTGCTGCAGAACCTCGCGCAGTTCTTTGGGCGTAAGCATCACGAGTACGGTCCAGCCGTACGCTTGATCCCTGATACCTTCAGAAAAGTCCGGCGGCTGCTGCAACACGAGGTGAACTTTCCACGGGAACAGAAGACATTGCTGGAAGCGTGGGAATTGTACCGGAGAGTTCGCGGCGTACGAATTCCGCGCCTGATGCGGCCTTTGTGCACGGCCACGATCACCGCTATTTCCGAGGAGACGGGAACCAAAGTGACGGATGCTGCTGCCCGCATGCCGGGATGGCGTCGCAGCCAGGTAGCCGACCAGCTCATCGAGGCGCTGGTGGCGGTCCCGCTCTTCGCATCGAGTGAGCAGTCCTTGTTCCACGCCGATCCCCATGCCGGCAACCTGCTCTACGACAGCCGCACCGGGGAGCTGATCCTCATCGATTGGGCGCTGCGTGAAAGGCTGACGCAGGGCCAGCGCCGTTATCTTGGCCTGCTGTTCCTGATGGTGGCCTTGCGCGATCCGGTCGGCGCTTCGTTCGCAATTACTGCCCTGGCCGAACGACGCATTCCTCGCAGGTCGCGGCAGGGACAGACGATCCATCACAGTGTGAGTGACTTTCTCGACCGCCTGCCACTGGCGCACCTCCCCAGCGCGGTTGATGCCATGCGACTGCTGGAAGAGGTCGCGCTGAAGGGCATACGCTTCCCTGCGGCCTTAATCATGCTGTCGAAGGTGCTGTTTACACTCGACGGAATTCTGCAGGACATTGGGGGAACCAGCGCCTCGATGGGGCTGGTTATGGCGCGGCACATTGCACGCCACTGGTTGACAGACCGCAAGGCCTTCGCCTCGCCGCTCACGCGCACCGACTGGATCACGGTGCAATGCAGCGCACTGCTCTATGGGAGCCGATTGTGGCTAAAAGGCGAGCAGGCGATCGTCAACCGGTTCCTGTCCGCAACTTCAGCGGCTGATAGGGCGCCGGCAGAAGCACTGCAGCCGAGCTGAATGGGATTTCAGGCGGAAGAGTCTCGGTCCCGGCCGGCTGACGCTTCCGCCAGCCGCTCCGCAATGATGGTATACACGGAGGGATTGAAGACCAGTCCAATGTGCGTGCCAGAAACTTCGTAGTCGTTCTCCCGCTCACCGGTTCGACAGCATCGCCAGTCCACGATTCCGTCATCTCGCGTGTAAATCGCGGTCTGCATCACATCGGCCGTCATCTCGGCGCGCGCGCAATTGACAAAATCGCAGGTGCAGCGGGCGGTGTAGCAGTCAGGAAGCACCTCTCGGCCGTGCAGGTTGATGATGTGCTCGCGAACTGCGGTGGCCGCACGGATGACGCTCTGGTGCATGACGGCGCCGCGGAAGGGAGCCGCCAACGTAATCACGGAGGCGATGTCGTCCGGCCGCTGTGCGGCCAGGGAACGGGCCATCACCCCGCCCAGACTGTGTCCTACCAGGTGGACCTTCCGCCGCGTCTGTTTGAGGGCCTTTTCGACAGTGGCGGTCAGGCGATACTTGATCAGTAAGTTGGGGCACTCGGCGTTCAACCCGATGCCGGAGACATAAGAGCGGTAGCCGATGCGTGCTAACCAGGAGCTCAGGTGTGTGAGATAGAGATCGGTGCCCAGAAAGCCTGGGATAACGACTACCCCCGAGTCATCACCTCGGGGGATGCCCAGACCATAGAAGACGGGCGAGGCATGCAGCAGAAGAAGTTCGGCGCCGAACAGCGTCTCCTTCCAGATGGGCATGTCAGTGCCGTTTTCTTCGCCGGTGATCCTGGGTTGCCGCGGTGCCATAGGGGGTCGTGTCGCTGCTCGTTTTCTTGCCACTCTGTCTGAAGCTACTCCTGAGACCGGGCTCACGGCAACTCCGGGGGATGGAACAGACGTGCCGCTGGTACCTCCAACGGCACGTCCCTCGATCATGCCGCGCCAAGCCCGACGCTCCGTGCCAGACAGCTCGCTCGCTTAAGCGACTGCATGAGCATGAGCATGAGCCTGCGCCGTTTTGCGGCGAACCGCGTGCTTCACGCGGCGCTCGGACATGTGTCTCGAGCCGGCGCGAGGCTTTACGACTGAGTCAATCAACGCCTTCTCAGCATCGACGAAGCTCTTGACTCCCTCTCCTGTGATGTTGGCCATGGGCAGCAACCGGGCGGGATTCAACAGCTCCATCGTCTTGGTAGCCGCTTTCAGGTTCACGTTCATCTGCTGGCCGGCGGTATCCAGGAGTTTCTTCTGGGCGTCGATGAAGGCGTTGCTGGCATCGCGGGCAAGTTTGGCCAGCGCGGTCTTCTTCACCACTCGGGCATGCTTGTCGGGCCTGCCGCTGGTCAAACGCGTTGTCTCTTCTGCCACAACGTCAAGGAACCTCTTCTGGGCGTGAACGAACGCTTCCATCGCCTGACGGGCGAGATCGACCAGATGCGTGCCGCCGGAGGTGGCCTTCTTGGTATCTTCCAGCCAGTCCAGCGTCTGTTTGCTAGTGATCTTGAGGAAATCGTGATGCATGCCCAGGAAAGTATCGATCGTACGGCGCATCAGGTCGGTCACGGCGACGGCGGGCACGGAGCCGGTGACGCGCTCCCGGACACCGTTCATCACGATGTCATTCTCCTGCTGCGCCAGGTTGAGCAGAATTCTCTGCGCCTCGATGAAGCTCGAGGTACCTTCAACCGCCAGTTCAGTCAGAATGGCCACGGGAGAATGTTCAGGATCCGACAGTCCCTCCCGCAGACTTTTCATGGCAACCGCGTTCTGGCGCATTGCCAGGTCGACCAGGATTCGTTGGGTGGCAAAAAAGCTTTCGACCCCCTGTTGTACCCAACCAGATAACAGGGCAAGGAAAGAAGATGGATGAGTATGAGTGGCGGGGCCGGGCTTGCTTTCTCTTGGCATGAAGGCCTCCGTTCTATGCTGCACTGCAGCATCGACAATAATCTAGTATTATCCAGAAAATGTGTCAATATTTGAGTTGGCTTATTGCAGTGCGTCAATGGATCCAGGTTTATGAAACCTGCTGCCGTGATTATTCGCAAGTACGGAAACCGCAGACTTTACGACACATCCAGCAGCCGATACATCAAGCTTGAGGACATCGCGACCCTGATCCGAAATGGGAAAGACGTGCAGGTAATCGATGCGACGAGCGGGGAAGATGTGACTCGCATCACGCTGACCCAGATCATCGTGGAGGATGCCAAGAACCAGCCGGCAGGTCTGCCGCTGGAATTGCTTCGGCAGTTGATCGTGGCCACCGACCACGTGGGACGAGAATTTGTCATGTGGTACCTGAAATCTGCCTTCAACGCTTACCAGAAAGTGCAGAGCGCATTGGACAGCGGCCTCACCGAGGTGCGCTCGGCCGCGCTATCGCCGCTGGACACGTTGAAAGAGTTCCTGGGCGGAAGAACCGCCGAGAAGCCAGGCCCAAACGAGGTGCAGCGACTGCACGAGCGGGTCAGCGAACTGAAACACCGCCTGAAGAAGAACGCAGGCCGGGTCAAGCGCCGCGAGCGGCAGCCCAGAACTAAGTGAGCTGGGCGCACGAATTCGATGTTGCCTGGCGCTCGTCCGCCGTGTCGTCCCAGGCAGACGTTGATGCAAGGGGGATGAAGCTCATTGCTCGTTCGGCGAGGGCTGTGATCGTCAAGCTGGGGTTCACACCCAGATTGGCGGCTACCACGGACCCATCGCAGACATACATGTTGCGGTATCCGAACACTCGATGGCGATGGTCCACGACCCCGTGTTCCGGCGAATCTGCGATGGCGCAACCGCCAATGCAATGGGCGGTACTGGGCACGTTGAACAGCACCTCGGGCAACATGCTCATAGCCGTTCCCCCGGTGAACTGCGCGAACCGCTCGGCGAATCGGTTGGCCTGGGGAATGAAGGTCGGCACCTTCTTGCCGCGGCTCACCAGGAACTTTCTGAATGGCCAAAACCACGGCCGCTCCCAGCGCATGTTGATGTGACCTTCGAGCGCCTGCATGCAGAGCAGAATGACGCTTTCCCTGGCCCATCCCCACGGCTGGAACAGGCGCATCGTCTTGAATGGATGCCTCAGGAGTGAAGCCACGACATTCTTCATCCAGAGTGCGATGCGCGTCACTCCCGGCCGGCCGCTGGTCAGGATTGTTGCCAGCAAGCTCATGGCGTCGGAACCGCTCGGGTAGCGCACCGCCTCCACGTGGGTGTGCTCGTCGATATAGACCCCGGACCCGATTGCCACACCCTTCGAGAGATCCTCGCAGTAGCCTGGTATCCGCACTCCGATCAACGATTCGGAATTTGTGCGAACGCGGTTTCCGAGCTGGTTGCTGATGGCCGGCAGCGCGCCCTGCTCCCGCAAGTGAAACAGCAGTTCCATCGTTCCCAGCGATGAAGCGGCAAAGACTATGCCACGGCATGTGAAGCGCTTGCGTTGTCGTGGGGTCCATGAGGTCGAGCGGAGGGTGCGAACTTCGTACCCCGCGCCTCCGTCCAAAGCGGCAGAGAGCGGCTGTACCCGCACCACCTTGGTCTCCGGAAAGACCTGGGCACCGTTTTTCTCCGCCAGGTACAAATAGTTGAAGTCCAGGCTGTTTTTGGCGCCGTGAGGGCAGCCCATGATGCAGCCGCCGCAGGCGATGCACGTCGTTCGCTCCGGCCCGCTCCCGCCGAAGAATGGGTCGGGAAAAACGCTGCCACCGGGTTCTCCTTTTTCGGGTTCGAATATGGCAACGGTGGTGCGATAAAAGGTGTGGCCGATTCCACAAGCGTCCGCCACCCGTTGCAGTAAATTGTCGGCAGGGCCCAGGATATGGTTCTCGCGAACGCCGAGCATGTGGGCAGCAGATTCATAGTGGAGCGGCATTTCACGCTTCCAATCTGCAAGGCCGGCCCACGATCCCATCTCCCAGACCTTATTCGGCGGCCGGAGCAGGGTCGCCGCGTAGGTGATAGAGCCGCCGCCAACAGCGCAGCCGTGCAGAATGGTTACATGCCGAAAGAAGCGCATGTTGAAGAAGCCGCGCAGCGCCAGGCGCGGGCGCCAAAACCAGCGATGGATGGACCAACTGGTGCGGGGAAAGTCCTCGCGGCGCCAGCGGCGTCCCATCTCCATGACCGCCACCCGGTAGCCTTTCTCGACCAGGCGATGCGCAGCCACGCTGCCTCCAAAGCCTGAGCCAATCACGATGAAATCAAAGTCGAATTGGCAATCGGTGGACTTCATAAGAACGCTATACTCCCTAGGGAGAGCGGGGTGTGGTCTCCCTTTGCACCGTCCTATTTTGTAATCGAGCATGCGAACCCTGGCCGAAGTGAAGGAAGCCAAAGCACTGATGACCGAAGCCATGGACTGGTCGGTGATACGCTGGTTGCGCGAAAAGAAGAGGGTGCGTAGGACAGCAGATCAGGCGAATGCCGCTCTCGACCGGCTCGATCAAGCGATCAGGGCTAGCTGGAGCGGGGATCTGAAAGCCGCTTACGAGCAGGCTGCAGTGCATCTTGGGGAAGCGTCCGCGGGAGGAGGCAAGCGTCAGCCGCCGCGAGCGCTGCCAGGCATGGACGCCCAAATCATGCTCCTGGCAAAAGCAATCAGGGCAGCCGATGACGCGGCTCATCGTGCTCGAATGGACGCTGAAGCCACGTTTGATGAGGCGGAGAGACAATTGAGCACCCGGCTGGCGCGCGACGGATGTCGAAAAGCCATCGACTCCTGGGACCTGCACGAGAAGGCCATTCGCCAGGCCGAGACTGCCGTGCGCTCCAGATAGGCGAGCAAGCAAGCAAGCCGACCCGCCGACCGCTCAAGAACCTACGTCCAGGACTCAGCCAGCAACTTGTGCCACCAGAATTCCCGGGCACCAATCGCCGCATCGTGTGCGGGCGTACCTGCCTCGTATGCCTCACGAAAGTCGTAAATCCAGTTGTCCTGCCACAGGTCCATCTCGGTGTTCATGGATACGAGGATCGCCCGCACGTCGGTCAACCAAGTCTCATAGTCCGGACGCAGCACCTGGTCCACATCCGAGAGCACGTCCGGCCACTGTTTTATGCCTGCCATTCACGCCTCCGAGACGCCTTCGCGCCCTGGGACAGCCTGACTTAGGAGTCAGGCGGCAACCGCGGTACTGCGCCCTGCCTCGGGCTGACCGGCCGGCGCTGGCAAACTGGGAACGAGTACCCTGACTGCTTTCTGGGTTTGGGCTTCGGGAACAGGCTTGGCCGCCGGAACACTGGGCTTTCGTTCCTCAAACAATAGCCGCCGCAGAGAACGAAGATCATTAAGAATGCGAACGCTTCGGTTCAGATGAAGCTCGAGCTTCTCCAGGTTGTAGAAGGCAAGACGCAGCGCATCGAGGCGGCGCGGTGCTTTGGAGCTCGATTCTCCCTGCACATCCTCATTAATGGTTTTCTTGGTCTCTACCACAACCTCGGACAGCAGGTCGAGAAAATCATATGCGCTCTCAATGCTGTCGAAGGGGCTTCCGGGTTGATGATTCATACCGGCTCTCCGTCTATGCTCGTGCGAGAAGAGTTGAACAGCTGTGGACTAGGTTGACAGAGTGGCCCGAGTGGCCTGTGCCATGCTTCGTACGCAAGTTTCCATATACCGTGCGCTCCGTCTGTGACCCTAGGCACGGCGATTCGTGACAGTACCTGAATGTGGACGGCCGCCCGAAGTGAGCGCGCGCTCGATGCAGCACGCCAATATTGCCACGTGGATGTGATCAGCCTCACAGACCCTCGGAGTGCGACAACCCATACTGCACAACGAGAGCCGATCGGATTCCTCCTCGGCTTCTACGTCGCTACTTCCAATTGCACACGGCCCTTCATCCTCAGAGGCAACAGTCGTTGAGCGCGAAGGTGGCCATAGCGGGAACAGCAGCAGTCAGCGAGCTCCCCACTGACTCTCAGACAGTGAGGCAATCCCATGAGTCAAGAGACCTGGTCCAGAACTAGCGTGCCCTACGGCCGCAAGCTTCTAAATTCTGCTCTGGAAGGAGCGCGCTCCGGGCAGCAAACATTTCTCCAAGGCAGACCCCTGAGTCCGTTTCTCGCCGAATCACTCCGCCATGCCTGGAAGCCCGCGGCCGTGGGACTGTGCCTCAGCATGTTGGGTTGTTATTCCGCCAGCCGGCACAGGGCCAGAAGAGCATTCGCGTACGGCTTGCTGGGCGGAGTAGTGGGCTTGACAACAAGTGTCGTCTGGGGAAGCCGCCTGCTGGCAGCCAGCGTTGCCTCGGGTGCTTTGAGGAATATCGGCAAGGTGCGCGACCAGCACTGGCTGGAGCAACACCCCATCGACTATGCATAAAAGGCATGGCCCCCGGAGTGGCGGCAGACGCTTGCGAAGCGAGTGGGCGGAAGACCTTAGCAGGGAGGCAGCGATGATCAACAGCAAAGGCGTGGCGGAGGCAGTCCGCATCCCGCGCGACGGGGAAGTGGCTTCGAGCCTCGGGAAGGAGCGGATTGCCTATCTGGAAGAGATTGCCGGCCGCGCCAGAGCCGCGGCAGCCGTCTTCACGCAATTCACTCAAGAAGATGTTGATCGCATCGTCAGACCCATGGTTCTCGCGGGGCTGGAGCAGGCTCAGTACCTGGCCCGCCTGGCAATCGAGGAGACGCGGCTTGGGGTACTGGAAGACAAGGTCATCAAGAACATGGTGGCTACGGAGTTTGTCTACAACTATGTCAAGGACAAACGCACAGTCGGCGCCATTCGCGAGTTCCCCGAGCGCGGTCTGATGGAGGTTGCAGAACCAATCGGGGTGATCTTTTCGCTCATACCGATCACCAATCCCACTTCCACCGTTCTCTTCAAGTGCATCATGGCGATCAAGACGCGGAACGCGGTCATTTTCAGTCCACATCCGAGCGCCTGCCATTGTTGTTACGAAGCCGTGCGGATCATGTATGAGGCGGCCCTGAAGCACGGTGCACCGGAGGGCGTCTTCACTTGCCTGGAATCGCACACGCTCGAGGACAACGCCTACCTGATGCGGCACAAGGACGTTGCGCTGATCGATGCAACCGGCGGGCCAAGCGCGGTCAAGGCCGCCTACAGCTCCGGCAAACCCGCGTTGGGCGTGGGACCGGGCAACACGCCTGTATATCTGGAAAAAACCGCTGACCTCGACATGGCCGTGGTGGACATCGTCACCTCCAAGACCTTCGATAATGGAACCATCTGCGCTTCCGAGCAGACGCTGGTTATCGATGATGAGATCTACGACCTGGTGCTGAAGAAATTTGCCGACCTGGGCACGCACCTCTGCAGCGAGCAAGAAGCGGAGTTGCTGGGCCGCACGGTGATCGATCCCACAACTGGTTTCATGCAACCCATGGCAGTCGGGCAGAAAGCGACTGATATCGCTCGCGTAGTCGGTCTCACCGTCAAGCCGAACACCAAACTGCTGATCGCGCCCATTCAAGGCGTGGGCCGCGAGTATCCGCTATCGGTCGAGAAGTTGTTCCCGCTGCTGTCGGTCTATCGAGCAAGATCCGTGGAGGAAGCGCTCAAGGTCTGTGTCGACGTGAATCATGCCGGCGGGCTTGGACACACCGCAGTCATTTTCTCCCACAACGACGAGATCATCCGGAAGTTTGCAGAGGTGATCAATGCCGGACGAATCATCGTGAATTCACCGGGGTCCATCGGAGCGCTCGGCGGCGTTTACAACGACATGGTACCGACGTTTTCGTTTGGCTGTGGTACCGGCGGCGGCAACAGCACGATGGACAACGTGAATATCTATCACTACCTGAATATCAAGCGCGTGGCTCGAAGGACACCAGCACACATGTGGTTTCGCGTTCCCAATCAAATCTATTTCAACATGAATGCGGTCGAGAACGTCCGCCAGTTCACGTCGCGGTCCACCATCATCATCACTAGCGCTCCCCTGGAGCAAATCGGCCACGTTGAAACGGTCCGGCGCTGTCTTCCGCCTGAAACACGGGTCCATGTGCTGACTATTCCCGATGCGGAGCCTGAACTCCGTGTCATCACGCAGGGAGTGGAGACGCTCAACCTCTACAAAGCGGACCAGATCGTGGCGCTAGGCGGCGGTTCCGTGATCGATGCGGCCAAAATCATGAAACTGAAGTACGAATCGCCGCAGGCAGACCTGGAGGAACTGGCATCGCCCTTCCTGGACCTTCGCAAACGTGTGGTGCAATTCCCGACCGAAAAGAGCAACCGGGCGCGGCTGATCGCCATCGCGACCACCAGCGGGACAGGCAGTGAAGTGACTCCTTTTGCCGTCTTCTTCGACAAGGAACGGGGGCGCAAGGTAACCCTTGCCGACTACTCGCTGAGTCCGGATGTGGCCATTGTCGATCCCCAGTTTGTCATGTCGATGCCGAAAGGGCTCACCGCCGATACAGGCGTTGACTGCCTGACTCACGCCCTGGAAGCTGCGGTCTCGGTGTACGCTTCGCCTTACACCGACTGCAACGCCATGCAAGCGATCCAGTTGGCGTTCAAGTATCTCCCCATCGCCTACCAGCACCCCCAAGATGAAGAAGCGCGCAACATGATGCACAACGCGGCTTGCATCGCGGCGATGGCGTTCTCCAACGCCTCCGTGGGCGTGAGCCATGCGCTGGCTCATGCCTTCGGCGCGCGGTTCGGAGTGGCGCATGGCCGAGCCAACGCCCTGATGTTGCCACACGTCGTGGCGTTTAACGCATCCGTGCCCACCAAGTTCATGCCTTCGCCCAATCAGTCGGCTTATGTCGCGCACCAGAAATACGCAGCGATAGCCGACATGCTGGGCCTGGGCGGTCACTCGATTGAGGAGAAGGTGAAGAACCTCATCGCGGCGATAGAGCAATTATTGGATCAGGTCGCGATGCCGCGCTCGATCGCGGAATTGGGGATCTCGAAGGAAGACTTCGAGCGCGCGGCGCCGGAGTTGGCGAAGGTGGCCTTCGATGACCCCTCCTGGCTGTCGAACCCGCGCATGCCGCTGGTGAGTGAATTGGCCGACCTGCTCCGAACTGCATATCGAGGACGAGGTGTGGCCACGGCCGACAGTACGTCCCGACAACAAACTGCATGAAGGATGGGTGTGCTTATGGAAACAATGCCCGTTCGGCTGAAGGTTGATGGAAAAAGTCTGGTTTATTCCTTGCAGGAAGCCGGAAGGAAGCTGGATTCCGCCGAAAGCGAGTTGGTTCTGGACTTCTCTTGCGTCCGACGAATCGATCCGCGTGGGCTCACCGCGATGAAGGAGCTTGCGGACGCGGCGGATGCAAAGGCCATCAAACTCGAACTGTACGGCGTCGGCATTGATGTTTACAGAGTGCTCAAGCTAATGAAGCAGACGCACAGGTTTGGTTTCGTGACCGGGAATCCGTCAGCCAGACATTGAGCAAGGAGCGCTGCCATGCAGCAACAGTTTCAAGAGGATCGTCTTTCGTGGGGCGACACCGTTTTCCTGAATCTCGAGCGTGAGGGCATGCCGCTCAACGTGGCCAGTGTCTGCGTGTTTGCGGGAGAAATTCCGTTTGAGCGTTGCATCCGGTTCGTCGAGTCAAAGTTGCACCTTATTCCCCGCTACCTCCAGCGCCTGGTGGCTCCGCCCCTGAATGTCGGACTTCCGAGCTGGGAGTTTGACCCCAACTTCGATATCCACAACCACGTGCACGAACTGACTCTGAAGCACGGGACCGATGCAGAACTGAAAGGCCTTGCGGGAAGGATTCTGAGCAGGGTAATGGACCGGCAGCGCCCGCTGTGGGACCTGACTCTGGTTCATGGCTTGAAAGGCAACGGCACTGCTCTGATTGCGCGCATCCATCACTGCGTTGTCGATGGCATCGCCGGTGTGGGCATCATGAATCTGCTCTTGGATGCAAGCCCCGTGGCGCCTGCTCTACCCCGAAGGAAAGTTCGGCTTCACATCCCGCCGCCACGCAACGCCTGGACGTCGTTGACGAATACCGTCATCGATTCCTATTCCGATTTCGTTAAACGAGTTCTTTCTGCGCTCGAGGATCTGCTCAGCATGGCGGAGCGGGTGGCTACCACCGGCGTGGGCCTGCCGACCGAAGAACTATCTCGCCTGCTTCCCGAGATCACCGCGTTCACCGAGCGCCTGCGGTTCAATCTTCCCTACCGTGGGCCACAGAAATTCGCCTGGAACGAGATCCCACTTGCGGACGTCAAGGCCATACGGCACGCCTGCGGAACCAGCGTGAATGACGTGGTTCTCACGCTCGTGACCGCAACCATCCGCCGCTACTGTGAACTGCACGGCGATTGTGTCAAAGGGCGACTGCTTCGCATCATGGTACCGGTCAATCTGCGCGGCAATGACAAGCCCGGGGGCGTGGGGAATCGCATTTCCCTGGTCCCGGTCACCATTCCTATGGATATTCGCAATCCGCGAAAGCTGCTGGCGGCGGTGCACCAGCGCACAGAGTTTCTCAAGCGCTCACATGCAGCCGAGTTAGTGAGCCTGGCTGGCGGCTTGATCGGTATGTTGCCGTCTTCATTGCAGGCGTTCGCCGGCCCCATTGCCAGCCAACTTCCGATTACACCTTTCAACCTGGTTTGCACCAACGTGCCCGGACCGCAGGTTCCGCTCTACCTGATGGGCCGCAAGATGCTGCGGTGGTATCCCTACGTTCCGGTCGGCGGCGAAATGGCAGTCAACTGCGCCATCCTCAGCTACGACGGCATGATGTATTTCGGATTCAGCGGCGACGTACATGCGGCGCCGGATCTGGCACGCCTGGAGGCACTCCTGCAACTGAGCTTTAAAGAACTGAAAGGTGCGGCCGGATCGAGGCCGCCGCGAAGCACCGGTCAAAAGATGCGCACCCAGACGTCGAGAACAGCACCTGCAATCTCGAGGAGAGCCACGGTATCGCCTCCGTCCACACTTAACCCAACCACAGCCCACGAATCAGCGGGGGAAGCAGAGCCGGCTCAGACACAGTTGATCGCGTAGCGGCGCAGCTGAGAGGAGTGGAGAGTATGGAAAGCCTGTCGTCAGCCACGCAAGTCACAAGCTGGTTGATTTCAGGGCGAGTTCTCTTCCTGCTCATCCATGTTCTCGGGGTTGCATGTTTTGGCTACATTTTGACGAGACGCCTGGTTCCGCTCCTGCGAGCGGAGCGCGATGATCGCTTGAACCACCCTTGGGGCCGGCTGCGTATGGTTCTCAAGTTCTGGCTGGGACAGTGGAAGCATCCTCGCTACCGCTTTGCCGGGACCATGCACGTTCTCATCTTCGCGGGTTTCATCCTCCTGGCGATGCGCGCCTTCACTGTACTGTTCGTGGGCGTCTCCGAGAACTTCGTCATGCCCGGTCTTTCTGGAAGAACGGGCCACGTCTACGACCTCATCACCGACTACGCGGCCACGGTTGTTTTTCTTTGCATGGTGGTGGCGGTGATTCGCCGATTGGTTTTCAGGCCGGCGCGTTACGCCGTGCCGGGAAGGTTCGGCAGGGGTCATCCGGCCGACGCCATCTTTCTGCTGGCACTAATTGCCATTCTGATGGTGGCGGACAGCACATTCGCTGCCACCAAAGCCGCTGGCCAGGCGCAGGCCGGCCAGACCGCAGAAGTTCTCGGCATATTCTCGCTGCCCTGGATGCTGAAGGTTGCTCTTGTTTCCGCCTCTCTGGCGACGCTGGGGAAGCTCTATTTCGCGGCCTACCTTCTCCATGAGCTGACGTTCTACTTCCTGCTGTGCTATCGCCCATTTGGAATTCAGTTCCATGTGGAAACGTCGCTCTTCAACGTTTACTTCGCAAAGCTGGACCGCGATGCACTGAAACCCGTCCGGTGGGGCGTTTCCGACGAACACCTGGATCAGGTGAAGTCCTTCGGTGTGAAAAAGTTCGAGGACTTCACCTGGAAGCACATGCTCGACTTTTATACCTGCGCGGATTGTGGCCGCTGCTCGGACAACTGTCCAGCCAATGCTGTAGGGAGGCCGCTGTCGCCGCGCTTTCTGACAATTAAAGCCAGAGACTACGCCTTCCAGCACTATCCGATGTTCGGCAGCTCGACTAATGGCCAGGGGCTGGTTGGCACGATTTACTCCAAGGATGAGATCTGGTCGTGCACTACCTGCGGCGCCTGTGAAGAAGAATGTCCGCTGCTGGTCGAGTACATCGACAAGATCGTCGATCTGCGCCGTGGCTTGGTCGATGACGGAAACGTGCCCCAGTCCCTGCAAAAGCCGTTAAAGGCTCTGGAGAGCCGGGGCAATCCTTACGGCAAGATGGAGAAAAAGCGGGGTGACTGGGCGAACATGCTGCAGTTCAGGCAAACGTGTGAGGTCAAGACCCTCGATAAAACCAACGGCGCGGACACGCTCTTCTTTGTCGACAGCATCACTTCCTACGATAACCGCATGCAATCGATTGGGCGAGCCACCGCCAGGATCCTCGACCACGTGGGAGAGAACTTCGGAATCCTGGGAAGCAAAGAAAAAGACAGCGGTCATGAGGTGCGGCGCTTCGGCGAAGAACTCCTTTTTCTAACGCTGCGCGACCACAACGCCGAGGCCATCAGGGCATCCGGCGCCCAGCGCATCGTCACCGCAGACCCCCACACCTACAACGCCCTGAAACGCGATTACAAGGACGTGCCGCCGGTGGAGCACATCAGCCAGGTGATCGCTCGTGAAACAAAGGCCGGCAGGATCAAGTTCCGCGCGGTAGAAAACAAGGACAACGTCTATTCCTACCACGATCCCTGCTACCTGGGACGGCACAACCAGATCTACGACGATCCCCGCGATGTGCTGGATGCCATTCCCGGTCTCAAGAGAGTCGAGATGACACGTTCGCGGGATCGCTCCTTCTGCTGCGGTGGTGGAGGGTTGATGCTCTTCTACGAACCCAAGGAAGATCAGCGAATCGGGACAAAGCGGGTGCAGATGGCCGCCGACGCCGGAGCCAACGTGATCGTGACGGCCTGTCCGTATTGCATGGTCAACATCGAAGATGCAATCAAAGTCGCAGGGTTAGAAGGAAAGATGACCGCCGTTGACCTGACGGAACTGGTGGACCAACAGATTGTCCGTGAGAGTCCGCAGGCAGCGTGAAACAGCAACTCGGAGGTAACTGTGGAAATTCTGGTTTGTGTGAGAAGGGTACCGGACACATCGGAAAACGAGATTGAGCTTAATTCCGAAGGCAACGACATTGAACGTGACGACCTCGTTTATTCCATCAATGAATGGGACAACTACGCTGTCGAAGAAGCGCTACAGATTGTGGCCAGGCTGGGCGGAAGCGTTACAGTCGTCACCGTGGGGGGCGAGGACGATGAGGAAGTCCTACGCCGCGAGATGGCGATGGGCGCAAACCACGGCGTGCTGATCTCGGACGAGGCGTTCAGCGGGTCGGACGGCAGAGGCATCGCTGCCATCCTGAAAGCCTTCGTCGAAGAGAACCATTACGACCTGATCTTGACTGGAGTGCAAGCTGAAGACGGGGGCGCCCAGGTCGGGGGGATGCTGGCAGCAATGCTCGACTACCCCTTCGCCTCGCTGGTGAACTCGATTGAGGTTCTGGACGGCAAGAAGCTCAAGATCAGCCGGGAGATTGAAGGCGGCAATAAAGAGATAAGCGAGATCGATCTGCCATGCGTGCTTTCGATTCAGACCGGAATCAACGAGCCCCGCTATGTCGGGATGCGCGGCATCCGCCAGGTGGCTTCAATTCCCATTCGCACCTTCGGTGCGGCAGACCTGGGACTGGATTCCGGCACGGTGGGAGAAGCGGCCGCGAAGGTGAACCGGTTGGACTATTTTGTCCCCGCTTTGGGCAAAGGAGCCGAAATGCTCAGGGGAAGCCGCGAAGAAAACGTCGACAGAGTGCTTGAACTACTCGGAGCCAAAGGAGGGTTGAAGTAATGCCTCGAATTTTCGCCTACATCCTGCACAAAGGCGGCGTGGTCGCCGATTCGGCGGCGGAACTAGCGGCCGCGGCGCGCAAGATCGACCCAATTGCAGCTCCCACCGCGATTCTTACCGGTTGGGGGGCAGACCTCGAGACCGCTTGCAACGCCCTCCCTGCTTCCTACTCTGAGGTTTGGAAGATCGCAGATGAGTCTCTTGCCTACCCCAATGCCGAGCTTGTTCGCAAGGCCCTGGTGAACGTGCTGCCCGGCGGCAGCGTTGTGCTGATTGCGCATGAGCATTTCGGAGTCGATCTGGCACCAGGTCTTTCTATCAAGATGCAGGCCGCCTTCGTTTCCGATGTGCTGGGCATCGAGGGGGTGGACGGAGCGCAGCTCAAAGTGGTGCGTCAGGAATTCGGTGGCCAGATCAGCGCCCATGTTCGGTGCGACACGTCTACCGGCGCGGTCATCAGCATACGTCCGGGCGCGTTCAAGCCCGTGGAGAGCGCTTCCGTAACCGGGCTGATAGTCGACAAACCTTTAGCTGCCGGCACTCTGATCGCAGGCCGGCGCTATCTGGAAACGATTCCCGCGGAAAGCGGCGATGTCGACATTACCAAACACAGCATTCTGGTTTCCATCGGGCGTGGCATCCAGAAGCCGGAAAATGTGGCCCTTGCGCAAGACCTAGCCGATGCCATGGGCGCCGCCGTTTCGTGCTCGAGGCCAGTGGTCGATGCGAAATGGCTGGAGAAATCCCGCCAGGTCGGCTCTTCCGGAAAAACTGTCAAGCCCAAGGTCTATCTGGCGTGCGGCATCAGTGGCGCATTCCAGCATTTGGCCGGCCTGAAGGGCAATCCCTTCATCATTGCGATCAACAAGAATCCCAAAGCGCCCATCTTCCAGGTAGCGGATGTCGGAATTGTGGACGACATCCTGGAGTTGTTACCAGAGTTGACCAACAAAGTCCGCGAAATGCGCAGCGTTTCGGCAAAGTGAGGAACCGCCAATGATTCCGCCCAAAACTCTGAAACTGAGTTTGAAGTCGTTTAAGGACTTCGCCAAGAAGCGTCTGACCGACGAGAAGCTGATCGAGTTGGATGAAAAAGATGAATGCCCAATGGAGATTGTGCGCTACATGTGCAATCCCGATCAGCTCGGCATTCAGTTGCTCTTCATTCCCGAAGACTGCGGCGGGCTGGGCGGGGGCGCTTTCGATGTGTATTGCATCTGCGAAGAAATGGCGCGCATCGATCTGGGGGTTGCCACGGCGGTGCTGGCCACATTCCTGGGAAGCGATCCGATCACTGTTGGGGCTACTCCCGAACAAAAGAAACACTGGCTGACGCGCATCGCGGAGGAGGGCCTGCTGTTTGCGTACGGCGCCACCGAACCGGAAGCGGGCAGCGATCTGGGAGCTCTGCGCACCACCGCAGACCGGGTGAGCGAGAACGGACGTGTTGTCGGTTACAAGATCAGCGGCAACAAGCAGTGGATCAGCAATGGCGGGGTGGCCGACGCCTACACGATCCTGGCCAACACACCGAGCGGGCCGAGTTGGTTCATCGTCGAAAAAGGAGCGAAAGGCTTCACGCACGACGAGCCGGAGAATAAACATGGCATCCGCCTCAGCAACACTGCCGCGTTGGCACTCGACAACGTCTACGTCGATGCCGACCGGCTCATAGGAGGAGTGGAAGGGCAAGGCTTGAATCAGGCGCAGGCGGTGTTCGGCTATACGCGCTTGATGGTCGCCGCCTTTGGACTCGGCGCCGGCTGGTCTGCACTCGATCGGGCGATCCCCTATTCCACCAAGCGCATCCAGGCTGGTGCCCCCCTCTCCGAAAAACAGGGATACACCCACAAGCTGATCGTGCCCCACGTGGCGCGGCTCGAGGCTGCACGCGCCTACATCGAGGAAACCGCCGAGCGCATCGATGCCGGGGAAGGCAGCTTGAACACCGAAGGCGCCATCGCCAAGTACATGGCTACTGAGGCCGGCAATATGGCTGCGGACGCAAGCATTCAGGCTCTCGGCGGTTACGGCTACAC
>DATHDM010000196.1:0-5526 GCA_035319065.1 Terriglobales bacterium
GCCGGACATGTGGCCCGCTGCCCTCGCCCCACTCCTACTTCGCCTGCACCCGCAAATAGCTTACACCCTTGGGCGGCGGGTTCGCGGTGAGCGGCGCCAGCGGATCGGGATCGGCCTTCCCCAGCAGGTAGCGATCAAAAAACGCCACGCTGTAAGCATCGATCAGCTCCTGATAGTGCTTATTCAGATCAGTCCAGGCAAAGTGCCCCGCGCCGTCAAATTCGACGTAGTACTTGGGCGCGGAGGAGGCGTCATAGGCCCCGTTCAGCCGGCGCACGGTAGGCGTGACTCCCCAGTCGCGGGTTCCGCCCTGATACATCACCGGAACATCCATATGTCCGGGGTCGCCGCTGCGAACATACGGGCTGCAATAGGGCGAGAGCGCCAGCACCGCCTTGATGCGGCGATCCTTCCATGATGGCCACGCCCCGGCGACGCCCAACGCGGTGTATCCGCCGAGGGAGTGGCCCGCGATGCCGATGCGCTCGCGGTCGACGCGCACTTCCTGAAACGATTTCCCCGCCAGCACCGCATCGAGCACCACGCGGATGTCGTCGGCGCGATCGCGGTAGGTGGCGTCGCTCCATTTGCTGTCGTCGCGGAAGGGCTCTTCAGGATGGAGGGCGCCGTGCGGGTGGTTGCTGCCGCAGCGTGCGTCCTGGTGATTGGGCGCCACCACCAGGTAACCCGCGCGCGCCAGCGCCTCCATCAGGAAGACCGATTGCGTGTTGCATCCCGAGAAGCCATGCGAGAACAGGATCAGGGGATAACCGGAAGCAGGCGCGCTGCCCGAGGGCTTCCACACCGCTACGTCCCGCCCGGCGATCGTGAGATGCGTGCTGCTCTCGGCGGCTTGTAGGTATGAGGCCGTAAGCAGCAAGAGCAGAGCCAGTTTTTTCATCTTCATGGGTCCTGTCGTTGACACTCATCCCGTTAAACCCGAAACATGGCCTGCGGGTTGCCGCCACGGGCATTACTTTTGGGGATTCCTCTGGGGGGCGAGCTGTTCTTTGGAAACCTCGTAGCCGAGCCGGCAGGGCGCATGCTCGACTGAACAGGGACAGACGGTTCCATGCGAGTGGATGGTCTGAAGAGCTTGAGAGGCTGGACCTACCCTACGCTTCGCGCGCCTCTCCCAGGGTCACCGCAACGTCGAGTTTCTTCTTGCCGCGATAGACGGTGACCGTGACCTTGTCTCCAGCGCGGTGATTGTTCATGGTCTGCGAGAGGTCCTGCATGTCCTCGACCTGCTGATTGTCGATGGCAACGATCAGGTCGCCGCCCACCATGATGGGAGTGTTGCCCAGGAAGGCTTTTTCGTTGCCCCCGCGCAGGCCTGCTTTCTCCGCCGCTCCGCCGGGAACCACCTGCATGATGAGAATGCCATAGTCGGAGGCCAGGCCCATCTGCTGCGCCAGCTCCGGACCGATCGGCAGCCCCGAGATCCCCAATGCCGGACGCCGTACCCGCCCAATTGAAACCAGGTCGTTGAGCACCGCCTTGGCGGTGTTGATGGGAATGGCAAACCCAATCCCGGCGCTTTGCTCCACGCCGCCGGTAGCGATCATGGAGTTGATCCCGATCACCTCGCCGCGAGAGTTCAGCAACGGTCCGCCGGAGTTGCCGGGATTGATAGCGGCATCGGTCTGGATAGCCTCATCGATCGAGTCGCCATTGGGTCCGCGCACCGAGCGGATCGAGCTCACAATGCCGCGCGTCATGGTTCCGTTCAGGCCGAATGGATTGCCGATCGCAAACACCTTCTGACCCACCACCAGGTTGCGCGAGTCCCCCAGCGTTGCCGGCGTGAGGTTGGGCGCATTGATTTTGATCACCGCCAGATCGTGATGGCGATCTACGCCCACCAGATCCGCTTTCACCGTCTTGCGGTTCGCCAGCGTCACCTCCAGCAGGCGCGCATTGGCGACCACGTGGAAGTTGGTCAGGATGTGGCCTTCTTTGTCGAGAATGAAGCCGCTGCCCTGGCCCTCCTCCGGCACCAGGCCGTAGAAGAAGTTGTAGCTGAGCGCGCGCGATCGGATATTCACCACGCTGGGCAGGGCCTTCTTGTACACCCCCACGTTCACCTGCTCCTCGGAGTCCAGCGCTTCTGGCCCGGCGGCCTGGGTCAGCTCCAGTTGCGACGGGCCGCGCTGGCTGAACCAGCTCGAAGGGTTCAAGGTGGGATGACTGCGCGAGGTGTAGATATAGAAGCCGCCGGCAATCAGCAAAGCGAGCACGATGGGTCGAAGCATCTTCATGTTTTCGGTCAGCGGGCCACGCTGGCACACCCCGCAGAGTACAGACGTGCGCCACGCAAAAAGGATGGGCCGTACACATTCATTTTACTGGAAGGACCCGGTGCGGGAATAAGCCTGCAGGCGATCACGAGCGGCAACTCCAGACCGCGAAGGATCATTGCTTTCCAAGCGCCAGCTGCAGCAGGTCCCAGCGGTTGCCGTACAGGTCTTCGAACACGGCAACTGTGCCGTAGCTTTCCTGGCGGGGTTCTTCGCAAAAGTGGACACCCTTGTCCCGCATCGCCTGGAAGTCGCGCCAAAAGTCATCGCTGTGGAGAAACAGGAACACGCGCCCTCCGGCCTGATCTCCGACTCGTTCTTCCTGCGCCGGAGTCGTAGCTCTGGCCAGAAGCAGGCAGGTCTCCCGGGAACCGGGAGGCGCCACCACCACCCAGCGCTTTCCATCCGGCAGCGGCGAGTCCTCAATCAATCGAAAACCAAGGACCCCACAGTAGTAAGCCTTGGCCTCTTCGTAGTCGCGGACCAGTAAGGCCACGTAGCGGAGGTGCTGACACGTCACGCTCATCCTCATTGCCTGGCTGAAATGGGACCCCTCCGCAACCCTCCAGCGCGCATTTTGGACCGGCGCGCAGCTGACCCGGGTATTGCACCCATCATTGCGCTGCAGGCCGTGTCTTGTTGCCGCGGATTTCTCCAACCACCCGGCTGGCAACCTGATCCATCAGTAGGGACACGATTCCTTCCTCGGTTGTGGGCTCGTGCGCGCTGGCGGAGGTGTCGAAGCGCGGGTTGGGATCGCCTAGGCGGAAGAGCTGAAACTCCACCACCGCGTAACGCTGCACATCGTGACGGACATCTACTGTGGGATCGCCGGCCACGGGATCGCGGCCGATGCGCACCTCGCCCGGCCGCGGCGCCGGGGCGGGATCCCCCGACTCCCGCAGCTCCGTGAGCTGGGTGAATACCACGTAATCGCACCCCAGATCGCGAGCCTGCTCATTGGCGCCAGCCGCCGATGAGCTGTCCAAACCGACCGCCTGAATCTTGACGCTGTCCTTGGAGTGCTTCGGAGGCTTCACCCGGTTGATGGCGCTGACCAGGTGGTCGCGCTCGATCATCACCGGCACGGAGCGCGTTGCCGTGTTCTTCAAGAGCGCCACACCCACCTTGATCACGTCCGGGTTCTTGTCCGAGCTGCTTTGCGCGCCTGCCGAAGACTGGGCAGCGCCAGGCAACGCGCATAACAACGTGCCCCAAATCAGAAAAACCGCGCGGGAATTCCGCATGATTGCTCCTTAAGCGACTTTGATGCGGCCGGCGACTCCGGCGTCGGCCACGCCAACACGATTGTAGGGGCCAGCCTGGATCACCCAGATGCGATCCGCCTATTGCCCGCCAGCTCTCTGAACACCACCTCCACTTGCTTCTCCGTCTCTGCCAGCGACCCCGAGTTGTCGATCACATAATCGGACACACGAATCTTCTCTTCGTCGCTCGCCTGCGCGGCCATGCGGCGCTTCACCTCGGCGCGTGCGGCATCGAGATCCATGCCGTGCCGCGCCGCGAAGCGCGCGGCCTTCTGATCGAAGGAGCAGGTGACGGTAATCAGTTTGTCGTAGCTCTTCGCCCGGCTGGCTTCAACCAGCAGGGCCGCTTCCACGATAGCGATGGCGCCGCGGTCGGCCTGCTCAACGCGGTTCATCCAGCGGTCCTCTTCGGCGATCACCGCAGGATGGACGATGGCATTCAGTTCTGCGATGCGGCCCTTGCCGAACGCCGCCTCGGCAAGCCTGGGGCGGCTGACGCTTCCATCCGCGTTGAGAATTCCGCGGCCGAAGGTCTCGACGATGCGGGCATAGACGCCGGTGCCCGGCTGCATCAGGTCATGCGCGATCCTGTCGGCCTGCACCAGGTGCGCGCCGCGCCGCACAAACATCTCCCCTACCGTCGTCTTTCCGCAGGCGACACCCCCCGTGAGACCGACTCTGAGCATGAGCTTGGCTTTGCTCTAGACTGCGGCCGCCTGGTGCATTCGCTGTCCGCGGCGCATCTTGGCTGCCTTCAGGGTATTGGACATCAGCATGGCGATGGTCAGCGGACCAACGCCGCCGGGTACTGGCGTGATCGCCCCCGCCACCTCCGCCACCCGCGGATGGACATCACCTACCAGGGTCGAGCCCTTGCTGGCGAAGCTCTGCTCACGCTTCGCGTCTCCGGCAAAGAATTTCTCGAACTCGGCGCGGTCGCTGATCTTGTTCACTCCCACGTCGATGACGGTGGCCCCAGGGCGGACAAACTCCGGCGTGATCAGCCCGGGCTTGCCCATGGCGGCTACCAGGATGTCCGCGCGCCGGCAAACCCCGGGCAGGTCGCGCGTCCTGGAGTGGCAGACGGTCACCGTCGCGTTACGGTTGGTCAGCAGCATGGCCACCGGCTTGCCCACAATGTCGCTGCGCCCGACCACCACCGCCTCCGCTCCCTCGATGGGGATCTGGCTGCGCACCAGGATCTCGATGATGCCTGCCGGCGTGCACGGCACCAGTCCGGGGCGCTGGGTGGACAGGAACCCCACATTCACCGGATGGAAGCCATCGACGTCTTTGGCCGGGTCCACCGCCATCAGCACCCTCTTGGAATCCACCTGCGGAGGCAGGGGAAGCTGGACTAGGATGCCGTCGATTTCGTCCCGCTGATTCAGATCGTGGACCAGGTCGAGCAGCTCCTCGGTCGTCGAACTGGCCGAGGGCGTAATCTTCTCGCTGTAGAGACCGAGCTCCTCGCAGGTCTTTACCTTGCTGCGGACGTAGATCTCGGACGCGGGATTTTCGCCCACCAGCACCGCTGCCAGGCCGGGGCGGAGTCCGGCGGAGACCAGCGAACGCACCTCCCCGGCCACCTCATTCTTGATTTCGGCAGAGATTTTGTTTCCATCCAGAATTCGGGCAGACATGGTCCTGCTTTCCATGAGCAAAATGAGACGAACAAACGACCCGTGATTCTATCCTACCCCGACACCCGTGTGCCTCGGACACCCGTGTGGCGCGGACACTCCTGTCCGCGGATCTTGTCGTGTGGCGCGGACACTCCTGTCCGCGGATCTTGCCTCGGACACTCCTGTGGCGCGGACACTCCTGTCCGCGGATCTTGCCTCGGACACTCCTGTGGCGCGGACACTCCTGTCCGCGGATCTCGCCTCGGACACTCCTGTGGCGCGGACACTCCTGTCCGCGGATTGAATTTCCCTGCTCACACGGTGCCCGATTCT
>DATHDM010000197.1:0-5101 GCA_035319065.1 Terriglobales bacterium
CACCGAGTGCTTGGTCGTTCACCAATAAAGTGCTCTTGACGTCTCTTGGCTTGTGTTGCTGGCGTAGGTTTGAGTTCTCATTTGGACTGTTCAGCAAACTCAGGCGCCTGACAAACCTCCTGCGGAGAGCGCGTGAAGTACATCGACGAGTACCGCGATGCGAGAATCGCGCGGGGCCTAGCCAAGGAGATCCAAGAGCGCACCACCAACCCCTGGGTGCTGATGGAGATCTGTGGCGGCCAAACCCACACCATCATGCGTTATGGCCTCGATGAATTGCTTCCCGCACAGATTGAACTCGTGCATGGGCCCGGCTGTCCGGTCTGCGTCACGCCCCTAGAGGCGATCGACAAGGCGGTCGCCCTGGCCCAGCGTCACGATGTGATCCTGGTTTCCTATGGGGACATGCTGCGCGTTCCCGGTTCGCACTCGGACCTGTTTCATGCCAAGGCGCAGGGAGCGGATGTTCGCGTTGCCTATTCACCTGTCGAAGCAGTCAAGATCGCCCGCGAGCGTCCCGATCGCAAGATAGTCTTTCTGGCGATTGGATTCGAGACAACGGCTCCACCCAACGCCGCGGCGGTGTGGCAGGCTAAGCGTGAAGGGTTGACGAATTTCTCCGTGCTCGTGTCGCACGTGCTCGTACCGCCTGCCATCCGCGCCTTGCTAGCCTCGCCGCAAAACCGTGTCGACGGTTTTATTGCCCCCGGTCATGTCTGCACTGTAATGGGCTATCAGGAGTACGAAGCGCTGGTCCGCGATTTCGCAGTCCCCATTGTTGTCGGCGGCTTCGAACCTGTAGACCTGCTCGAGGCTATCCTCATGCTGGTCAACCAATTGGAACAGGGCCAGGCTCGGGTAGAAAACCAGTACGTGCGCTCCGTGAGTTATCAAGGCAACCTCCCTGCCCAACAAGTGATGAGAGAGGTTTTTGAAATTTCCGACCAGAAGTGGCGCGGCATCGGGACCATTCCCCGTAGCGGATTGCGGCTCCGTGCAGAGTATGCCCGGTACGACGCCGACAGAGTATTCGACCTCGAGTTGTTTACTGCCGAGGAGCCTGTCGAATGCATTAGTGCGCAGGTGTTGCAAGGCCTGAAGAAACCGACCGACTGTCCGGTCTTTGCCGTCCGCTGCACCCCGGAGAATCCGCTGGGTGCGCCAATGGTTTCGGCCGAGGGCGCTTGTGCGGCGTACTACCGCTATCGACGACATGCAATTGCAAGCTGAGGAAAATAGCGATGCCTGAAGCAGCGAAAACCATTGCCGCGATTAGCTGTCCTGCCCCTCTACCCGTTAAGGACACGGTGCTGTTGGGACACGGCAGCGGAGGGAGGCTGAGCGCGGAATTAGTTCACCAGGTCTTTCTTCCCGCCTTTCGGAACCCCGTTCTGGCAAAACTGGACGATCAGGCCATCGTCAACGTAAACGGTTGTCGGCTCGCAATGACGACGGACTCTTTTGTGGTGAAGCCGCTGTTTTATCCCGGAGGTGACATCGGCTCTTTGGCAGTCCACGGAACCGTCAATGACTTGGCCATGGGGGGTGCACGACCGTTGTTCTTAAGTGTCGCTTTCATCATAGAAGAAGGTCTTTCCATGGATGTCTTGCGGCGCGTGGTGACCTCGCTGCAGAGAGCAGCCGAATCGGTCGGCGTAGAGGTCATCACCGGAGACACGAAAGTGGTCGAGAAGGGAAGCGGCGATAGCCTCTTTATCAACACGACGGGCATCGGGGTGGTTCCTGACGAGCTGGAATTGTCGGCAGATCGTGCCCGTCCCGGCGACAAGGTTCTCCTTAGTGGATACATTGGCGAGCACGGCATTGCCATCCTGGCACAGCGCGAAGGCTTGCAGTTTGACAGCGCAATTGAGAGTGACAGTGCACCCCTAAATACCCTGGTGGCTGACATGCTTCAAGTGACGCACTCTATCCGCTGCATGCGGGATCCCACTCGCGGCGGGGTTTCTAGTGCTATGAATGAGATTGCCTCGCGTTCGCGAGTAGGGATTGCGCTGGAAGAAAGTGCTATCCCGCTGCGCGAGGGGGTAAAAGGTGCATGTGAGTTGCTGGGATTGGATCCTCTGTACGTGGCCAATGAAGGCAAACTAATTGCGATTGTGGCCCCGGAGGCCGCCGAGCCAGTACTTGCGGCTATGCAGCGGCATCCTCTAGGTAGGCACGCGCGGATCATCGGCACGGTCAATGACAAGCATCCTATGTTGGTGATCCTGCGTACCACGCTCGGCACCAGCCGCATTGTTGATATGTTGGCAGGTGACCAACTGCCGCGCATCTGTTGAGAGAGCTATGCACGAAATGGGCATTGCGAATGCCATCTTGGAGGCTGTGGTGACAGAGGCTACCCGGCTGAACGGGCAGCACCCTTCTAGGGTGGGCGTGCGCATCGGCGAATTGGCCGCCGTGGATCCTGAGGCTCTTCATTTCTGTTTTGACGCGTTGGTGCGAGGAACCGATCTTGAGCCCCTCGAGCTCGATATCGAGTTGTGCCCACGAAAGCACCGTTGTCCGCAATGTGATGAGGTGTTTCCCGTCGTCGACTATTTCACCGAGTGCCCGCGATGCGGAGGTCTGCGAACAGAATTTGTCAGTGGAGACGAATTGGAGCTGGCTTTCTTGGAGGTTGACGACCAATGATTCGCATGCCAATGGAAGGTAAGGTCCTGAAGGAGAACGATCGCATCGCACTGGCACTGCGCGAGCAGTATGCGGCGCAGGGTGTCCTGTGCCTGAATCTCGTTAGCTCTCCGGGATCGGGCAAGACATCGCTCCTGGAGAGGACGTTGGAGCGTTGGCCTACGGGACATGCTGTAGCCGTGCTCACAGGCGATATACAGACCGAAAACGACGCCCAGCGGCTACGCCGCTTCGGATTTCCCGTCAAACAGATTACGACGGGCGGCACGTGCCACCTAGATGCGCGCATGATCCAGCGTGCTCTGGAAGATTGGCGGCTACAGGATCTCGATGTACTGCTGCTGGAGAATGTGGGCAATCTGGTCTGTCCATCAAGCTACGATCTTGGCGAAGCGGCAAAAGTGGTTGTGCTGAGCGTGACCGAAGGCGAAGACAAGCCGCTCAAATACCCCTCCATGTTCTTTAAGTCGGAGCTGATGGTAATCAATAAGACCGACCTTCTACCGTATGTGCCATTTGCGATCGAAAAAGCGGTTGAAAATGCACGGCGCGTTCACGCGGACTTGGAGATTCTCAAACTCTCCTGCCTCACCGGGAATGGCCTGACGGAATGGATGCAGTGGCTGGTGTCACGACGGAACTCCTTCCTGGCGGGGGTGCAGCGCCCGGTGCCTGATTCATCATGCGTGTAGATGCGCGCGTCGCTTCGGAGGAGAATGGGCTCGCCTCTTGGACTAGTCAGCTCAAATGAAGGCTCTCGCATGATTCCCAAGCGCTGTCGAAACCAACGACAGTTCCGGTAGCAGAAGAACAGGAGGGCTTATGAAGTTTCTGGTTCTTTGGCATCTTGAGGCGAGACACATCAGTCAGGATGTGGTTCGTGCGGTCATGGCACAGCCCCAGTACGCGGACAAGCTGAAGGCTGAAGGCAAGCTCGAGTGCCGGTACCACGTGATTGGGAGCCATGGCGGAGCCTGGATCTACAACGTCACATCGAACGAGGAACTCGATCGTTTGTTGGCCATGTCTCCCGTCTACAATTTCGCCGTCTACCAAGTGTTGCCGCTTGCCGAAATGCAGGACCCGGCGACTGTACTCGGGAAGTTGTGAATATAGTGCCGGATCCAGAACCTGAGTCACCGCCAAAAGCCTGCTAGCATGCCACAACGATTTTCCGCTGCCCCATCTGAGGCCCAAAACCACGATTCACCGAACCGAGAAGGTGAACGTCGTGAAGGTCGTGAACGTTGAGCGCACTGGCTCGCGCGGGACAACTCATAGCAATCCTCATCTCAAGTCCTCAATCCCGACCCTAATCCCGAAGTACCCGATGCAAACGAAAATGGAGAAGAGAAGCGCGCAGCGGAGCGGGTGGGGCGAGGGTGGTCGGAAAGACAGGAAGAAGCAGAAAATGAACCACTGTCCTGGATGGAAGTTTGGCCTAGCTCCGGTGCCACACTAATGGCCTGCTTGTACAGGGACCACCCTGCTTCCAGTTTTTTCAAACTGGAACTGCAAGATCCATTCGCTCGGAACCTTCCGACCATCAATTTCCGCGGGTCTGAACGTCCAGGCGCGCGCAGATTGCAATGCCAAGTTGGCAAAGTACCTGCTCGGACCGGGTGAATCAAGTTTTGCTCCTGCAACGTTGCCAGACGAATCAACGGCCACTCTCACCGCCACCCTCACCGTGCCCTGAATTGTGTCTCTAGCTTGTTTGGGCACGTCGGGTACAACTTGATTTACAACCGCACCGTCAACAAAACCGACCGACGTTGCCCTGGTTTCCGGCTGTTCCGGTGCCTCAGCAGTGACTCGTGAGAGCTCCGGCAGAGGCTTGGGGCGAGGCTTGAGCAGTCTCGGACCTGCCAGAATCGCCAAAAGTACAAATCCGACTGCAGTCAGCACGAGATAACGCCGCTTCGTAGAGGGCCTCAACACTTTTGCAATGCTTTGTTCCTGTGAAACAGACGAGGTGGACCGCAACCGCGCCTGGATATCGGCCACGGTCCAACGGGACTGAGGATCCCGACGTAAGCAATGACTCGCAATCTCAAGAAAAGGCTGGGGCAGTGTTTTCGGCAATACCGGTTCCTGTTGTCTCGTTTTCCACAGTGGCAGATGCTGCGTGAGGCTCTCAACCAAAGTCATGCCAAGCGACCAAACATCGGAAGCCGGAGAGACTCCCCCGCTCGCGGTCTCGGGTGCATCGTAGGGACTCGACTTGCCTACACTAAAGATGGACTCACCCACCTTGAGCAACCTGTCGCTGGAAATCTTCACCTGATTATCGACTGCCATGATGTTTGTTGGCCTCAGGTGACCATGAACCAGACCTTTGGCGTGAAGGAACGCCAGAGCGTCCAGAACGGGTGAGAGCGTGTCCACTGTTTCTGTTGGCGTGAGTGGCCGGTGTGGAAGGACTTGCGATAGGTCTTCTTCG
>DATHDM010000198.1:0-13577 GCA_035319065.1 Terriglobales bacterium
CGGTCGTCGTCACCGGCATTCACCAGCGGAGCATTGTAGAGCGGCCGTTGCGAGCTAACGGCCTTGCCGACAGCGCCCACGCCTGCGGTGCTGAAGTCGCGCCGATGGTTGCCTTCCCGTCCAGCAACGTTGGTGAGGTAAGCGGAGCTGGAGGACTCATCCCAAAGCCATAACTCGGAGCGCACCGCACTGAAGCTCGCTACCAGCAAGGCCGGCATGTGCGAGAAGACGTCGCCCCCTGACGCGGGGGTGCCAAACAGGGCTACAGCATTGGCAAATGCGCCGATGTAGTCCTTCGCCCCTGCAGGTGCGGTCTCCGAAGTTGTCGAGGGTATATCCATTGCGGACGCTCGTTCGCCGCAGACGGCTCACTCACAGGAGCCGTCCGCACATTGCAAATGGAACAACTCAATATATGAGGATCATGCTCGCCTGCCAATGACTTTGCGCACGCAGTTACGCTCCACGGAACGTGTACCGCGGGACGATCTTGGCACGGATATGGTCAAATGCCCCACACCGAGTGCTTCGGAAACGAATCGGACGGAAAGTCGAGGATGCCGCGCCCTACTTGGCTATTGGTCGTAATGCAGGAGCGAGATCACCTCGTGCGGCGCCAGGCGGGCCCGCCCCTTCAGGAAGTCCAACTCCACGATAAACGCCAGGCTCTCTACCTCGCCCCCCAACTGGTTGACCAGTTCGATGGTGGCCAGGGCGGTGCCCCCGGTGGCCAGAAGATCGTCGACGATGATCACCTTCTGACCTTGCTGGATGGCATCCTTGTGCACCTCCAGCGAATCCTGCCCATATTCCAGGGCGTAGGTGACTCTGGCGGTCTCGGCGGGCAGCTTCTTCGGCTTACGCACCGGCACGAAGCCCGCGTTCAGGCGATAGGCCAGGGCGGGTCCAAAGATGAATCCCCGAGCCTCGATACCCAGCACCAGGTCCACGTGCCGGCCGATATATTGTTCCGAAAGCGCATCAATGACCCGCGCGAAGCCCACCTTGTCCTTCAGCATGGTGGTGATGTCGTAGAACAGGATGCCCTTCTTGGGGAAATCCGGGACGCTGCGGATGAGCTGCTTCAGGAAATTGCCGTCGAACGACGTCGCTCTTGCTTCGGCTGTCAAATTACCAGGCTCCTTCGATACGAAATGTTTTCAGGTCGGCCGAGGCGGCGGCCTCGCACTCCTGCACGTCGTCCACCCGCGCCGCTCGCGGCCCCTCGCGCAGTTTCTTTCGCAATACCGCTATCTGTTCGCGCGTGCCGACGGCCAGCACTTCCACGCTGCTGTCAGGATTGTTGCGCACCCAGCCGGCGATGCCCAGCGCTTGCGCTTCACGCTCCACGAACCAGCGGAAGCCAACTCCCTGCACGCGTCCGCGAACCACGAATTGCCGGGCCTCGGTCTTGGTCCTTTCCATGCCTGCCGTCCCGAACGCAGTCTCCAACCGGTTGCAGCTTCAAAGCCCCAATCCTGCGACCCTCTGCCTCAATTCAGGCTCGCGACAAATAAGCGCCTTCCGAGGTATCGACGCGGATCTTCTCCCCCTCGTTGATGAAGGGTGGAACCTGCACCACCAGTCCCGTCTCCAGCTTCGCCGGCTTGGTAACGCTGGAGGCGGTGGCGCTCTTCAAGCCGGGCTCGGTCTCCACCACCGTGAGCTCCACCGTTTGCGGCAGCTCCACCCCAACCGCTCTGCCGTCGAAAAACTCCACCTTGATCTGCAAATTGGGGATCAGGTAGTCCACCGAGTCGCCCAGGATCTCGCGCGTGAGGTGCATCTGCTCGTAGTTTTCGGTATTCATGAAGTAATAGTTGTCGCCGTCGTTGTAGAGGTACTCCATGTTGACCTCATCGACGGTGATCTTCTCGATGGCGTCGGCAGAGCGGAAGCGGTGCTCGAACATGGCTCCAGTGCGCAGATTGCGCAATTTGGCCTGAATGAAAGCGCGCAGATTGCCTGGGGTACGATGTTCCACGCTGAACACCGAATGCAGGTCATTGTTGTGCCGGATCACCATGCCCGGGCGCAACTGTGTGGCTGGAATCGCCATTCGTCAACTCTCCTTACATTGCAAAAAATTCGGAAGCAGCAGGCTGGTTCCGGTCCGCTGAATGTCATACCCTGCGGCGGCTTGCGGCCTGGCATGGGTGCGCTGCCGTCCTGACCTGAGTCATTCAGGTCCCCACGCAGGGATACCGCTGCGAAGATTGCCGGAAGGCGCAGATACAGACAGCCTTGATTCTACAAAATCCGGCTGGCGGATGGGAATTGGGCCAACTAGGTGAAACGGATCGCGGAAGGCTGGTGCTAGTCCAGCGATGACCGCCGATTCATGATGCGGTCCACGGTGTCGACTACGCTGGGCAGGAAACTGTTCTGCGACTTGTCCTGGGTGATGCTGGTGAGCGCGTAATTCCAGTTGCTGGATTCCTCAAACTGGCTGGCCCGCCGCCGCTCCGGCTCCGGCAACAGCATGTAAACCACCCAGATCAGCGCCGCCACCGCCCAGGAGATTTCCTTGATCGAGTTGCTCAGGTTCAGGCGCTGCTCCCCGAACAGCGAGAGCATGGTCGAAACCACCAACTGGGCCGCGGCATACACGCCAAAGCCCAGAACCACGCCCGACACGTGGTGGCGCGGGGTCAGCCCCAGATGCGGTCCGAACAGGAAGAGGAAGATCACCAGCCCACACTGCATCAGGCGGATGCTGCGCTCCAGCGTCAGCACAATGGCTCCGATGCTGAGCGGCTCGACCGGGGTTGACGATACCGCCATTACCAGAGCGATCAGAACCATCACGACCGCGGCCCAGCGGTAGAGCACGTCGCCCAGCTTTTGCAGGGATTCGAAGGGGCGGAAGAATAAGCGGAATATCTCGTGCAGAACGGCGAACTCCAGGCTGATGCTCACCACTGTGAGCGTCCAGAATACGTAGAAGTAAGCCCGGAGCGAAATGAAGCTAAGGGGAAACTCGATCAGCACGCTGCAGACGTCAAAGATGAGAAAGACAAAGAAAATGGGGAATTCTTTGCGCAGCTTGCGGCGGATCATGATCCCCACAAGCGTGGCTTCAAGCAGGACAGAGAGGACCCAAAAGCAGTAAACGAGGGCGCGCATCTGACCTTCCCAAACCTTGTCTAAGGTACAGTTAGCCGGACTGCACTTGCGAGCATACCTATCCTTCCGCCTGCCCGCAAGAGCTTTCCAGGCGCGCCCCTCAGTTACGTCGGTAATACAGTGTTAGTAACAGCTACTTAACAATGGCACAGCCCGGACAAATTGGCGTTGGACTGCCTTTCAGCCCTGCGCCAGTCCGGTCCACCGGGGTTGATGCAGCGGCGAAGATGCCTGCCATCATCAAAGCGATGACGGAAAGCCGGATGATGCTCTTCATGGGGTCCTCCTGGGAGTCGAGGGTTCGTACCGAGTTCTTGGTTCCGAGTTGGCCTGGGAGCCGTAATCGCTAGACTCCAAACCATGCCTTCAACGGTTCGGAGTCGAGAGACTAACGGAGAGGGTCAGGCCGTTGTCTTCTCGTGCGACCAAATGTTCCGGAGCGTACAGTGATTGAACAACCAGGGGCCAAGGGGCGCCCGCGGACATCAGCCCAACAACCAACCGGGGGAAAATTGGTCACGGCCTGGATCTCCATGGACTCGGGTCTCGAAAGAGGGCGCAAGTCTACCCAAAAAAAAGACACGGCGGAGAAATTTTTTTGTTGGTTTACGATTTCCGGAAACGATGGGCTAGCATGGACTTAATGCCTCAGTAAACGCGCTCGCACCGACCACGAGCGCCGCACCCACTGATAATTTGAAAATTCCGGCCAATCTTGTCTGCTCGGGATTATCGAAAGGGTTAACTGAGGGGCATTCCCAAGTCTGGCCTTGCCCTTCTCGGATTGAGACGAATTCACCCCTTGTTTCAGCGGTCGCCTTGCTCCAGCAGCCTGGCCAGAGTCTGCTTGTGCTTTTCCCGCTTGCAGGAGGTCTTCTTCGTCTGCGGCTGGCGCCGAGTGGGTGGAGGCGATCCGATCATCTCGCGCGCCATCTCCTTGACCGTGGTCACGGCGCTGAATCGTTTCTTCCTCCTCTTTCGGGTCATGGTGGTTCCGGCATGGCGCCAGTTGCCCGGGTGGCAGCAGTATGAACTAGAATCAGCGACTGGAGTTGCACTTCTCATGGATGAGAAGGATTTTTTCGAGGAGCGGCCGGACAAGCGCACGGCAACCTTGAGCTGCCCGCACTGCCATGAGAGCGCCGAATATGAACTGGCGTGGCTGGTGCGCACCAAGAAGCGTCAACTGCCGCCACGCGCCGATGAGCGCGATCGTGCCCGCTTTGCCAAGGCTCGCTCCTACATGGTGCGCCGCGACGATCTCGTAGCCTGCAAGAACCTGCGCTGCCGCAAGCGCTTCGAAGTTTCCGGAGTGCAGTCGGTCGCCTTTCTCGACTGACGAAATTCGGCGGCGGCGCGCTCATTTATACTGACCCGTTTTGTCCTGCGCTCCGGCGCCGGCACGCTGGCCGAAGACGAAGGAATCCGAGGAGACACAGTGAAGATCCTGGTTTGCATGAAGCAGGTGCCGCAGAAGGACGCTCCGCTCAAACTGAATGAGAGCGGCACCTGGATTCGCGAAGATGTCAGCTACGAAGTGAACGAACCTGACGCCTATGCGCTGGAAGAGGCGCTGCGGCAGAAGGAGAAGCACGGCGGCGAGGTGGTGGTGATCACCTCCGGCCCGGCGCGCGCCCAGCAGGTGCTGCGCGAAGCCCTGGCCAAGGGCGCGGACCGCGCCATTCACCTGGAAGACGACAGGTTTGTGGGGCTGGATGCTTACAACACCGCCCGCGCGATCACCCAGGCGATTCGCGAGGAGCAGTTCGACCTGATCTTCACCGGCCTGCAATCCGACGACTACGGTTTTGCGCAGACTGGCGTGGTGCTGGCGGAGCTGCTGGGCTGCCCGCACGCCACCATCATCATGCAGATTGAAAAGAAGGATGGCGGCATCCGCGTGAAACGCGAGCTTGAGTCCGGCTTCTTCCAGTTCGTGGACATGCCGCTGCCCGCGGTGCTGACCATTCAATCCGGCATCAACAAATTGCGTTACGCCACACTGATCGGCATCAAGCAGGCCAAGAACAAGCCGCTGCGCAAGGTGACCTACGCCGAGGTCGAATCCTCGCTCGGCCCCAACCTGCAGCAGATCCAGCGCCTCTACATCCCGCAAAAGACCAAGAAGACCGAGATGCTGGACGGTGCGCCGGCCGAGATCGCGAAGAAGCTCGTAGACAAGCTGCGGAACGATGTCCGCGTGCTCTAACCAGGGAAGGAAGAAGAAACGAACTCATGCCCAACATCATTCTTGCAATTGTCGAGCAGCGTGAAGGCAAGCTGAACCGGGTTTCCTGGGAGACGATCACCGGAGCACAGGCCATCGCCGCCGAAACCGGTTGGAGGCTGGAGGCTGCCGTCGTCGGCAGCGGCATCGGCGCCATCGCCGCCGAGGTCGCCGCCAAGAAACTGGCGAAAGCCTACGCCATCGAAGCCGCGCAGCTTGAAGCCTACACGCCTGACGGCTATGTGGCTGCGCTGAAGCCCTTCATCGCCGAGCGTAAGCCACAACTGGTGCTGATGCCGCACACCTACCAGGTGCGCGACTTCGCGCCCAAGCTGGCGACGGCGCTGGGCCGCGCGCTTATCAGCGACTCGATCGGCTATAAGAAAGACGGCGACAAGCTGCTTTTCACGCGCCAGCTTTTTCAGGGCAAGTTCGCCGCCGACATCCAATTCGGCAGCGACGGACCCTGGCTGGTCACCTTCCAGACCGGAGCCTTTCGCGGCGACCAGGTGCAGCCCGGGGCGAGCCCGGCGGCGGTCGAGACGGTTGCCGCGCAAATCCCCGAGGGCGCCATTCGCACCAAGCCGGAAGCGCCCTTCAAAGAGGCCAAGCAGGCGGTTGACCTCACCCAGGCGGAGGTCATCGTGGCCGTGGGCCGTGGCATCAAGGAGCAGAAGAATATCGAGATCGCAAAGCAACTGGCGGATGCGCTGGGAGGCGAGATCGCGGCCTCGCGTCCAATTTGTGATGCGGGATGGTTACCCATGGACCGCCAGATCGGATCGTCGGGCCAGACAGTGGCGCCCAAACTGTATATCGCTCTGGGGATCAGCGGCGCCATCCAGCACATCGTCGGCATGAAAGGCGCGCGCTCGATCCTGGCAGTCAATAAGGATGCCGAGGCCCCGATCTTTGAAATCGCCGATTTCGGTGTAGTCGGCAACCTGTTTGAAGTCGTTCCCCAACTGGTGGAGGAAGTCAAGAAGGCCAAGGCCGGATAAGTCGCCAAGGCTGCAGAAAGGTAATCGCGACGTTCCACCGGCTCTGTTCTCTTTTGGCGGAATCTGCGCTAATCTGCGCCTGTACCCGCATCAAATCCAAGTGGCGAATGCTGCCCTGTGCCCATCGCCGCCGCTTCTTCATCCTTCCAGCCTTAGTGCTGCTCGCTTTACTGTTCATGCTCTCGGGCCCCGCTGAGTCCGCCAGCCTTCCCCCTCCTGCCCCCCAGGCCAGCGCCAGCGACTTCCAGAACGCCACCATCGTTGACGTTCAGCGGTCGAAGCGCATCGTCCCCAACGGGCGCTGGTTCGCGGTGCATCAGTTCACCGTCGATCTCACCGTGAAACTCGGCGATCAAACCTATCAGGGCGAGTTCGACACCGTGCTGGTGGATCTGGTGCACGAACTGGAGTCGAGCAAGGGACAGACTGCGCAGGTGCGGATCAAAGGCAAGGAGATGGAGGTGAAGCTCGCCTCCGGACACAGCCTTAAGGCACATCTGACCTCGAAGTGAATTCCAAAACTCCCAGACTGGAACAGCAAGTTCCTGAGTTAGCGCGCGACTTCAACCGTCCCGACCCGTAATGCTATTCTGCTCAGGCGGCAATTTTGCAAGCTCAACAAGCTGCCGAAACATCGCTCTCCCTATGCTCATCTTTCGCAAGCCCCTGGAGAATATCGAACGCCCGCGAATGGAAGCCGACGTGGTAATCGTGGGCGCAGGTCCCTCCGGCCTGGCGTGTGCGCTACGCCTGGCGCAACTCATCGATCAGCACAATGCCGTCCATCCGCACAAGCAGCTCTCCAAAGACAACATCTACGTGCTCGAGAAAGCGCGTGAACTGGGCCAGCATTGCCTCTCAGGGGCGCTGCTCGACCCGCGTTCCATGCGCGAGCTGCTTCCCGGCTTTGAGAAGGAAGCTCCCCTCGACGCCCAGTGCACCAAGGAAGGCGTCTACTTCCTCACCGAGAAAGGCGAGTTCAAGCTGCCGGTCACGCCGCCACCGCTGCGTGATCACGGCAATTACGTCATCTCGCTCAATCGCTTCGTGAAGTGGCTGGGCGAAAAGGTAGAGCCCACGGGGATCACCATCTTCACCGGCTTTGCCGGCTCGGAGCTGCTGATCGAAGACGGCCGCGTTATCGGCGTCCGCACCGACGATAAGGGCATCGGCAAGGATGGCGAGAAGAAAGACAACTTCGAGGCCGGATACGACCTGAAGTCGAAAATCGTGATTCTCGCCGAAGGCACGCGCGGCTCGCTCACCAAGCAACTGGTTTCGCGTTTTCAACTCGACCGCGACCGCAACCCGCAGACCTATGGCGTGGGGGTGAAAGAACTCTGGGAGGTGCAGCCCGGCCGCATCGACCCTGGTGAGGTGATCTACACCCTGGGTTGGCCGCTCACCACGCGAGAATACGGCGGCGCCTGGATCTACGGCGGCAAGGACAACATTGTCTCCTTAGGTTTTGTGATCGGGCTTGATTATCCCGATCCGCGCCTTGATCCCCAGACGGTGCTGCAGAGCTTCAAGCGCCACCCGCTGGTCAGCAGGCTGCTGGCAGGAGGAAAACTGATCCGCTATGGCGCGAAGTCGCTGCCCTACGGGGGATGGTGGTCGATTCCACCGGTAGGGGGCAATGGCTGGATGCTGTTGGGCGATTCCGCGGGCTTCCTCAATTCGCAACGACTCAAAGGCATTCATCTGGCGATCAAGTCGGGGATGCTGGCGGCGGAGACGGCCTTCGAGGCGCTCCGCGATGCGGACGTCTCGGCTGCCCGGCTGAGCAGCTTCCAGCAGCGGGTGGAAAACAGCTGGATCAAGGACGAGCTCTGGCCGGTGCGCAACTTCCACCAGGGATTCGAGCACGGCTTCTGGGCGGGAATGCTGCACGCCGGGCTGCAGCAGGTCACCGGCGGACGCGGGCTGCACGCCCGCTACCCATCCGTCGCCGGGCACAAACGCATGCGGCCGCTGGACCAGCTGGCCTCGCTCGGCGATCACCGCGAGCAACTGCTGGACAATGCCAAGGGAGACGGCAAGCTCACCTTCGACAAGCTTACCGACCTCTACCACTCGGGCACCAAGCACGAAGAGGATCAGCCCGCGCACCTGGTGATCCACGATACCAACATCTGCAATACACGCTGCGTGAAGGAATTCGGCAGTCCCTGCCAGCATTTCTGTCCGGCCAACGTGTACGAGATGGTGGACGCGGCGGACGCGCCGCACGGCAAGCAGATCCACCTGAACCCGTCCAACTGCGTGCACTGCAAGACCTGCGACATCATGGACCCCTACGAGATCATCACCTGGGTTCCGCCCGAGGGCGGTGGTGGCCCGAATTATGATGGGATGTGAGAAGCATCCCCACATCCTGATGCTGAGTGCCGACGCACCTCAGCGTCCTCGGTGACCTCTATGGTTAAATTCCTGCCATGAAGCGCGCCCTCCTGGTCATTGACGTTCAGAATGAATACTTCACCGGCAAGTTGCCAGTCAGCTATCCGCGCGATTCGTTGGCCAACATTCTTCGCGCCATCGACGCCGCCAACGACTACGGCGCTCCCGTCGTGCTCATCCAACATGCAGCGCCGCAGCCTGACAGCGCCGTCTTTCGCCAGGGCAGTGAGGAGTGGCAGCTTCGCCCCGAGATTGCCGCACGGTCGCACCAGGCGCTGGTCCACAAAAACCTTCCTGGAAGTTTCACCAGCACCGAACTGGAACCATGGCTGCGCGAGCGCGCCATCGACACTGCCGTCATCTCTGGTTACATGACCCAGCTGTGCTGCGACACTACCGCCCGCCAGGCGCTGCACCTCGGTTTCAACGTGGAATTTCTCGCCGATGCAACCGGCACGCTCGACGTCAAGAATGAAGCGGGCTCAGTGACCGCCGAAGAACTGCACCGCGCAATTCTGGTGACTCAGCAAATGCGCTTCAGCAAGGTGCTGAAGACCGACGACTGGATCGGAAAACTGTAGCACTCAGCATTCAGCACTCAGAATCAGTGCTCAACCATCGGAGCGAAGGTAATACAGAGATGCTTCGCTGCGCTCAATATGACTCAAACAAGAGAGTGCGTCGTTTTGCCTTTGCCGATCAACGCCTCGCGATTATTTTCGAGTCAGGACTCGCAAACCCGGCGAATACGGATGTGAGGTAATCTGGCCGCCGAACCTGGCGTCCCAGTGGCCGGGGATCGGGGTGCGGCACTTGGGACACTCGCCGGCGGCGGTCAGCTTGTAGTTCACGATGAAATAGCCGAAGCGCTCGATAAGCACCTGGGCGCACTTCGGGCACCAGGTGTTCTCCAGGCCACCGACTTCGCCCGGCAGATTTCCCGCGTAGATGAACTGCAGGCCGGCATCGCGCCCGATCTCGGCGGCGCGCAGCAACGTCTCCACGGGCGTGCTCGGCGTGTCCTCCATCTTGTAGTCGGAGTGGAAGGCGGTGACGTGCCAGGGAATCTCCGGCGAGACGCCGACCAGGAACTCCGCCATGCGCTTCAACTCGTCGTCGGAATCATTGAAGCCCGGGATCAGCAGGCTGACGATTTCCACCCAGAACTCCATCGCCTTGAGGCGGCGAATCGTATCCAGGATCGGCTGCAGGCGCCCGCCCAGCTTGCGGTAGTGGTGATCGTCGAAGCTCTTCAGGTCGACCTTGTAGAGATCCACCCAGGGCCGCAGAAATTCCAGCACCTGCGGCGTGCCGTTGCCGTTGGAAACGAATCCAGTCTTCAGGCCCGCGGCTTTAGCTTCCTTGAAGATGGCGACCGCCCACTCGCTGGTGATGAGCGGCTCGTTGTAGGTGCTGACCAGGACACGTGCGCCCTGCCGCAACGCCTGCTCCACCAGCACCTCTGGTGATGCTCCCAGGGGAGGACTCACCGCGCTGGGATCGCGCAGCGCCTGCGACGTCACCCAATTCTGGCAATAGGCGCAGTGCAGATCGCATCCCAGCATGCCGAAGCTGTAGGCCATAGCGCCGGGGTAGGCGTGGAAGAAGGGCTTCTTCTCGATCGGATCGCATTGTACGCCGCCGACGTAGCCCCAGGGCACGAACAGACGCCCGCTGCGATTGAAGCGCACGCGGCAGACTCCCGCCTGGCCCTCGGGAATGGGGCAGCAGTGTCCGCAGGAGTAGCAGCGCACCCGGCCCTTGTCGTCCAGAGTTTCGACCAGTTGGGGCGCCGCCTCGTGAACATTCTGCTCGAGTATGTCCTTCAGAGCCGGCATTTTTGAGTTGGCCGTCTGGTCTTATTCTAGACCGCTTTTCCCCCAGCCGAATTGACCCTCCGACGACGTTTAACTTCATTCCCGACCTAAACCTGCGCCCGACGGCTGCCGATTGCAACCTTGAAGGCTCCGGGGGAGGCGACTCTCTGGGGGCCGAATTCCTGTGAACCAACATGGCCCGCCGCCAAGAGCCGCGCGTACGCATGGTTGCACCGGTGCGTCTGTTCGGCACAGATGCCAACGGCAGGCCCTTCAATACGCAGGTGGATACGGTGGACGTCAGCCCCTCCGGGATTCACGCCGCCGGGCTGACCGTGGAGTTGAAGCCTGGAGACCTGATCGGGGTGCAATACCAGCAACAGCGGGCGCGGTATCGCGTGCAATGGGTGGGTGAGCTGGGAACTTACCGGGAAGGCCACGCCGGACTGCGGGGCTCGGAGGCGTCGCGCATCTCGTGGGGAAACATCTTCCCGGCGGGATATCGCGATACCTATAGCGCCATCGCAATGGCGGAGACCGCTCCCGGAGTGGTGCGCAGCTTCTCGGAGGACCTTGCGAGGTTTCGCCCCGCAGCGCCGGTTCCGTCCGACTTGCCCTCTGCCCTGGAAAAGGCGGCCTGCGATCTGCGGCGACTGGGAGCCGCCCTGGCCGGAAGCGCGCTTGATCCCGGGCTGGCGCGCTTCTTTCTCGAACTGGTGGCGCAGTTCAGCCAGCTGGCGCTCTGGGTGCGGCAGGCGCGGGATGCGGCCGAAGCCGGCAAGGCCGCCGATGTGTCGCAGCTGGGGCGGCTGCGCGCCCGCGCCATGACCCAGGCCGGACGTGAATTGGTGAACGATCTGAAAGCCTCCCACCTCAGCCCTAACAGCGAAGAGTTGCTGGTTCTCCGACAGTGCCTGTCGCAGTTGGACCAGCTCCTGCTGGATGCGGGCGTGGCGGCTGGGACCGCGACAGATCCCCCGGGTAACAGCTATGACGCAACCGACCCCCGATAAGCACTGCCCTATGCGCTTCATCGCGCGCCAGCCGATCTTCGATCAGCATCGCCAGATTTACGGCTACGAATTGCTTTCCCGCAGCGGCTGGGAAAATCGCTTCTCCGCCGACATGACGTCCGGCACCCAGCACATTCTCGACAGTTCATTCTTGTTCGGGCTCGACGTGCTCTGCCACGGACACAAGGCCTTTATCAATTGCACCCAGCATGGACTGATTGAGGGGCTGTTTACCCTGCTGCCCACAGAGAATACCGTGCTCGAAATCCTCGAGAACGTGGCGCCTGACACGGCCGTGGTAGCCGCCTGCCGATCCCTGAAGCAGGCCGGCTACCCGCTGGCCCTCGATGACTTTATCCCTCGCCGCGAACTGGAGCCCCTGATCGCGCTGGCGGACTACATCAAGATCGATTTCCGCGCTCACACCCAAGCCGACCGCGCCCGGCTCGTGCGTCAGCCCTCGCCGCCTGCGATCATGCTTGCCGAAAAGGTGGAGACGCAGGAAGAGTTTGAAAGCGCGGTGGCCATGGGCTACACCCTGTTTCAGGGGTACCACTTTGCCAAGCCGCACATCATGGCGCGCAACGAGATTCCCACCGGCCACCTGAATGCCCTGCGGCTGCTGAGCGCTTTGCATCAACCCCAGTTCGACTTGACGGCGATTGAACGCATCATTAAATCGGACGCGTCGCTTTACTACCGGCTGCTGCGCTTCCTGAATTCCGCTGCCCACGGCTTCACCTCGGAAATCACCTCCATCCGCCACGCCCTGATGCTGATCGGCGAGCTCACCTTTCGCAACTGGGCGAGCGTGGCGGTCTTGATGGAGACGGCGGTGGACGCGCCTCTCGACGTGGTGGTCTCAGCGCTGGTCCGCGCCCGCTTTTGCGAGCTGCTGGAGCGCTTCCTTAAGGTGAACGCCAATGAGTTGTTCCTGGCCGGCCTGCTCTCGCGCATCGACGCGATCCTTGGCCTGCCAAGAACCGTTTTGGTGGAGGAACTTCCACTGCGCGACAGCATCCGCCGGGCGTTGCTCGACGGCGACAACCGCATTGCAGATGCTTTGAAGATCAGCTCGCTCTACGAAGCAGGCTCCTGGCAGGAGTGCCAGTCGCTGGCTTCCAGATACGCCATCCGCGAGGCGGAGCTGGCAGAGATATATCTGGCCGCGATTCGCTGGGGAGAGCAGGCGGTTGGACAGGTTGAGACTTAAACAAGTTGAGGCTCGGGAGTACACAGGCACAGCCGCGGAGGGGAGCTTTCCCCGGTGAGCGGCGCGCTTCGGCCGTTCCGATCGATGAGAGCCACGGGCGGCTACGCTGGGGAGAGCCGCCGCCAGGCCCTTGCGCTACTTCAACCACGTCCAGACGGGCTCACCCTTCTTGTCGCGCAGGGTCAGGGTGTTGTTGCCCTTGACGATCTCGCGCGCCAGGATGACTTCCCCGGAATCGGTCTTGACCTTGGAACCTGTGATTTCCAACTGGTCGCCGGTCTTGAAGTCCAGGCCCAAGGTGTCCACGAAGGACTTGGGGCACAGGCAAACCTCGTAGGTCTGTTCACCGACCTTGACGATGAGGTGCTGGTCGCTCTTACCGTTTTCCGGGATGAGCTTGATGTCCACCACCGTCGCCTTGGCAAAGTGGACTTCGGTGGCGGGATCGTACTTGGGCTTGGCGGCTTGCGCCAGGCAAAGGGCGCTGAAAATCGCCAGCATCGACGCCAGAATCACGATCGCACGCAGCATTCTTGGCATGGCTACTCCTTCCGGAGCTGCCAGGAGCCGAAACCTTCCGCGGCCATTCCTTCTCTTCTGTGGCCGTGCGCGCAGCCGGGGACGGAAGCGGCAGCCGCACCGCTGCGCTCCGGCCCACCGGCCATCGCCGGTTCCCGGGCTCAACTCCAGGGACATTGTCCCCAGCTAGACGTTAGCTCCCCCAGGCAGCTTTGGAAGTGAGAAAGGTCACAGGCTGGAGTGAGGCCTTGGCATGGC
>DATHDM010000199.1:0-8986 GCA_035319065.1 Terriglobales bacterium
CCCCAAAAGCCCGAAGAGCCAGCCACCCAGGAAGCCACCGAGAATTCCCAGGATGATGTCGACGAGAACACCGTAGCCCCCGCCCTTCATCACCTGACCGGCAAGCCATCCCGCAATCAAACCCACCACGATCCAAGTCAGAAATCCCATATCTTCCTCCTCGTTGGGTGGAACTCCAGATTGAATCGCCCGAAGTGCTGGAGAATACTACTCCTGCTCCCATTAGTTTGCACTATTTTGGTTGCGCCTGCAGCCGCGTATGTGATTCCAGAAGAGGTCAGATGTGCCATCGTTTCTTATGACCACTTCGTGCACCGCGTTCGTGATTCGGTTTTGAATCTTTTCGACTTTCGGCACGCATAGGCCCAACAGAAGCGTGCGCAAACGTCGCGGTTCGGGGGTTTGCTGCTTTGAAGACCGGTCGATTACCGCAGTTCGGTTGCGGGAGAAAGAAAATGGCCGGCTATCTTGGAGGGCGGCCCTCGGTGGTTTCGTCTGCTCTTATCTTCGTCTCTTTCGCTGGATGAGTTTTACCACTTGCAACTCGCGCAGTTCTTGGGCTTGTCCACGTGATCAGGGTCACAGACCCGTGCCTACCCCCAGTGGAGAATCTACACGACGCACGTTGATTCCGTGCTGGAGTCAAAAAGTGCACCTCACCCAAAGTGCACCTCACCCAAAGCAGCGAGCCTGCAGATTGCACGCGCATCCCGGCGCCAGCATACTTGAAAAGTCCTGCCTCACTCCTGTCTTTTCAGTGGAGCACGTCATGAGTCAGCTAAGAGATTTCAGCATTCATTCTTGCGACCCGACCGCCAGTACTTATAAGGCCCGATTCCTCAGACGAATCACGCACCTTGGGCAAGTGATTGCGCGGAGCCTTTCCACATTAGCCCCCAAGCCGAGCGACACTCCGGGACTCGATCGCGGGTGGATCATCGCAAACCACAAATTGGTCTCATTCCACGCCGCATTCCTGACCTCATTGCTCAGCATCTCGACGACCGTGGCCTCGAGGTTCGATGTCATGCGGCAGATGTTTCTCAGCGTGGACGTGGTGATCTCTTCCATCATCTGGTATGCGGCGTGGCACACGAATATCGCTATCCACGAGATGGGGCACTATCTCACGGCGGTCAGCACGAACAATCTGCGACCAGAGCTTGAGGAACAGGCGCAGGCAAAGCTCAAGCAGCGTGTGCTGGGCAGACTGCGCTGGTACCTGGAAATGTTTGTGAAGATCCCCTGGGGAGGGTTTGGTGGAGTCAACAAAGAGGCCGGCAGCTTTCACCCGAGTGTGAAGACACAGAACCTGGCAGTAGCAGCAGCCGGACCGAGGGCGAGCAAAGTGCTCAGCCAAATCCTGTTTGTCCCGGGCATTCTCCTGATTCTGATTGGTCTGCAAGCGAAGTTTCCGGCAGTCGTCTACCTGGGCAGGCTCTGCTTCACCATCGGAGTAGTTGCGCTTTTCGATTTCCTGCTGTCCGACGCCGGCAAGTACAAAGCATTCCGCGAACGCCAGAAAGAGGCGGCGGCCAAGGCAGCGGAAGTCAGGGCCGCTGAACCGGCCCGAGTGACTCAGGAAATGCGTCCTGTGAAGCCGTCTGAGTTGAGGCGCAAGCTCCGCCTGCATCGCTTGCAGGAACTGGAACTTCCTGACGGCCGGATTGTGTTTGCCCCCTGGGAATTTCGTAATTCGATAATGGGCGGACGTCACACCGAGGAGATGGGCGGCAATCTAAGTTTTCAGGAGTTGATGTTTCTACCGCTCACGGCCAAAGACTATATCGAGGCACAGCGGGTCACGAATCTTCTGCAGAGTAGGGCAATCCAGATCATCCAGGATACCGAAGGACTGAACTTCGTGGGCATCGGTTTGGAAGGTGGGATCGTCGCTTCCTATGCCAAAGAGAAGGGCGATCTCCTCCCCGAAGAACGAGCGCTGCGGGTTGCGGTGCAGGCAATCGAGGAGTGTGGATTCGTGCCTGATCGGGACGTATGCCTTGCCTTGGATCCAGCGGCCAGCGAACTCAGTAATGCCTATCGCGAGAAGACTGGGGAGAAAGACTCGGTGGGCCAGTATCTGTTCTGGCGAGCCGAAGATCCCAGGGTCATGACTACGGACGAGATGGTGGATCTCTTTGTGCGCTGGGTCAAGAAGTATCCGATTGTCTCACTGGAAGATCCATTCGCTGAAGACGATTACGAAGGCTGGAAGAAATTGATGAAGGCACTCGATCAGGAAATCCTGATCATCGGAGACGATCTGGTCACCACCAAGGATTCTACCATTCAGCGATGCGCCGAACAGGGTCTGATTAATACCGCGCTGATCAAGGCCAACCAGATCGGGACCTTAAGCGAGACCTTGCTGGCCACCCGCGTAGCGAAGCAGAAGGGGCTCGCTCTGGTGGTCTCACATCGGTCCAAGTCCCCCAATGAGGTAATGGAAGCTGATATCAGTTTCGCGGTCGGCGCGTTGGGCTTGAAATGCGGAGGCGGGGCCAACACCGAACGACTCGTCAAATATGGGCGGGTCGTCGACCTCATGGAGATGGCCAAGAAAGGAACCAAGGTCACGCGGAAACTCGACCCCGATCTGGTGATTGCGGATATATCCGCTCACGAGGAACCGACCAATGCCGGCATTCCGACGGTGGGAGTTGTTGTGATGCTGGACAATGGAATGAAATTCTCGGGAGCTACTCCACTCGGCACCTCCGCAGGGACGGACGAAGCCATTCACCTGGTTGACAGCATCATTGAGGCGTCGCCACTCACGAGAAAATATCCCCAATATTTCGTTTATAAAGAGAAGGAGAAGACTTACCGTTTCGTTCCTGAGGTCAAAGCGGAGGCCCTCGCCCAGGAGAACCGCGATCTCGCGAACCTCTGGGTGCGGTCCAAACGCTACGGTGGCAAGGGCTGTCTGAATGCGGTAGCGAATGTCACTGAAGTTCTCGCTCCACGCTTCCTGGGACAGAAGATCTCGGCACTGGGCACGCTGGCCGATATCGATCGCGAACTCTTGCTCATGGAGCTGGATCTGGCAATGAAGCGTGGCAAGATCACGCCGAGCGCTACTGATGAAGAAAAAACCCAGATCATGCAGCGCAAGGCGAACCTCGGAATGAACGCGGTGCTTTCGCTGTCCCTTGCTCTGGGACGTCTGGTAGCAGCCAGAGATGGACGGGAATTGCCTGACATACTTCACGAACTGGAAACAACAATCGACCGCGATTATCTGTACGGCATTAAGGAGCGGATGCAGGAGCCGGCGAGGGATCTAGCAGTCGTCGGGGCTCGGTAAACGAAGGTTTTCCTCCCGACATATTTTCTCGAGCTGGCCAATGGACCAAGGCGCGTTGAAGTCGTAGAAAATCCGGTATGGCTGCTGCAGGAGTTCCAGAACTCCCCTGCATTGTGGGTCGGCCCATTCGGGCAGCGTGCACCTGACTTCGTCGAGCTTGCTGCCGCTCAGTTTCAGCGTGATGAGAGCCAGCACATTGCGGGGATGGAGAGTAAGCTCCTCGAGACCACCTTTTAGAATCTGCTTGCGTGCTAATAGGATCCTCCTTTCGCCCACACTGTGCAAAATTTGCATGTACTTCTCAAACAGCACCCACTCGTTTACCAGCAGACCGATTTCCGAAGAAATGAATGATCGCCAGAATGTGACAGGGTACGACAAGCACAGAAAGCGCCCCAACATAAAGGCTCCCGCCTCATATCCTGAAATGTGTTCGCGCAAGCATTTCACCAAGGATTGTTTGAAGAATCTGATTTTCCTCTCGAGCGTGAGCATCTCGAACACATTGCTCTGGCCTAAGTGGTCGCCAATGTCGCTTTTGAGCACCTCCTCCATATAGAGAGTCTCGCTTTTATCAAACCAGGCGTTCACCAGCGGTTTGGCTTGCTCCAATTCGCCTCGCAAATCAAAATTCACGAGCCTTACGACTTCACTTAATGTAGAAATCTGGTCAATCTCTAGCTCTCGAGTCAGTTGCTTGTAGTAGCGGTAGGCGTAAGCGATCGAAGCAAAAGATCTCTTTTCGCCCTCATCCATCTCGACAGGCTCACCCTTCATGTAGCGCAGCAGGCGGGCCTGTTTGTACTTGGCATGTCCCTGGTAGAGCGATCTTCGCCGCGACGAAATCGTGATCCAATCTCCCTCCTTGATTTCCTGGCCTGCCGCATTGAACAAACCCCCCTCCGGCTTCAGCTGAACCGCGCTCTTCTCCAGGCTCAGCAGCGCGGGAATACCCAGGCTCTGGCATATAGTGACGACATGTACGGCAGCTGACGTCAGGCTTACGATGGCATCCATCTCCCGCATCACTACAGTGTCGGTCGGCACAAAGGTGTGTTTGCAGAGGCATACCTTCTCGCCCTGAGCCTTTGCTCTTAAGGCTTCATCCCCTGTGAAATACATGCGCGCCGAAACCGCTGACCTTGGCAGGACCGCAATCCCGGAGCAAAAAGGAGTGAGCAAGCTGAAGTCATCCTGGTCGATGGTATCGCTCGTGAGTTGTTTCAGGTGGTAGGGACGGACGAGTTCGGAGACGCGCTGTCGGGATATTGTGCCCGCCTTATGCATGTCGACCGCCGCAGTGATCGCTGCCCGGCCCGACATTCCGCACTGGTTGAGCTGCAGCAGGGCGAATAGTTGGTATCGTTCTGTTGCCTCGACCGCGAACTCAATGGTGACTGGCGATTCGAACTCCCTTTCCAGATCCGGCAGGTGAGGAACGAAGTGGTATACAGCGGGGAATGTTTTCCTGATCGCTTCGGGATCTCCGAAAGAGGTAGCCTGGATCTCGGCCGTGCCGGTCATCATTTCTTCGCCAAAGATATTGTGAGCCGTTTGCAGCTCCATTCCTGTTCCCGTGTGGGTGTCGCGACTGCAGATGACACCGGCGTAGGCGCTTTCATGGCGCACGCTACAGATCATTTTTTGCAGGATGAGGCTGGGGTAGTGTTCTGTTCCACGACAGAGGGTTAAGACAAGATCCTGATTGTCTTCAAAGTCCTTATATGCCAGTTTCGCGAAGAATATGGCTTGATCGATTGGACTATCCACAAGACTTTGATCCGTAGCTCTAACGATCGAGCTTAGCTGCTCGATCAGGCGAGTGACCTGATCCGGCGAGAGATCTGAGCCCGACTTCTTGATGGCGGCAAGGTACTCGTCATGGTCCAGCGCGTGACAAAGGTTCCGCAAATTGTTCAGGAACATCCTGCGCGCCGCGACTGTACCATACATATGTTCCAGGCTCGGCAACGTGCGCTCTGTCGCTCCGACATTGAGGTAGGTGTCCATGAGCCCGGGAATATAGGTGGGGGTAGCGCAGCGCATGGCAAATACCAGGGGGTTCCTGGAGTCCCCGAGCCTCTGCATGGTGAGAGTCTCCAGTTGCCGCGCGGCCTCCGAGAGATGTTCCTCCAGATGCTGCGCCCGATCGAGATATCCACGCGAAGTCAGGACAACAAAATCTGGCACAGGATAGCCTTGCTGGCTCAATTTCAGAAGAATGGAGCCCTTTTGGCTGATCTGTTGTTCGGAGTGTGCTTGACAACTTGTGGAAGGAACGACGAAATCACTCTCGAGCGGCTGCCTTTGAACTGTAACTTCGCCAGCCCGCACAGCTAGCGCTAAGTCGCCAGCGGCCCTGAGGTCTCCGTGACGCGCATCCAGAATTAGCTTCAGATGTGCTTTCGCTTTTCCAAAGTCCTCGCAGCAGAGCAGCGGGATATCTACTTCGCTGACGGAGATGCAATTCCTGGTGCCGTCCTCCAATTCGTACTCAACGACGGGCGGAGATTGTCCGGCATTCTTCGCAGTGCCCGTCTGACGATGCCCAAAATGTGAATCACTGCTGGCTAGGAGATTGCGCTGATTGACGTAATTACCCCGAAGTGTGAAGTCACAGATTCCCGTGCTTAGGAGGGTTGGCATAACGCCTCATGATCAGGACAGGGCCTGATGCCCATTTGTCAGGGTTTCGCGGGCGCTGCCTGCAATCTGCCTGGTTTCGCAGGAGGCACTCTGGCACTCCTCGTTGAAGCGACCTAGTTGCCGGAGTCTGGCGTGAAATCCGGGACTCGTCGGCAACTAATGTTCTTCTGAATGGTTACCTGGCTGCTGTGAGCAAGATCACCGCTGTCGGGTATTTGCGGACGGAAGAGACTCCCCTGGAAAAATCGTTTGCAGGCAGAGATCATTAAGGAACGGGGAATCGAAGCACTGATTCCCACGCGATCCCGACCGATCCGAGGCTGTGGGAAGTGGACGCATTCCGCGATTTCCTAGCTTGGCGACGCAAAGCACTGGTGCGACGAATGAATGAACATTTGCACGCGGCACCTGAGACTGCCGCGGCGCAGACATGACCTCATCGTGATCGGGAACTCCCACGAAAAAGCACGACAGTATTAAGCCATTTAGATTGTTGGCGTCCCCGACGGGATTTGAACCCGTGTTACCGCCGTGAAAGAACAAGGCCGATAAGACTTTACAACAACTTGGATGGAGTGGGCGGCATGCTAGTCGTTGAGTCGGTCGAAGGAAAGCCGACCCGTACCGCGACCCGTGCCGCGACGCAAGTCTATTGCGCATGCCCGTGCGCGTAACATGTTGGTGTGAAAAAACCGAAGCCAACCGAACCAGAGCTTGCTCCTGGCTGGCCGATAAGCGAGGTTGAATCTTGCTTAGGATCAGCGAACAGGAATGAATTGATCGCGTTCCTCGAGCGAAGATACGAGGAACGTTTCTTCAAGCCGATACAAGCGTTGCAGAGCTATAGGGAACACCATAGGGGATTTGGTTTTGCAATTATGGCCCTCTGTTCCCTGCTTATTGAGAGCCTCCAATCGTACCGATACGGCCTCAGGTTCAAATCCTGGCGGGCCGCTGAGCATTACACAAGTCCTTGGGGAATCTTCACCTCAGCGGCGATCTTCCGAACAACTTCCGCGACTCCATGCCTCACTTCGGGCGAAACCTCATTTCCAAAACCGAACTTCTTGCCCTCGATTCCGTATAGCCGCAGCCGCGCTGGCAGGCAGCCGATGGCGCGGGCCAGTTCGATCGCCTCTGCTACGCCGAAACCGTGGGTTGACGAAGTCCGGCGGCGTGGAACGATGAACTGAGCGTTCTTCCAGACGTGCACTTTGCCGGCGGGGGCATTCGTCGTGACGGTGTCCACCACTACTACGTCCTCGGCGCCAGTCCAGGCTTTGATAAGCGAGAAGGCATCGCGCGTAACAGTCTGAGCTTCGATACCCAGATCCCGCAGCCGCTCTCCGACCAGGACTCCGGCCGCGTCGTCCCCTCGCTCGCGATTTCCGCAGCAGATGATCCGCATGGGTCAGGTTCTGGCTCTGTCGTCTCGCTCGAGCGTGAGCTTGAGAAAGTGGGTGGCACAGGAGATACAAGGGTCGTAGTTGCGAATTGCCTGCTCACACTTCCAGGTGGCTTCCTCAAGCGGCCAGGCCACGAGTCGCCCCGCGTACTCGCGCAGGTCGTCCTCAATCCGTTTTTGGTTCTGCGAGGTGGGAGGGACGATCTTGGCCGCGAGGATCAGCCCTTTTTCATCCAGCGCGTAGCGGTGATAGAGAATGCCACGGGGCGCCTCCGTGATGGCCTGCCCCACGCCGCCGCGATTGGGCGCTGCGACGCGCGGCGTGGGCGGAGGCTCATAATCGCCAATGATCCGCAGAGCTTCGGCACAGGCGAACACCAACTCGAGGGCGCGAACCACAATACTGCGGAAAGGATTTTTGACCGGCGGCCGCAAACCCACTTCGTTCGCTAATCCCTGAGCGATGGCCGGCAGTTTGTCGAAGTTCAGGCTGAATCGCGCCAAAGGCCCAACCAGATATGACCCTCTGCCCCTCACCACCGAGTGCAGGGCGTTGGAGTGTCTGACCTGCTGTTCGACAAAGTGGTCCGCGTACTCGGCGGCGTCAATGTCCAAGCCCCGGTTGGAGACGAGTCGCCCCTCGTTAAAGGGATACTCATCGGGATGACGCAGGGCCACAAACTCATAGTCCTGCTCAAAGTCAGGAAACTGGAGAACGGCCGTCCACCGCACCGTCTCGATGGAAGCGTCCAGCGCCCATTGGACATCTTCCTCGAGGTTGCGCAACTGTTGTCGGCTGGGGACCTTGTAAAAGCCGCCAACCGTGGCCGAGATGGGATGAATTTCGCGGCCGCCGAGCAGGGTCACGATCCGGTTTCCGATCTTCTTTAAACGCAGCGCGCGTTCGACCAGGTTGCGGTGATCTCGAGCCATCGCAATCACGTCCTGGTAGCCAAGGAAGTCGGGGGCATGCAGCATGTAGAGATGCAGGGTGTGACTTTCGATCCATTCCCCACAGCAGAAGAGGCGGCGCAACCGCCGAACCGCGGGGTCGATCCGCAGCCCCAGAGCTCGTTCGATGGCATGAGCCGCACTCATCTGGTAGGCAACGGGGCAGATCCCGCAGATCCTCGCGGTGATGTCGGGAGCGTCGGAAAAGTGGCGGCCGCGCAGCAAGGCCTCGAAAAACCGCGGGGGCTCGTAGATTTTCAGTCTCACATCCGCGACGCGCTCGCCCGCCAGCTTGATGTACAGGGCTGCCTCGCCTTCTACACGGGCGAGGGTGTCCACGCGAATCGTCTTGGTGGAGCGTACCGTCATTTCCGCTCGCACTCCTCGCTGGCCTTGCGGAATTGCCACGCCCAGGCGTTGAATCCACGGAAAGCACGGCCCACCTGATCGTCAGCCTGTCCCAGACTGCGGAGCTGATTCATCAGCGAACTTGTATTGGGAGTTTCCATGGGTCCGTAGCAGCCGTAGCAGCCACGATCGTAACCTGGGCACAGCGCTCCGCATCCAGCTTGGGTGACGGGCCCCAGGCAAGGGACTCCCCGAGCCACCGCGATGCACACATTCGCTTTGCGCTTGCACTCGATGCAGACGCTGTACAGGGGAATGTTTGGCTT
>DATHDM010000200.1:0-11270 GCA_035319065.1 Terriglobales bacterium
GGATGCAAGATCTTTGTTTTCAATGGGACAGAGGTGGCAAAGCGGTTGCTTTCTGTCATGGCAGACGAAGTGGCGCGCAAAGGGGCGCTCTCTAGAGGGAACTTCGGCCAGAGGTTTTCCAGAGTGCCCCTTTTGCATTTCCTCAGAATTCCAGTTCCAGCCGGCTCGAACCCTCTTCTGGCACCGTCTCCTGCCTGAAAACCCCAGCCTACCAGACGCCGCTTCGTCGTTAAGCGAGGGCGACTTTCTGTTCGATGTCCAGGCCGGCGTGGCGCAATAGTCCGGCCACAACTGCCTCGCTGAGGCGGGAGGCGTCGTACTCGACGCTCACCGTCTTTTCCTGCTCGTTGAAGGCGATGCGGCGGATCCCGTACACCTCGCGCATGCTATCGATGGCCCGCATCTGCTCGATCCCGGGTTGCCGGCGGCAGCGAAAACAGACATCAAGGTGAGTCATGCGGTCCTCGTGGTGGTGGAATGTCCGCCGGAATTGGCCGTCCGGATGCGACACTAACATACCGGCCGCGATCCGGCATAGTCCGGCTGATCTGGTTCCGCTTGCCTCACCGTCCCCGATTCCGGGTTGGACGAAACGGAGGTGGGCGGTTCAGGCGTCGCAGATGACAGGGGCAAAAGCCGAGGCGTAGTCTGTTATTTTGGGCGCGAGCGATGGGTGCAGAACGAACCATGACCGCTTTTAAGGATCCTGTCTGCGGAATGACCGTGGACCCGGGTAAATCTCCTCCCAAGGTCGAGCACAACGGCAGTACCTATTACTTCTGCTGTGCCGGATGCGCGGAGAGGTTCAAGAACAACCCCGACCGCTATCTGGGGTCAACGAGACCCCCGGCCAGCTTGCACCATTCTGCCGGCCTGACGCAGATTTCAGGACCAGGCATGTCCGGCCTGGCTGTACTGGGCGAGGGGGCGCCCAAGCCTTCGCCCGATCTGAAGAGCCTGCCGGCTTCGAGGCCAGCAACGTCCACCGTTGCATCAAGTCCTGCGCCAGTGCAGCAGATCTACATCTGCCCCATGGATCCGGAGGTCCGGCAGGACCGTCCCGGGCCCTGCCCGAAGTGTGGAATGGCCTTGGAACGCGAGCCCACTGTGGTTCCCGGCAAAACACAGTGGACCTGCCCCATGCATCCGGAGATCGTCCGCGACGCGCCCGGCAACTGTCCCATCTGCGGCATGGCGCTGGAGCCGCGGACGGTGAGCGCGGCGGAGGAGGAGAATCCCGAGCTGCGCGACATGACACGTCGCTTCTGGATCGGCGTAGTCTTCACCCTCCCGCTGCTGATCCTGGCCATGGGGGGCATGATTCCCGGCTTGCTCCCGGAGATTTCGTCCTCGGCCAAGCGGTGGGTTGAGCTGATCCTGGCCACGCCGGTGGTGCTGTGGTGCGGCTGGCCATTCTTCGAGCGCTTCTGGACTTCAATTCGCAATCGCAGCGCCAACATGTTCACGCTGATCGGCATGGGAGTCGGCGCCGCCTACGGATACAGCCTGCTGGCGACGATTGCGCCGCAGATCTTTCCCAGCTCAGCGCAGGGCATGCATGGCGGCCCGGAGGTTTACTTTGAAGCCGCGGCCGCGATCACCGTGCTGGTGCTGTTGGGGCAGGTGCTGGAGCTGCGTGCACGCAGCCAGACCAGCAGCGCGATTCGCGCCCTGCTGAACCTCTCTCCCAAAACTGCGCGCCTGATTGCGGCGGATGGCGAGCGCGACGTTGGCCTCGACCAGGTACAGCCGGGAGATCGGCTACGTGTGCGCCCCGGCGAGCGCGTGCCGGTGGACGGCGTTCTGCTCGAGGGCTCCAGCTTCGTGGATGAATCCATGATGACGGGTGAACCGGTCCCGGTGGAGAAGAGCGCAGGCGCCAAGGTAGTCGGCGGGACGGTCAACGGCACGGGTTCGTTCGTGATGCGGGCGGAGAGAGTGGGCAGCCAGACGCTTCTTGCGCAAATCGTGCGCATGGTTTCCGAAGCCCAGCGCAGCCGCGCGCCCATCCAGCGGCTGGCCGACCGCGTGTCTGCGGTGTTCGTGCCCGTAGTGGTTGCGGTGGCCGCCATCACTGCCATTGTGTGGGGCTTGCTGGGCCCTGAGCCACGCTATGCGTACGCGCTGGTAAATTCCGTGGCCGTGCTGATCATTGCCTGTCCCTGCGCGCTGGGATTGGCCACTCCGATCGCCATCATGGTGGGCACGGGGCGCGGTGCGACGGCCGGCGTACTCATCAAGAACGCGGAAGCGCTCGAGGTGATGCAGAAGGTCGACGTGCTGGTAATCGATAAAACGGGGACGCTCACGCAGGGCAAGCCGGAGCTGACCAGTGTCACTCCCGGTCCCGGAGTCGAGGAGATCGAGCTGGTGAGAGAGGTTGCAAGCCTGGAGCGCGGAAGCGAACACCCGATTTCGGCGGCCATCGTCGGAGCGGCCAAAGCCAACGCAATCGGGCTTAAGGAGGTGAGCAATTTTCAATCCGTTACCGGCATGGGCGTCACCGGCTCAGTGGAGGGCAGGGAAGTGGCGGCGGGGAGCGAGTCGCTGCTGGCGAAGGTGAAGGTGGCAATTGACGAGAGCGCGCGGCAGCGCGCGGAGGAGTTTCGCCAGGCAGGGCAAACGGTGATCTATGCGGCCGTGGAAGGAAAATTCTGGGGCCTGCTGGGAGTATCTGATCCGGTGAAGCCTTCTACCGCAGACGCCATCCAGGCGCTCAAGCAGGATGGCATTCAGCCGGTGATGTTGACTGGCGATAACCGCGTGACCGCGCAAGCCGTGGCGCGGCAACTGGGGATCAGCGAGTTTGAAGCCGAAGTGCTTCCGGCAACCAAGTCGGAAGTAGTGAAGCGCTACCAGGCACAGAAGCACCTGGTGGCAATGGCGGGAGATGGGGTGAATGACGCGCCGGCGCTGGCGCAGGCCGACGTGGGAATCGCCATGGGAACGGGAACGGATGTGGCGATTGAGGCCGGCGGCATCACCCTGGTTCGCGGCGACCTGAGGGGCATCGTGCGCGCTCGCCGTTTGAGCCAGGCCACCATGCGCAACATCAAGCAGAACCTCTTCTTCGCCTTCGTGTACAACTCGATCGGCGTGCCCATCGCCGCCGGCGTGCTCTATCCCTGGTTTGGAGTGCTGCTGAGCCCGGTGATTGCGGCAGCGGCGATGAGCTTCAGCTCGGTTTCGGTGATCACGAATTCGCTGCGGCTGAGGAAGGTGGAACTCTAGAGGGTGGTCAGGTACTGCACGATGTCGGGCGAGGTCCAGTCCACCGGACCGATGAACTTGCGCCGCAGCACGCCCTTGCGGTCGATGATGTAGGTCTCGGGAAATTTGTAGGAACCGTAGAGAGTATTGGATTCCTGCCGGGCGTCGCGGATCGCGGTCAGGGTCACGTTGTGGTCGCGCAGGAATTTCTCGTAGGCCTTCTGGTCGGCGTCGACGCTCACCGCCAGCACGGTGACGCCCTGATTCCTGAGACGCGACTGCATGCTGACCAGCGAAGGCATCTCTTCCACGCAAGGCGGACACCAGGTGGCCCAGAAGTTGAGCACCACCACCTGGCCCTTGAAGTCGTGCAGGGCCAGTTTCTGCGAGCCATCCTGAATGACGAAGTCGGGGGCGTCCCTTCCGATGCGGGCGGGCCTGGAGCCACTGTAACAGCCGCCCAGCGCCAAAATCAGCGCCAACAGAAGGATTCGCCGCATCACGAATTTATAATATCAAGTTCGGATATGAGAGCTGACGGAATAAGCGGCCTCGCTTCACGCGTGCCCAGGGTTTCCGTCATCGTGCCGGCGCGCAACGAAGAGTGCTGCCTGGGACGCTGCCTGGCTTCGCTCGTCAGCCAGCAGGGCGTGGAGTTCGAGATCCTGGTGGTGAACGACGGTTCCACCGACACGACCGCGCAGATTGCGAGCAGCTTTCCCCAGGTTCGGCTCGTCGATGCCGGCCCTCTCCCTCCTGGCTGGAGCGGAAAGTCGAATGCACTGTGGACAGGAGCGCAACACGCCCAGGGAGAATGGCTGCTCTTCACCGATGCGGACACCGAGCATCGTCCCGGCTCGTTGCGGCGCGCTCTGGCGGAAGCGGCGGAGCAGGGAGCGGACCTGCTCTCCTATTCGCCGCGGCAGGAAGTGCACAGCTTCTGGGAGCGCATTCTGATGCCGGTGATATTCGCGGAGCTGCGGCGGACGTATCGGCCGAAGGATGTGAGCGATCCCGCTTCCAGCGCAGCCGCCGCCAACGGACAGTATCTGCTGATCTCGCGCGAGGCTTACAACGCGGTGCATGGCCATGCGGGAGTCGCGTCCACGCTGCTGGAAGACGTGGAGCTGGCCAGGGCGGTGAAGGCATCCGGCAGGAGGCTCCGCTTTCGCTACGCGGCCGATGCGGTTTCCACGCGCATGTATCGCAGCTTCCCGCAGATGTGGGAGGGATGGACCAAGAACCTGGCGGCGCTGTTTCCGCATCCGCTGCGCCTGGCCGCGCTTAGGTCGTTGGAATTTGCGGGCCTGGTCGCCGCGCCGGCGCTGGTGGCGCTGGGCTTGCGGCGTGAATCCGGCGTCATGCTGGCAGCAGGCGCAGGCGTTGGGCTGTGGGTGGCCTTGAACTTTTTTCTGCGAATCGCGAAGGCTCACTTTGGATTGCTGAAGTCTCTGCTCGCGCCCCTAGGGCTGCCATTTTTTGTGCTACTTCTGGCGCGCTCTCGACTCCATTACAAGAGAGGCCAGATTGTGTGGAAGGGAAGAGTCTATTGCCCTCCCGAGACGCGGTCGCCGGCGGCGACCGCCGGGCGGGGGTGAGCCGCAAGTAAGAAATGAAGAAAACGGTGTATCTAACTCGCAAGGCGGAATTTTCGGCGTCGCACGTATATCATAATCCGACCCTTTCGGCGGAGGAGAATCGCGCCGTCTTCGGCAAGTGCAACAACCCCCACGGGCACGGTCACAACTACGTCCTGGAGGTGACGGTTAAAGGCGAGGTCGATCCGCGCACCGGTTTTGTGCTGGACCTGAAGCAATTAAAGGACGTTTTGCACCGGGAGGTGCTGGAGGCCTTCGATCACCGCCATTTGAACCTGGAGGTGCCGGAGTTCAAGAATCAGATCCCCACGACCGAGAATATCGCGATCGCGATCTGGAAGCGGGTGGCGCCGAAACTGAAAGTGGCCAGCCTGCATCGCGTGCGGGTATTCGAGACGCCCGATCTGTTCGTGGACTTCTACGGAGAAGAATGAAGGCTTACCTCACAAGACGCTACCGCTTTTCCGCCGCGCACCGGCTGCACAATGAAAGCATGAGCGAGCGGGAGAACCGCGCCACCTACGGCAAGTGCAACAACCCCTACGGGCACGGGCACAACTACGCGCTTGAGGTGACGGTCAGCGGCCAGGTCGATGGCCGGACCGGGATGGTGTGCAACCTGGAGGATCTGGATGGCGTGGTCGAGAGGGAAGTGCTGGAACGCTTCGACCACTCCAATCTGAATTGCCTGCCGGAGTTCGCCCGCGAAATACCTACCACCGAGAATCTGTGCGTTCAGATTTATGACTTGCTGCGGCAGAATTTCGTCCTGGCGCAGGTAGAGAACGTGAGGCTGGAAGAAACCATGATGAATTCATTTGAATACGGGGGCGGCGATGTCCGCCACTAGCATGAGGAAAATGTCCACAGCCAAGCCGATGGTCGATAGCCCAGCCCTGAACGAGGCCACCTTCCCCGACCTTGTCCACGAAATGATCGCCCGCTTGGGGGAGGATCCCTCGCGCGAAGGGCTCAGGCGCACACCTGAGCGCGTGCAGCGAGCGCTCGAATATCTGACCCGCGGCTACAACGAGGATCCGGAGCAACTGCTCAACGGCGCGCTGTTCACCGTCAACTACGACGAGATGGTGATCGTGAAAGACATCGAGATGTTCAGCCTGTGTGAACATCACCTGCTGCCCTTCTTCGGCAAGGTTCACGTCGCCTACATTCCCAACGGCAAGGTGATTGGGCTGAGCAAGCTGCCGCGGCTGGTGGACATCTTTGCCCGGCGCCTGCAAGTGCAGGAGCGGCTGACCACGCAGATCGCCGAGACGATCATGAATGTGATCCAACCGCAGGGCGTGGGTGTGGTGGTCGAGGCCCGCCACCTGTGCATGATGATGCGCGGCGTGGAGAAGCAGCACTCGCAGGCCGTGACCTCCTCCATGCTGGGATGCTTCCGCGACGAGCGGGAGACCCGCGAAGAGTTCCTGGCGCTGATCCGTAACCGAACCGGCAACGGCAACTGACCGAGCGCGTGATGACGAGAACCCCCGCTTCTGGCCGCCTGGGAGGGAAGACGGCGGTGATCACCGGCGGCAGCCGGGGGATCGGCTACGCCATCGCCCAGGCTTTCGCCGCCGAGGGATGCAACCTGGTCCTGGCGGCACGCTCGGCTGCCAATCTGCGCCGCGCAGTGAATGAGCTTTCCTCCCAGGTTTCCGAGATCGCTGCCATCGAGTGCGACGTTCGCCAGGAGAAATCCGTCGAGAACTTGTTTGCCCGAGTGCGCCAGGGTTTTGAACGGATCGATATCCTGGTGAACAACGCCGGCATTTCCCAAGCGCCCATCGAAATCGAGCGCCTGGAGCCGAGGGTGTGGAGGGAGGTCGTCGACACCGATCTGACCAGCCTGTTTCTCTGCACGCGGGCGGCGCTGCCGCTGATGGGCTCGGGAGCCATCGTCATCAACAACATCTCGATGTCCGGCTATCACGTGTTTCCGAAGTTCTCCGCCTACACGGCGGCCAAGCACGGGGCCCTAGGATTCACTGACGCCTTGCGCGAAGAGGTACGCGCGCGGCAAATCCGCGTCATGGCCCTGTTGCCGGGAGCAACGGACACCGACATCTGGCAAGCGATCTGGCCTGAAGCCCCGAGGGAGAAGATGGTGTCGCCACGCGATGTCGCCGCCGCGGTCTTAAACGCCGTGCTGCTACCGCCCAACACCACAGTCGAGGAAATTCGCATCAATCCGACACAAGGGCCGCTGTAGGAAAGCACTCAGCGCAAAAAAAATCCCGCCGGTTGACTTGGCCGGCGGGATCGATGACGGTTCACGAATTATCTAGAAGGTGAACCTGAGCGCCAGCTGCACCTGCATCGGGTCGCCCACGCCTTCACGCAGGAAACCGTCAAAGTTGAACAGCCCCGGCGTCACCAGCGGATTCACGTTGTTCTTGTTGTTGAAGCTGTTGAACATCTCGACCATGGGGATCAACGCGTAGCGATCACCGAAGTGGAATGGCCGGGTAGCGCGCCAGTCGAAGGTGAAGTAAGCGTTGTCCTTGCGCAGGTGGTTGCGGCCGCAGTCGTTGCCGTTCACCACGCGGGTCAGGGAGTTGTTGGAACTGCAGGGAGCGCCGGTGCCGGTTCCCAGAGCGTTATCGGTGATGGGCTGGGCGGAGTGCGCCTGCATACGGATGTTCAACAGAAGGCCCCAGGGGAGGGTAGCGTAGCTGTAGAAGTTGAACTTGTGGCGCTCGTCACGATCGGAGAACGAGTAGTCCTTGCGGAAGTCAAAGCGGTTGAAGTAGCGGAAGGTGAAGGGATCGCGCTCGTTGGAGTCGTCATCCACGTCTTCCGAGAGAACATAGTTGGCTTCCATCTGGAAACGCGAACTGAAACGTTTGCGCACGCCGATGGTCCCGCCGCGATAGAGGGAGTGTGCCGAACTCTGCGTGTCGGTTAAGGTGCCCAGATTGTTGAACGGAATCGGGCCGGAGTAGTTGACGGTGTCACCGTTCAAAGGAACCGTCACGTTGGAGCCGGTGTTGGGATTGACGAAGCGCGTCAGGTAAACCGCTTGCGACCAGGTAAAATCGAGATAGGCGCTCCAATTCTGCCCGAACTGCTGCTCATATCCTGCGTTGAAGGTGGAAATTCTCGGATTCTTGTAGTGACGGTCGAACACCGTAACTCCCGGCTGGAAGGGGAACGATCCCGGAGGTACGGGCGGTATCACGGAGGTGTTGGGCCAAGTGGGCGGAGCGCCGCCGGCGGTATTGAACACCGATCCGGCTACGATCTCATACTGCTGCACTCCGTTGGTGGTGATGGCGCCAACTTGAGTCAGCATGTTCTGGCTGGCGTTGTAGAAACCCCAGCTCGCCCGCAGTACGGACTTCTGATTGTTGCGCACGTCCCAGGCAAAGCCGATACGCGGCTGAAACATGGATTTCTGATTGGGGATCTTTCCGTTTGACGGGAAATTGGGATCGCTCAGGTTCACGCCATAGGCAGTCTGGGAAGGAGGAACCACCGGATCCGGATAAATCTGTGCCTCCCAGCGCAAGCCGTAGTTGAGCACAAGATTGGGCCGGATCTGATACTTGTCCTGCACGAAGAGAGCTATGTTCTGATTGGTAATGGAGGAGGCGCCAGGTTGAAGGCTGGTTAGCCCCGTTCCAGCGTCCTGAAGGTAGAGCAGCAGAGGACCACCGGTAGCGGTGGTGCCTGCAGGACAGGTGGCGGCCACAAAAGAACCGTCGCTGCACTCGACCGCGGTCGGGCCATAGCCGGGCCCTAGAGCAGGCTGCGCGTAGTGCAGAAATCCTACGACGCTGTCAAAGAGGTACTTGCCGGTAAAGAATCCGCGGAATACCTGCCCGTTGTCGCTGTGCAGCCACTCGCCTCCGAACTTGTAGTTGTGTTTTCCGGAAACGATGGAGAAGTTGTCGCGGAGTTGCGTTCGCCAGAAAAGCTCGTCAATGTTGGGCTCCAGGAAGAAAGGGAACCCGAAGCGGAAAGTCGTGGCGAAGCCCATGGCGGTATCTGCCGGGATATTGGACGACACCGCAGAGCGCGGCCGGTTCTCGCGACCATAGGTGAAGTGGGCTTCGTTCAGCTTCTTGGCGGAGATCGTCGTGAACAGGTTCAGGTTTACGGCCTGAATCTTTGAAGGACCTTCAATGCCGTTAGCCGAGTCCCCGTAGGTAGCCACGTCGAAGGTCTGATCCTTGTTGTTCGAATGATCAAAATCGTAGGATGCGCTGAATTTGTTGTTGTTCGTAATATTCCAGTCAAACTTTCCTAGTACTGCCGTGTTGCGTATGGGATGTTTAACTGGGAGTCCATCGTTCTCGCCGCGCGAACTCTGCAGAAAATTCAGCACGGCCAGGCGCTGGCAATCGGCATTGGAGTTGATCAGCGCGGAGTTGGCCTGAACCGTTGGCGTGGGAATGGGGCAGGGCGTGGGCCCGGTCTGCACACTCAGGTTGTCGCGGGTGAGATCCTCGAAGATGGACTCGACGCCGGCGAAAAAGAACATCCTGTCCTTCTTGATGGGTCCGCCGACGGTGCCGCCAAACTGCTCGCGCTTGAAATCCTTGAGCGGCTTGCCGTCGGAGGTGTCGGCACTCAGAGCCTCCAGGCGCTGGAAGTAATAGGCGCTGCCGTGGAGGTCGTTGGTGCCGGACTTGGTGATCACGTTGACCACGCCGCCGGCGGTGCGGCCGAACTCGGCATTGGCGCTGTTGGCGACGACCTGGAATTCCTGCACAGCATCGAGCGTGATATCGATGGCGGCGCGCTGTCCGCCCATCTGCTCGCCGAAGAAGCCGTTGTTATAGTCGCCACCATCCAGGCTGACGTTGTTAAAGATGCCGCGCTGGCCGTTGAAGTTGATCTCGTCGCCATCCGGGCCCTGCACGATGCTGACGCCGGGCGTGAGAGTGAGAAAGTCCTCAAACTTGCGGCCCAGGATCGGGGTGTTGGAGATGGTGCGCTGGTCCAGGGTCGTGCTGTTCTCGATGCGCTCCACTTCGACGACCGGGGTCTCGGTGACCACGATGCGCTCGCCGGTGGAAGAAACCTTGAGCGAGGGATTCAAGCTGATGGTCTGGCCAACCAGCAGCACGATGTTCTCCTGCACCAGGGAGGTGAAGCCCTGCTTGCCGGAGATGGTCAGGGTGTAGTTGCCGGGAGGCAAGAGCAGGAAGACGAAGCGCCCGGCGTTGTCGGTAGTCTGCGAGCGCGTGAAGTTGGTGTCGACTTCCTTGACTTCGGCAGTGGCGCCGGGCACCACCGCACCCGACTGATCCGTTACCGTGCCGGAAATGGTACCGGTTGTGATTTGGGCCTGACCGAACAACTGAGAGCAGATAAGCAGCAGAACAAACAGACCAAGAGCGACGTTTCGCAGTGTGCGCATCACCAGAATGCCTCCCAACGTTGAATTGACAGAAGTGCCAGGGTTCTCCTGCCCCGGCATCATCCCTGCCTTGCGGCTGGCACTTTTTTCTCTCGCGAGAGGGTTTTGGAATCCGCGCATTATAGACCGTGAATGTCCAGATGTGTACAGAGGCGGAAAAAACATTTTCTACCAGCGGAAGTAGCGATAGCGGCGGGGACGAGAGGGGAAGAGCTTGATCAGTCCCACGCCCGCGAGGAAACCGCCGACGTGCGCCCAGAAGGCAATTCCTCCGGAGGTCTGGCTGGAGTAAGCGATCGAGGTGGCAGCGCCGCTGAGGAATTGTCCCAGGAACCACACACCCAGCACCACCCACGCCGGCAGCCACAGGAAGAAGACAAAGAGGAAGGGCACCAGCGTCAAAACGCGCGCGGTGGGATAGAGCACAAAGTAGGCGCCCATGATTCCGGCAATGGCGCCGCTGGCGCCGACGCTGGGAACCCGCGATCCAGGATTGAACAGCACATGCAGCAGCGAGGCGGCGACGCCGGTAGTGAGGTAGAGCAGCAGGTAGCGGAAGTGGCCGAGGTAATCCTCAATGTTGTCGCCGAAGATGTAAAGCGCCCACATGTTGAAGATCAGGTGCATCCAGGAAGCGTGCAAAAACATGGAGGTGAGAATCGGCAGCAGGCTCGGCCCCGGGACGGTTGCGGGCGCTCCCTGCAGCAGAGCCGTGATCCGCGCCGGAACCACCCCAAACTGAAAGATAAAACTCTGGCGCGCGTCCGGGGGCAACGACAACTCGAAGAGGAAAACCAGGGTGTTCAGCCCCAACAGGAAATAATTGACGTAGGGGGTGGAGTAGCGAGGCGCATCATCGCGAAGGGGGATCATTCACTTGCAAATCGAACGCTGTTGGACCATCTCCGCCGAGGCGGGGGCGAGGTGAGCAATCCGATGGCGGGTTGACGGCGCCCGCATCCGGCGTCCACGATAGTCGGCTGAAAGCATGGATGGAGTTCTGATCATAGACAAACCGGGAGGCGTGACCTCGCACGACGTCGTCAACCGGGTGCGGCGCATCCTGAAGGAACGCTCCGTAGGGCACC
>DATHDM010000201.1:0-5821 GCA_035319065.1 Terriglobales bacterium
GTGATCATTCTGATCGAAGCAAAGATTCAGCCGCAACGCCACGCCGCAGTGGTCGAGGCCGTAGGCCAATACTTGCCGTTGGTGCGGGCGGAGCCTGGCGTAGAAGCGTTTTACGTCACGTCGCGAAACGACGATCCCAACACAATAGTCTTCTACGAGATTTACAAGTCGCAAGCAGCCCAGGATTTCCATCTGCAGCAGGAGTTCACAAAGAAATTCCTGGCGACGCTAAACGGCGCGCAGGCCGGCGACCGAGTGCGGACAAAGCTCGTCGAGCTGACCCCGGAAGGACAGGGGCACTCCAATTAGGTAGACTTTTGTGGGGGTTTTGAGTGCAATCGCCTGCCATGAGAAGGCCGGTCGGAGTCAAGAGGGTTCTTGTATTGGTAGAACAAAGGTTTCTCTCCTGCCGAGTGTGCCACTGTCGCCATGCTTCCATTCGCACTCTTGAGGAGCGATTCGTTCGCTCGGTGCAGGTTGGGCGTTCTCGGTTCAGCCGGTGCTGCCATCTGATTAGCGCCCTGTGGTTCGGCTCTTGACGAGGGGAACCTGGGCCAGGCGATTCACGCAGTCACCGGAACTCGGCTTTTGGCTTTTGTCTTTCCCTTCCTGGAGCGGTTTTGCTTTTGTTTGTTGTTTGTTTTACGCGGCGGTGGCCACTGTCGTTCGGCTGCTGTTGTGCAATGGTTCGTACACTTCTCCGCTCAGCCACAGGTGATGCAGCAAAACTGCCAGTTTCCTGGCCGTGGCTACGATGGCCCGCTTCTTTCCGCTCTTGCCGCCCCGCTCCGCCAGCTTCAGGCCCCAGCGCCGGAGATCGCAGTCGACTCCAAACGGTCCCAGAATGTGCTGCGCTCCCTGCACCAGCAGCGTGCGCAGATAGGGATCGCCTTCTTTGCTGATGTGCAGCTGCGGCTCACTCTGCCCCGAGTTCCTGCGCCCTGGCTGCAGCCCCAAGTAGCAACCCAGGTCGCGGCTCTTGCCGAAGCGATGCGGATCTTCTACGGTGAGCAGGAACGTCAGCGCGATCAGCGTGCCCACGCCCCTCACCTGCTTCAGCAGCGCCACCTGCGGATAGCTGTTTTCCGCCAGTGCTTCAATGCGTTCGTTGTACTCACGAATCTGCTCGCTCAGTGCCTCCAGTCCCGCCAGCAGCGGCCGCAATGCCGCTTGCAGTTCCGGACTCAAGGCTTCCGCTTTCTCCGGATTCAGGTTGCGCACGTTGCCGCCGCGCAGCCGCTCGCCGTAGCTCTTGGCCAGTCCGCGGGCTTGCAGCTTGTACCTGTTTGTACCTGCTCGGAAAGTGGCCAAGGGGCAGAGAGGTCGGCATCTCGCTCTTAATTTTGCATTTTGGACTATGGGGATGGATTACGTGGGCGCGAATCTCCGTGGGTTTCTGGTGCCTATATCTGCTGCTTGGTTTCTTCACTAGTCTCAGCTGGGGGTTCTATGTACGACAGTCGAGGTAGCCAATAGGTTCGGCGCTCGCACTCAATTGATATCGCATCCCCTGCGGAGCGCGCTGGTAAAAAGCGTACCGCAAAACCACGTGGGGCTCCGAGCCTAGAAGACAGCCACGACCGTTAGGAAAGGCCCTCCGCAGGTCGAAGTATCGCCCAGGCCGGACAGCCCCAGGCTTGGCTCAGGGCGATCTCCGCTCAACAGAAGAGTTCGAAAGTCGTCTGCTAGGGCCGACCAATAAATCCACATCTTGGCAGTCAAAGGCTTGCGGGCTGAGCCATTCTCCAGTTTAGAATTCCGGTAGATCTCGTGATGCGCCACCCGGGATCACGATTACTCAGCGGCCTTGCAGGTCTTCTCGAGTGTGCGGATTTCGTCGAGTCGAGGCTTCAGAGCAGGCGTGACATTGCGGGATGCAAGGGCCCAAACGCCGTCCTCGCCCGCGATGATGAAGCTGCGCAGGAAGTCGGGGTTGGCGCTCTCTGCCTCCAGCCAAAGCGCGACGGGCATAGCTCCCCATTTGCGATCGAACGGCCCGCTGGAGAGATTCTTTGACAGCTCCTGTGCGGTCTCGGCGGTAGCGCAAACGAGCGCCGCCAATCGTGTCATCAGTCTCGGTTCCAGCACGCGTAGAGCTTCCGTGGCCTTCGGCGAAGGCTTCCCTCCCACCAATCTCCAAGCTGCCGAGAGCGAATAGTAATTGCCCATGCCTTCCAGCCACATGTCGGCGAGTGCGGCTTGCAGTGGAGTATCGGTGCGCAGCGGGTGGCCACTCACCCAGGCTTTCTGGAGCAGGTGCATGTATTCGTGGCGAAAGAGGTGGTCGATGAGCTCGGAATTGTTGTCGGACTCGGCGTCCCCATACAGCGCATTCAGGCGTTCCACGTCGAAGCCATTGGTGTGCGGATCGTGGGTAAAGGCGTCCTCACCCCCGCGATTCCCGAGCACGATACGAGCATCCGGAGCGGTGACAGGACTGAATGGAACGGCAAGCTTGGGGACCTCGGCCTCCCATTGCGGCCGGCGTGACTGCACGAGGCGTACCCAGGCGAACTCGGCGGGAGTATAGCTCTTGGCCAGCGACTTGATTTCGAGGAACTTTGCCTCCGGCAAACGCCGGGCAATCATTTCCTGCCACAGTTCTGTTGCGCAGCCCTTGCTGTCAACGCCGGGAACCACCTGGAGACGAGGTTCCGCGGCGTCTAGGGAATGCGTTACGACAAGAGCGAACAAGAGCACCGCCAGAGACCGTGGCCACACTCCGAATTTGTATCACGCTGACTTGGAAAATATCACGGTCCCTGCACGGCTCGAATTAGCTCAACTTCAAATCTGTTCTTCCCGACCGACAATTCCGCTGCCTTTTCCGTGCGGGAGCCTGTGCCGCGTCACCTTCTCCTTTTGATTCCAGACCCAAGGTCAAAGAGTGTAAACACCTCGGTCCCCGTGCGGACGATAAAATGTCCCACGGCTTGCAGTCGTACACTAGGAAAAGAACCAGGGGGCGTTCAAATCCGCTCTGCACAAAGCAACTCCAGGCGCTGAGGAGCATCCGTGAACCGATTGAGATGTGTCCTGTCGATTCCTGGCGACGCTATGTACTTGCGCGCACAAAAAGCTGCCGCGAAAGCAGCGGCGGACCGTCTGGCAGTGGACCTCCAGGTAGTGAGCGCAGAGATGGATGCCGTGGCTCAAGGTCAGGAGTTGCTGCAATTCGTGCAATCGCGCACTGAGCCGCGCCTCGACGGCATTCTTCTTGAACCCGTGAGCGCCAACGGATTGCCGCGCGTGGCCGAGGCGGCGGTCGCCGCAGGCATCGGCTGGGTGGTGAGCAACGCGCAGGTAGAGTACCTTGGCGCACTCCGCAAGAAAGCAAACGTTCCCGTGTTCCTCGTCTCGCAGGACCATGTGGAAGTAGGGCGCATTCAAGGACGGCAGATCGCCGCGCTCTTGCCCGATGGGGGTTCAGTTCTCTACCTGCGGGGACCGGCGATGAGCTCGATCGCGTCGAAGCGATTCGAGGGCTTGGACAGCACCAAGCCCAGGAATGTGGAATTGAAGAGCTTGAAGGTGCAGGGATCGACGGCAGAAGACGCCTGCAAGGCGGTGCGCTCCTGGCTAAGTCTGTCGACCGTGCGCCCCGAGAGTACGCAACTGATCATGTCGCAAAACGTGGACTTCATTTCCGGAGCGAGAAAGGCGTTAGAAACAATTGCCTCCCCGGCGGACCGGGCGAAATGGCTGGCTTTGCCGTGCGCAGGCGTGGGGATATCGAGCCAGGTCAAACCGCTGGTAGATCAAGGCGTGCTCTGTGCGGCAGTGCTGACTTCGTTGACCATGGATAGGGCGATGGAGATGCTCGTGAAAGCGATCAAGGATGGATCGCAACCTCCCGAACAGACCTTTGTTGAAGCCGACCAGTATCCAACCTTCGAAGAACTCGTCAAAAGGGGAAAACGATTGACTTCAGAGAAGTAACATTCAGGAGTGTCCCCTGCTGAATTTAGCCCCAGCAGCGTCGAGCATCACCGGAAAGCGTTCCAAAATCATGTCGACCCTATCCGCCTCACGGGATCACTGATCACTCCGCAGCTCGCCTCCCGGTCACTTCCAGCAAACCGGCCAGCCCTTGCAGTTGAGATGGCCCATCTACCGTACTCAACCTTTTTCCCCAATCCCGCTACAATGCTCCGCGACCAGCCCTCGACTTCGCGCCGGGCAGGCGCGGCACAGGGCTCCTTCCAGGGAGATGACGATGGCATCCGTACTGATTACCGGAACCAGCAAGGGAATCGGATTCGAAGCCGCTCTTGCCTTCGGCCGTGCCGGCCACAAAGTTCACGCTACCATGCGCAACCCGGCGCAAGCTCCGCAACTCGCGGAGACTGCCAAGCGGGAGAAGTTGCCTATCACGGTCTCGACCATGGACGTCGACTCCGACCACTCGGTGAGCCATGCCATCGCGGCCATCCACAAAGAGCACGGCCCGATCGACGTGTTGGTCAATAACGCCGGCGTCGAGCGAGCCGGCTCGATCGAAGAGCTTCCGATGGCCGATTTCCGGGCGGTGATGGAGACCAACTATTTCGGTGCGCTCCGCTGCATCCAGGTCGTGGTGCCCCATATGCGCAAACGCCGCAGCGGCTGCATCGTGAACGTCACCTCCATCGGTGGGCGTATTTCCAGCCCGCCGCTCACTCCTTACAACGCCACCAAGTGGGCGCTGGAGGCGTTGAGCGAAGGCCTGGCCGGGGAGATGAAGACATTTAACGTCCGGGTGGTCATCGTCGAGCCAGGCATCATTGATACCGCCATGGCGCAGCGCATGACCCATGAGCCCGGCCATTCCCCCTACCCGCATCGTGCTCGTTTCGCTTCCATGTTCCAGGCCGCGCTCAGTAATCCCGTGCCTCCCTCCCTGGTCGGACAGAAGATTGTGGCGGTCGTCGAGAGCGGGACCTGGCAACTCCGCCATCCAGTGGGACCCGACGCCGTGCCATTCCTCGAGTGGCGCCGGAACATGACCGACGAGGACTGGGTCAGCCTGAACGCCAGCGACGATGAAACTTGGCATCGCAACCTGGCGCGCGACTTCGGTCTGCACGCCCAGCCCCGGAAATAGCCTTGGTTCTATTCCACGTCCGCGACCATTCAGCATGGGGGCCAAGATGAACCGATTCGAGCAAGGCGTGTACCACTGCATGAAGCCTACCGCTCGGCTTCTGGAACGCACCACAAAGCCGCTGCATCGGGCGATCCTGCTCAACTTCTGGCGCCATGTACACCTGGAAGGCTCGGGCGAGTACGACAAGATCGTCGCCCCCGACATGATGGTGGACCATCCCGTCTACCGTGTGACCTGGGGCGCCAACCCCTGCGTCATCGAAGGCAAAGATGGCGTGCGTGCCTTCTACAAAAGCGTCGGCGAGGCCGTGCTCTGGCACTCCGACGATCGCCTCGCAGTGGAAGACTGGGGCATCTGCGACGAGATCACCTTCCATCAACTCGCCGCAGGTTCCGACCTCAAGGCCCTCGGCTATGACATCCCGCACCCGGACCGCCTCTATCATGTTTACAGCCGGCAGGCGTTCATCTGGCCTTACGACGAGCGGGCCCGGCTCATGGGCGAGCACCTCTACGAGGACAAGACCAGCCTCCGTATCGAAGAGGTCGATCGCTCGGAGGCCCTCACCCCGGCCCGCGTACGCGAGATTCACCGCGAGCTGTTGAGCAAACTCGAAGCCGAGCGCGGTCCTAACTTCTGGGTGCTGGGCCGAGCCTGATCTCTCCCCTCCGCCGCCCGCCGGCCGCGGCAGGGGATCGCTTGGAGTGACCATTCCAGATTCCACCCCGTCGGTCG
>DATHDM010000202.1:0-9983 GCA_035319065.1 Terriglobales bacterium
TTCCGCCTTCCGCCCTCCGCCTTCCGCCGTTCCCGCCGACAACCGTGCCTGGCCCAAGAACTCGTCTTGAAATCCCCCACTGCAAAGGTAACATGTACATACGTATGCCTCTCAACTGACGGCTGACTGCTGATCGCTGATCGCTGACCGCTGAATGCTGACTGCTGCTCCCTCAGCGCGAGAAGTATCCGGTCTTGGCGCGTACGCTCAGGCCGGGCTGGCGCGGGCGGACCACGATCTTGCGGAAGGTATCGTCCTTGGTGGGGTTGGTGGGGTAGTAGGCCAGTTCGTAGGAGGAGCGCAGCTCCTCGCCGATCTGGCGGAAGTAGCTGCGGGTATCGGTTTTCTCGGCGTCGAAGTGTGCTCCCCCGGTCTCGCGCGCGATGCGGTCCATCACCCGCATCCCGTACTTATTGCGCGCCGTGAGCTTGCCGTGTTTTTTCTCGGTGTAGCGGATGGCGTACACCAGCACATTCTCGTTCTGCGCGCTTTCGATCGCGTCCAGCAGGTGATGCGCGCTGGAGTTGTCCTCGCCATCGCTGAAAACCAGCAGCGCTTTTCTGCCGTTCTGCGCGCCCGCGAGCTTCTCGGTCACGGCGTAGTAGATGGCATCGTAAAAGGCGGTGCCCAGTTCCCGGTCCTCGTTGGGACCGAGCTCGGGGAACTTGCGGTCGCCGTCTTCAAAGCGCTTCCACTTCCCTACCAGCTCCTCGGGTGACTGCGAGAAGTCGCTGACCAGGCGGATGCGATTGCCGAAGGCGACCAGAAACGCACGGTCGCGCGCTCCCAGCACCTCCTTGAGGAAGGCCTCCAGGTCGCGGTGATGCTGCTTCTGGAAGTGCTCCTGGCTGCCGCTGAAATCGATGATCAGGCCCAGGGTCAGCGGCACGTCGGCGCTGCGCGCGAAGAAGGAGACCTTCTGCGGCACCGCGTCTTCCAGCACCTCGACGTCGTCGCGGGTCAGGTTGTCCACCAGGACCCCGTTGGGGCCGCGCGCGCTGAAGGCCACGTTCACCAGCCGCACGTCCACGTGGATCGGCTCCTGCGCCGGACCGATAAGCGGCCACAGCAGCGCGATCACCGTCAGCGCCCTGATTCTCGACAGCATCGATTTCTCCCCGCGACCGCAAAGGCTGGCAAGCCTCTCAAGAATCATGTCCACCGTCAAGCGGAAGAAGCAGTGCTGCGGCGAGCCGTCAGCGCCGGACTGCAGTGCGTGTTCGGGGCGGCGCCCCGGCCCGCTTGCCAGCGGGAGCCGGAAACGGGAAACTGATAGGGTGAGAGTTGCCGCGCGCTTTCTGCTGGCCGCCACCTCCGTCGATCACTTCCCGGTGCCCATGCTTCCGGAGATCGCCTTCCTGGGCCGCTCCAATGTCGGCAAGTCCAGCGTGATCAATTCCCTGCTGGGCGAGAAGATGGCCAAGACCAGCTCCGTGCCCGGACGCACCCGCAGCATCAACTTCTTCCAGGTGCGGCGGCCAGGAAAGCCGGCGGCGGAGATGCTCTTTGTGGACCTGCCGGGCTACGGCTACGCCAAGGTGTCGAAGGAAATTTCGGCGGAGTGGCCCAGCTTCATCGAGCCCTACCTGGAGCGCCGCCCGACCCTGGTGTTGTGCGTGGTGATGGTGGATACCAACATCGCCCCCCAGGCCAGCGACGCCGAATTGCTGGCCTGGCTGCGCCTGAAGCAGCGGCCCTTCGTGGTGGTGGGCACCAAGAGCGATCGCATCTCCAACAATGTCCTGAGCAACGCGATGAGAAAACTTAAAGAAGAGCTTCAGGTCGAGAACCTGCTCCCCTTCTCCACCAAGACGGGCGAGGGCAAAGCGGAGTTGTGGCGCGAGATCCGCGAAGCGGCGCGGCTGGGTTGAGCGCCGCGGGCGGCGGCTACTGCAGCGCCGCCTGCTGCTCGTTGGCGTAGTAGCCGCTGCGAGTGCGCACGAACAGCTTCCCGTGATGGGGGGCGTGCGCCTGCACCTTCACGGTGCGAAATCCGCCCGACGCCTGCGGGGTGCTGGGCTTGTATCCGATGATGTACTGGTTGCGGATGTCGTGCGCCACCTCGCGGCTGATCTCGTCCACCTCTTTCAGGTCCTTGGGAAAGAACGCCTGCCCGCCGGTCTGCTCGCTGATGGCGGAAAGCGCGCGCTTGGCACGCTTCTGCCGCTCCTCGCCCAGGATGCCGATGGCATAGACGGTCGGCCCGCTCTCCTCCTGCAGGCGCCGCAGCGTCTGCTCCAGCGAGAAGCGGCTGGCGTTGTCCTCGCCGTCGGTAACGATCAGCAGGACCCGCTTCTCCAGCCGCGTGTTCTTCTTCAGGTGCTGCGCCGAAGCCACGGCGGCGTCGTAGAGCGCCGTGCCCCCGCGCGATTCGATCTTCTCCAGGCCGTCCTTGAGCTTGTTGATGTCGGAGGTGAAGTCCTGGTCCAGGTAGTACTCGTCGTTGAAGTTCACGATGAAGACTTCGTCCTGCGGGTTGCTGGCGCGCACCAGGTTGATGCAGGCCTGGTTCACCGCCGGCCGCTTGTCGCGCATGGAGCCGGAGTTGTCGATCACGATCCCGATGGAGACGGGAATATCGGCGTGGCGGAAGGAGGTGATGCGCTGCGGCGCATTGTTCTCGAAGACCTCGAAGTTCTCCCGGTTCAGGTCCATCACCAGGTGACGGCGGTCGTCCACCACGGTGGCATGCAGCAGCACCTCGTCCACCTCGGTGCGAATGACGAAGGTGTCCTGATCCTTGCGCACGGTGGTCTTGCTGGAGCCGGAGGGTACCTGCACGGTGTCGCCCGGCTGATTGGGAGCGTCGCTGGCCGGCGGATACTGGGACGCGCCCTGCGGGCCGCTGGGGGGTGGTCCGCCGCTTTGGCAGACTCCCAGGGCGTAAAACAGCAGCAGGACCAGGAGCAGTCTCAGCAGCATCCTGGCGCCACGCGCGCGGAAGATTCCTGGAACCGAAGAAGGCACAGACAACAGCTTATTCGGAAGGCGCATAGTAGCCCGTCTTGGCATAAATCCGGAGTGGAGGCAAGCCCTTCGGCGGATTCAACTTTACCTTGATCTTCCGCCACTTACCATCATGACCCGGTTTAGTTGGACGGTAACCCAGCACATATTGGTTGCGCAACTCGATGCCGATCTTTGTGGCCACGTCCGATAGTTCATTGGGGTTATCGATGGTAAAGGTACGTCCGCCGGTCACGTCGGTAACCTCCGCCAGCATCACCGGGCCCAGCTTCTCCTCTTCCGTGCGCGGGTTCAAATCGAAGATGCCGATGGCGTACACCTGCACATCCGCTTCCTTGACGATCGACTTGATCTCGCTCTCGGTGTAGCGGCTGTGGTTATCGCCGCCGTCGGAGATGATCAGCAGCGCCTTCTTCTGATGCCGCGCCTGTTTCATCTTGTGCAGCCCCAGGTAGATGGCGTCCAGCAGCGCGGTGCGCCCCTTGGGAACCACGTAGATCATTTTGCCCTGGATGTCTTCGACGGAGGTGGTGAAATCGGAGATCAGCTCCGGCCGATCGTTGAACGCCACCATGAAGAACTCGTCCTGCGGGTTGGCGGTGCGGAAGAACTCCACCACCGCCTCGCGCGACTTCTCGATCTTGTTGGACATGCTGCCGCTCATGTCGAAGATCACTCCCAACGAGATGGGCACATCTTCGCTGGAGAAGTGGCGGATCTCTTGGCGCTCGTTGCCCTCGAAGACCTGGAAGTTTTCCTTCTCCAGCCCGGTGACCAGGCGGTTCATGGGGTCGGTGATGGTGACCGGAACCAGCACCAGGTCCACATCCACTTTCACCGGCTTGGTGTGCGTCTTCAGCGAGGGATCCATGCCCTCGGCGGGGGAGCTGCCGCCGGGCTGCGTGGGCTGTGGCCGCGGAGCGATGTGGACTTCGTCGTTGGTCTGGGCAACGGCGAGCGAGAGCCAGAACAACAGCAGCACCAGAAGCGCAGAAATTTTCCGGAACGCACAATGGCGGGAGCTGTCCGAAGGTGAGCCGTTGACCCGCATTCCCCACGACGCCAGCTTGATTGCTCGCGAGAGCGATACGCAGCGGTCTGACCCGCTGTCTTTACCGGCAGGGCGGGCCATAAAAGTTCCTCGTTAGCCACGATGGTACCACAATCCTGCTCCCCTGTTTCCCGATCTCTGCTCTTGCCATTGGACTTGCTTTTCTGGAAAACGTTTGTCCTCGGTTAGATGGGCTGTCCTCGTGCAACGGGCATTGGCGGCGAGAGTTGTTACAATCAACCGGTCGCGAGACAAAATGGCCGATCTTGCCCCCTTCCCCGCTGTCCGCTTCGACCCGGCGAAAGTTCCTGTTGCGCAGGTGGTTACCCAGCCCTACGACAAGATCTCTCCCCAGATGCAGGAGCGCTATTACGCCCAGGACCCGCACAACCTGGTGCGCATCATCCTGGGCAAGGCGGAGCCCGGAGACTCGGAGGGTGAAAATGTTTACACCCGCGCGGCCGCCTATTTCCGCGACTGGCGCGCTTGCGGCGTGCTCCGCCAGGATCCGCGCCCGGCTTTCTATCTTTACACCCAGCGCTTCCGCCTGCCGGCTTCCACCAACTCCAGCGGCGGGGCCCAGCGCCAGGGGGCGCTGGAGCGCAGCGGGCTGATCGCTGCCGGGCGCATCCACGACTATGCGGAAGGAGTGGTTTTTCGCCACGAGCAGACGCTTTCCAAGCCCAAGGCGGACCGCCTGAACCTGCTGCGCGCCACCCGCGCTCACTTCGGGCAGATCTTTATGCTCTACAGCGATCCCGCCAACCAGGTGAATTCCCTGCTGAAATCCTGTGCCGGCTCGCGCGCCCCGGACCTCGCGGTGGAAGATGAGTACCAGGTAATGCACAGCATCTGGAGCATCTGCGATCCGGAAACGATCGCCGAGTCGCGCTGCCTGATGGCCGATAAGCAGCTCATCATCGCCGACGGACATCACCGCTACGAGACGGCCCTGGCTTACCGCGATGAGCGGCGAGCGGCGGCGGGAGCCGGCGCTTCGCCCGGCGCGCCCTCCGAGCGCGTGATGATGACGCTGGTGAACATGGATTCTGAGGGCCTGGTCATTCTGCCCACGCATCGCGTCGTCTTTGGTCTGCCCGGGTTCGCTGCCGCTCGCTTCCTGAAAGATGCCGAGACATTTTTTCAATTGGAAAAAATCGAGCTCTCCGCGACCGCGGGTGAGAGATTGCTTCAGGCGGGCAAGACGGGGGTCGCGCTCCTGGCGGTCACCCAGGGGAGCGCGCACCTGCTGCGCCCGCGGCCGGACGCCGGCGATCATCTGCCCTCCGGCATGAGCCCGGCGCAGCGCTCGCTCGACGTCGTCTATCTGCACCAGCTCTTGCTCGCGCGCGCGCTGGGGATCAGCGAGGAGGCGATCCGCAACCAGCTTCACATCTCGTATCATCGCGATTTCGACGAGGCGATTGCGCGCGTGCGCGGCGGCGGCGCGGATCTGGCCTTGCTGATGAATCCCGTCCGCGTCGCCCAGTTGTCCGACATTGCATTCCACGGAGGTGTGCTGCCGCAGAAATCCACCGACTTCTACCCCAAGCTGCTCAGCGGGCTCACCATTTACTCTCTGGAAGACGCCTGATGTCCGCTCAAGCTCCACCACCGGCAGCCCATCGGCGGCGCTGAAATGCTCCTCCGTCCACTTCGTTACGCGGGCGCGAGCGTCCTGCTGGGCCTGTGGTCTCTCCTGCTCGCTCCCGCCTCCGAGGAGCAGCGGCTTACGGTTTACTCGGCGCAGAACACCGCCAGCCTTGCGATCGTGGAGCGCGAGGGGAAGCAGTATGTGGGCGTGCTGGAGGCGCTCCAGCCCTTCGGAGCCGTGATCGCCGGCCGCCAGGGCGATCACTGGAAGCTGCGTTTCACGCCGCACGGCGGCGCCACGGGCGAGGCCGAATTCAGCTACGGAAAGACGCGCGCCAAGATCCGCGGCAAGAAGATCGATCTTGCCGATCCCTTGCTGTTCGAGCGCGACCGTGCGCTGGTAAGCACGCGCTCGCTGGGCGAGGTGCTCTCCAGCCTGCTGGGCGGTGCCGTCCAGTTTCACGGCGCCTCGCGCAGGCTGTTTGTGGGCGCGGTGGCGGTGCCGTTCACCGCGCAACTGGAAAAGGGCGCTCCCCCTCGCCTGCTGCTGCGCTTTGCCGGCCCGGTCTCGCCGTTCGTCGCCACCGAGCCGGGGCGCATTCGCATGGTGTTCTCGCGTGAACCCATCGTCTCCGGCGCCAGCAGCTTCAATTTTGGCGACAGCAACATAACCTCCGCCACCTACTCGGAGGGCAATGGCGCAGCCCAGATCGAGGTCAACGGCACGGTGCCGCTCATCGCCCGATTCACGGATGAGGGCCGCACTATCTCCATCGAACCTGCGCCGGCTCCGGCGGCAGCGGCGAAGGGGACTCCGGCCGCACCGCCCGCGGCCGCGCCACCCGCGGCGGCCGCGCCCCCGCCTCAAGCGCCGCCTGCGGTGCGAGCCTTGCTGCCGGCGCGCACCTTCCTGGTGGTGATCGATCCCGGCCATGGCGGCCAGGAGACCGGAGCGCTGCTGACGCCGTCGCTGGCGGAAAAGGAGGTCACGCTGGCCCTGGCCCGGCGTCTTCGCGCCGACCTCGAAGCGCGCAACATTCACAGCGCTCTGCTCCGCGATGGCGATGTCGCGCTCACCTCCGAGCAACGCGCCGCCATGGCCAATGGCGCTCGTGGCACGGTGTATATCAGCATCCATGCCGGATCGGCAGGAACCGGAGTGCGCTTGTATAGCGCCCGCGTATCTCCTGTCTCCGCCAGCCCCGGCGGCTTCCTGCCCTGGGACAACGCGCAGGGTGCCTACCTGGAGCAGAGCCGGAGCCTGCTGGCGGCGATTGCCATGGAGCTGAACAATCGCCACATTCCTGCCGTCCCGCTGACCGCCTCGCTGCGGCCGCTGGACAACGTTGCCCTGGCGGCGGTAGCCGTGGAAGTCGCGCCCCCGGCGGGAAAGGTTGAAGGATTGATCTCGCCTGCCTACCAGGCGGCGGTCACCAACGCCATCGCCCTGGGGATCGCCAATGCCCGCTTTGCCCTGGAGCCGGCGAAATGATTCCGCGTCATCTTCTGGTGGCCGCCATCGTCCTCTGCCTTGCGCTGCTGGGGATGGTGTTTTATGGGCTGCACTTGAAGCGCGAAGCGGAGCAGCTCAAGCCGGAAGCGCCGGCCGCCAAGCTGATCACCCCGCCCGTGGCCGGCAGCACCGAGCACATTCCCCTCTATGTGCCCGACGATGCTCGCGGCCTGCTGCTTCGCCGCGACGTGGTCACGCCGCTCACCGCGGAACCCGGTCAGCGCGCCGCAGAGGTCCTGCGGGCGCTGTTCGCCGCCTGCCAGGAGAAATCCTCTACCCATCCCCTGGCGCCGGGCGCAGATGTCAAAAGCGTATTTGTCATCAACGGGAATACCGCGGTGATCGATGTGAATGCGGAATTTGCCGATCGCCACCAGTCGGGAATCCTGGTCGAGGAACTCACTCTGGCCGCGATGGCGCGCACTCTGGCGGAGAACATCCCCGGCATCACCCGCCTCCGCATTCTGGTCGAAGGCAAGCAGCGGGACACGCTGGCCGGTCACGCCGATCTCACCAGCTTCTACGTGCTGGGGTCGAACGACTGGGCGATCGCGGAGCGCTAGCGAGATCGCCTCGCCGGCGGTCACCGGCCCCGATGTCCAAAGACGCCGGCCAGGCGGTTCCAACCGCACTCCGCACCGCACGCGATGCGCAGCGAGACGTGAAAGTTTTTCCGGCTACTGGAAGTTTTTCTGGCTATTGCGACAGCAGTACTTTGGCGATACGCGCGGAAGCGCGTCCGTCCCAGAGCGGCGGGATCCGGCCCTTCCTGGCGGTTCCCTGCAGCACCCGCTGCGCCTCGCTCCGCACGCGGTCGATCTCCCGCCCCACCAGGATATTGGTCCCGATCTCGACGGTCACGGGGCGCTCGGTGTTCTCGCGCACCGTCAGGCACGGCGTTCCCAGGTAAGTGGTCTCCTCCTGGATGCCGCCAGAATCGGTGATCACCAGCGTGGCCCGCTGCTGCAAACCGAGAAAGGAGATATAGGGCAGCGGATCCATCAGACGCAGGCTGCTGCGGTGGAATCCATTCAACCCTGCCTGCGCCATGCGCTGCCGGGTCCGCGGGTGGACCGGGAACAGGACCGCCAGCTCGGAGCTGAGACCCTCCAGGCTGCTCAGCATCCGCTGCAGCCAATCCAGATCATCGACATTCGAGGGGCGATGCAGAGTGACCAGCACAAATCGTTTCGGCAGATCCGCCGGCACGTGCTTCTGCGCCTCCGGCAGCATGCGAATCAGGGTGTCGATCATGACGTTGCCCACCAGATGGACCTTGGCGGCATCGACGCCCTCGCGCGCCAGGTTGCGGTTGCCATCCTCCGAGGGCGTGAACAGCAGATCGGCCAGTTGATCGGTGAGCAGGCGATTGATCTCCTCGGGCATGGAGCGGTCAAAGGACCTGAGGCCCGCTTCCACGTGCGCGACCCTCACTCCCAACTTCGAACATACCAGCGCCCACCGTGGAGTTTACGTCTCCATACACCAGCACATAATCCGGTTTCTGCTCCAGCAGCACCGGTTCGAAGCGCGAAATGATTTCAGCCGTCTGCTGGGCGTGACTGCCCGATCCCACCTGCAGGTTGATGTCGGGCGCGGGCACACGCAGTTGCTGGAAGAACACATCCGACATGTTGACGTCGTAGTGCTGGCCGGTGTGGACGATGGTTTGTCGGAGGGAGGAATGCTGCGCCAGAGCTTCACGAACCGGCGCCAGCTTCATGAAGTTCGGACGAGCCCCAACCACGTGCAGAATATGCATGCGTATCCTGGCCGATTCTAGCATCGGCGAGACGGCTGTCTGAGATTAGATGGCAGCAAACGAGCGGTCAAATGAGCCTGGTACATGTACCGCGGGCTGCGGGCAGCGGAATGGCGACCCGCCTCCCTTCCAGGCTCGGCGGGAATTCAGTTTTCGAGCGAGTTGAAGGCGATGCTCACATGGTCGTCGGGATTGGCCTCCCGCTCTTTCTCCTGCCAGCAGAGGCAGTCGGGGCCGCAGGCGTGGGATGGTCTCTCGAGAGGAATTCGGAAGAGTCTATAGCGTACCGCATCCTTCGCCAGACGCTCTGAAGCCGGACCCTGTTTCGCGACCTTGGTCATACATCTCCCTGCGACCCCTGGGGATTGAGTTGCCTGTGGAGCTAGTCATGGGTGCAATCCGCGGGCCAGCCAAACCGGTTGAAAGGGGGAGAGTTGCGGACGCCTGTGGAAACCGCTGCGGCGAAAACTACCCGCTCCGGGTAAAAAAGGTACAGATCAAGGGGAATTTCAGCTCCCTGCTCAGCGCCCAGATTTTCAGGTTCTACATGACGACGCGAGGCACTTTTTCCAGATCGTCGGCCGCAACTTCCTTCCGGGCATTCTGGAAGGAGAGCAGGATCAGATCCGCCCGGCGCTGCACGCCGAACTTGGAGAGCAGGTTGGAAACGTGAAACTTCACCGTGCGCTCGGAGATGTTGAGCTTGGAGGCGATTTCCTTGTTGGAAAGATTATCGAGCAAGCCCTCTAGCACCTCGCGTTCGCGGCTCGAGACGTGGCCGTTGCGCAATGGAGTGCGGTTGCGAGATTTCAGGATGGAGTCCACGAAGCGGGCCAGCACCTGGCGCGGCACCCAGTAGCCGCCAGCCCCCACCGATCGCACCGCCCGCGCCAACTGGAGCTCCGCTTCCGAGTAGGAGAGCAAGCCTCGGGCGCCGAGCTGCAGGTAGCGGAAATAACTTTCCTCGCTGAAGCTGTCGCCGACCACCAGCACCTGCGCATCCGGATGGCAGCGGAAGATGGCCATGATCAACGGCTCGGCAAAGCGAACGGTGTTGGAATCGACTACGTAGATCTGCGCCGCCGGCACCGCCGTGG
>DATHDM010000203.1:0-2716 GCA_035319065.1 Terriglobales bacterium
CGCGGCCAGCGCCTACGGCCTGGACGCCAGACAGGTCTGGCGCTCGCGGCTCACAAAGCTATTCTCCGCCTTCGACGTCAAGGTCAGTCTGATCATCAACCAGATTGCGATTCAGGGCGACATGGCATTCGACCGCGGATCTCACGAGTTTGTGCTGAAACCCAAGGCGGGCGGCGAGCCCATCTTTCGGCGAGAACGGTACCTGGAGATCTGGCTGCGCACTCAAGCTGGGGAGTGGAAGATCTTCCTCTTCATCAACAACCAGGATGTGCCTGAAATCATGAACGGACTGCGCAGCAGCTGGTTTCTGCGCCAGACTCGCCTCCCCGTCTGACCGGATCCCCCGCATCTGGGGCTACGGGAAGGGTTCGTCCTCAACGATTCTGTATCTTCTGATACAGCCGCTTGCTGAAGCCCTCCGGCAATTCAAAACTGACGCCGTCGGCGACCAGCTTGACCACATTTTTCGTGCCGTCGAGGATGGCGGTGCAGTGCGCGCAGGTCTTGAAGTGCTCTTCCATGCGCGCACGCAGGTCAGGATCCACTACCTCATCGATGTAGTTGGATATCTCTCGCCAGACCTCAAAGCAACTGATTTCGATCACCTTCATTGGATTCCCTGTGTCCGACTAAGTTTCACTGCCGACCTCATACCCCGCTGCTACCAGGGGCGAACCTTCTCGAACTCCGGCTTGCCTCGAACCCAGCTGCCGTCGATCCCCGGGGCCAGCGCGTCGCGCATCTGCAGCCGCGCCCGCAGCAGGCGGGTCTTCACGCTCGCCTGCGTGATGCCCAGCAGCTCGGCCGTCTCCTCGATGCTGTAGTGCTGCACGTCTCGGAGGATCAGCACCTCGCGATACTTCGGGCTCAGCGCTTCCATGGCCCGCTTCAGCGCCTCTCGCAGCTCGCGCCGCTCCAGCGCCTCGCTGGGAATTTCCCGCCAGTCAGCGAAATCCCGCGGAAGGTAATCGCCTTCCTCGTCGCTCTGCACTTCGTCGATAGAATCGTACATGTGGCGGCGCGCCTTGCGCAGCTTCATGCGCGCCTCGTTGATCGTGATCTGGATCACCCAGGTGCTGAACTTGGACTCCGCGCGGAAGCTCGCCAGGTGCTCGAAGGCCTTCAGCACCGCTTCCTGCGCCACCTCTTCTGCGTCTGCGGGATTGCCCACCACGGTCATGGCCGCGGTATAGATCGAACGCTCGTACGGCTTCACCAGCTCGTAGAATGCTTCCTTGTCGCCGTCGCACACTCTGCGGATAAGCGCGGCCTCATCTACTTCGATCCGTGGTCTGCTGGCGCTCATTCTGGTGACTGGCTCTTGCGATAACGCCTCACACCTGGCGATTCCCTGCGCGGCGCCGCTTCCCTGCCCCGGCTCTGATTTCATGGAATCGGAAGATTGAGCCGTGATTATACCCGTGTCCCACCGGCCTCGTGTTCAAGGCGATCTCAGCCGCCGTTAGCAAACTCCGGGTATAGGGTCATGCCCCCATCCACGAACAGCGTGATTCCGTTCACGTAATCGGATTCATCCGACGCCAGCCACACCGCCGCCGCGCCGATGTCCGCCGGCTCGCCCACCCGCTTATACGGAATCAGCATCAGCAGCTGCGCCTCCGCCTCCGCTGTGCCCCAGGCTGCGGTATTGATCCTGGTCTTGATCGCTCCCGGCCCGATGCTGTTCACCCGGATCTTGTGCGGAGCCAGCTCCTGCGCCATGCTCTTCATCAGCATCATCACTCCGCCCTTGGAGCTTGCATAGTTGCAGTGCCCCGCCCAGGGAATCACCTCATGCACCGAGCTCATGCAGATGATCTTCCCCGCGGCCGCCGACCGCTCCCGCACCACGCCCCGCCGGATGAACTCCCGGGCAGCCTCGCGCGAGCACAGGAACTGGCCCGTCAGGTTGATCCCGATGACCTTCTCCCACTGCGCCAGTGTCATGTCCACCAGCGACGAATCCTGCTGCAGTCCCGCGTTGTTCACCAGGATGTCCACCGTCCCGAACGTCGCCACGGTCTCGCCGAACATCCGCCTCACGTCCTCTTCCTTGCTCACGTCGGCTTTGACGATGATCGCCTTGCCTCCGCTGCCGCGGATCTGATCGGCCACCCGCTGAGCGCCATCCGCGGTGCTGGAGTAGTTCACCACCACCGCCGCGCCCGCTTCCGCCAGGGCGACGGCCACGCTGGCCCCGATGCCCGAGCTGGCTCCCGTCACCAGCGCTACCTGATTCTCTAATCGTCGTTGTGATGAGTGGTTCATATCCCAGTCCCGTTCGCTTCTCTGTTTTTCTATTGCCGGTGAGATGTGCGGCGCGCCGTTAAGTGACAAAAATCCTCGCCCCAAAAGACCTTCTTGAAATCGTTGGCATGGCCGCGCCTACCCATTGCCGCTTTGTCTGCGCGGGTCCGCAGTTCGGGCGTTGGACTCCCGCCCCGCTCACCCCAACAGAATCGGCAGCAGCACTCCTAGGCCCAGCACCAGCAGCCACAGCGCCGGCGCCGGGGTTCCCACCGGGCGCGTGCGGCGCTGCTCGCGCATCGCGCTCCGCGGATCCAGAAGCAGCCAGCGCAAATAGCGGCGCTCCAGCAGAAGAAAGACCAGCGCTGTCGTCGCCCCATAGATCAGGTGTCCCATCAGCGACGGCAGCAGCGCCGATGCTGCTTCAGCGCGCCAGTCGCAGGCCCCAGTCAGCGCCAGCGGCAGCAGC
>DATHDM010000204.1:0-4425 GCA_035319065.1 Terriglobales bacterium
TTGCTCTTCTCGGTGCCGATGGCGGCGTACCACTGGGCGCCGCGATTGACGATCACCGGCACACTGGCCCAGGTCTTGACGTTGTTGATGACGGTGGGCTTGCCCCACAGGCCTTTCTGCGCCGGGTAGGGCGGGCGGGGATGGGGCTCTCCGACGCAGCCTTCAACGGAGGCGATCAGGGCCGTCTCTTCACCGCAGACGAAGGCGCCGGCGCCCTGCACGACGTGGATACGGAAGCTGTGGCCGCTGCCCAGAATGTTGTCGCCGAGAAGCCCGGCCTGCTCCGCCTGCTCGATGGCAACACCCAGGTGCTCGACCGCCAACGGATATTCGGCGCGAACATAAACGTAGCCCTCCTGGGCGCCGATGGCGTAGGAGCCGATGATCATGCCTTCGATCACGCTGTGGGGATTGCCTTCGAGCAAGCTGCGATCCATGAAGGCGCCGGGATCGCCTTCGTCGGCATTGCAGATCAGGAAGCAGTGGCCGCCGTTTTCCTGCGCGTATTTGCGGCAGACTGACCACTTCACGCCGGTGGGGAATCCGGCGCCGCCACGGCCGCGCAGCCCGGAGCGGGCTACGCTGTCGATAACCTCTTCCGGCTTGAACTCAGAAAATACCTTGGCCAGCCCGGCGTAGCCGCCGACGGCGATGTAGTCCGCGATGGCCTTGGGATCGATGCGCCCGTTGTTGCCGAAGAGAATGCGTTTCTGGCGCGCGTAGAACGGGACCTCGTCTTCCCTCTGCACTTTCTGGCCGGTCACCGGGTCCTGGTAGAGCAGCTTTTCGACTGCGCCTTTGCCGTCGCGCACAGTGCGCACGATTTCGGCGGCGTTGGCGGTGGTGACGCGGTTGTAGAAGGTGCCATCAGGCCAGATGATCATCAGCGGCCCGCGCTCGCAGAATCCGTGGCATCCGGTGCTCTTGAGCTCGACTTCTTCTTCCAGCTTCTGCTTGCGGAGCTCGCTGCGCAGGGCGTCGAGCAGTTCGCGCGCGCCGGCCGCGGTGCAGCCGCTGCCGGCACACACCGTCAGGCAGGGCCGATGGCTGGCGCGGCTGGTCAGGAAGGCCCGGTATTCCTCCAATTGTTGAACCGAATTCAGCCTTGGCATCGTCTTCTCTTCTCCCGCACCTAGACGGGGGTCACCGTCTCGGGCTTGGCTGCATACTTCCGGATCATGCCTTTTACCTTGGCCTGGCTCATGTGGGGATGGGTGTGATCATCCACGCGCACCACCGGCGCCAGCCCGCAGCAGCCGACACAACGCACGGTGCGCACCGTGAACTGCGTGTCGGGAGTGGTGCCCAGCCGCGGCAGCTTGAGATCGGTCAGCAAGCGGTCGAGGACTTTGGGCGCGCCACGCACATGACAGGCTGTTCCCATGCACACCTGCACCACGTGCTTGCCCACCGGCTCCAGGCTAAAACAGTTGTAGAAGGTGGCAACGTGGTAGATCTCCGGGAGCGGAACCTCAAGTTGTTGGGAGACGCGCCGGAGAATGGGCTGAGGCAAGTAGCGGTGGGTCCTTTGCACTTCCTGCAGGATGGCGATCAGGCTCGACCTGCGCTTTCCGAATTGGGATAACAGCTCTTTGACCTCGTCGGTCTCCAATACAGGCATGATTTGGCCTCTCCTGACGCCGAAGGCAGTTATTCCTTCGGGCTTCTGCGCCACAGAAAATGAGTCAGGTTCCAGGTGTTCACTTCGTGCTTGAAATCGGGATCAGGAGCGTCGTTTAACGCCTCCGAAGTCCGCTCAGCTTCGACCACATTGGTGAGATAGCTGGCGATCTTGCGGCCGAAGTCCTTCTCCTGCAGCCGGTCGAACAGGGCGCGCTTCTCGATTTCACCGCGGCCCTCGCACAGCGGGCACTTCACTACTTCAGAAGGCGGAGCCTTCGGGATATCACTCATGGCGATCCCCCGGGCGGGCGATCCGCAACGCATGAACCCGGCTCGCCTGCCGACACGCCGATTACAGGCCTGAGGCTGATTTGCCGCAGTGACTGGAATCACCCAGAGGGGTGAGGGCCGTAACCAGGGGAATGTACGGATCACGCGGGCGGGAGATGCAGATCACAAGGCAGATCCCGCGCGGGCTGCACCCGCTCGGGGGAAGGCAGGCCGTAGCCGCGGAGCGCTGGCGCACGCGACACACTGGTTACTCTGCGGTTACCGATTTCACCAGGTTGCGGGGGCGATCGACGTCGAGGCCGCGTTGCACAGCAACGTGATACGCAAGCAGCTGCATGGGCACGATCTCGAGGATGGGTGAGAGCAGCTCCGGGGCCTCGGGCACGTCGACGACATGATGCGCGGCCTGGCGGATGCGGTCGTCGCCTGCGGTGGCGATGGCGATCACGCGTCCGCCACGCTTTTTGACTTCAGCCAGGCTGGCCAGGTTTCGCTCCCAGCGCGACATGGAGAGGGGATCGCGGGTGTCGCGAGTGGCGATTCCTACCAGCGGCAGGGTCTGATCGATCAGCGCGTAGGGACCGTGCTTGATCTCGCCGGCGGGATAGCCCTCGGCGTGAATGTAGGAAACCTCCTTGAGCTTGAGAGCGCCGTCGAGCGCGATGGGATAGTGAATGCCGCGCCCGATGAACAGGAAGTCGTCCACCTTGTGATACTGTTCGGCCAGCGCGCGGCACTGAGAGTTCGAGGCGAGCGCGGCTTCGATCTTGTCGGGGATGAACATGAGGTCCGCGACCAGCGCGCGAGCGCGCTCGTCGCGGAGCACGCCCCGCACGGCGCCAAGATAAACCGCGAACAGATACAGGGCGGCAAGCTGCGCGGTGAAAGCCTTGGTGGAGGCGATGCTGATCTCAGGACCGGCCAGCGTGGGAATGACTCCATCGGCCTCGCGGGAGATGGTGGAGTCCAGAACGTTGCTGATGGCCAGGGTGCGGGCGCCGCGTTCCTTGGCCTTGCGCAGCGCACCCAGGGTGTCGGCGGTTTCCCCCGACTGGGTGATTACGATGATCAGTTCCTCGGGCCCCGTGATGGGGTTGCCATACTCGAACTCGCTGGCGTGTTCGACATCGACCGGCACCTCCGCCAACTCCTGGATCATGTAGCGTCCGGCCATGCCTGCGTGACGGCTGGTGCCGGAGGCCGCGACGCCGATTTTCTTCAGCCCGGCAAAATCCTCAGGGGAGATGCGCATGCCCGTCAGGGTCACGCGCCCGGTCGACTCCGTCACGCAGCTGAGAACGGTCTCGCGCACGGCGTGCGGCTGCTCGAAGATCTCCTTGAGCATGTAGTGGGCGAATCCGCTCTTGTCAGGCATAGCTATTCCTTCTGTGGCGGGTAGTTCAGCCGAGGAGCCCAGTTGGCCACAATTTTGATCCCAAGACGGGGGTGGGTGGCAAGTTTTAGGAAGAGTGGTCAGCGCTCAGCAGTCAGCAATCAGCCAAGCCGTCGTGTGGACGACGCCGCACAAGTCTTAGATCACGCCGCCAACGATGGTCCGCACGACCTCGCCTTCCGCGCTCAGAACCACCAGATCGGCGTCGGCGCCGGGCTGGAGGATGCCCTTGCGATGGCTGATTCCGAGCACGCGTGCGGGATTGAGCGTCGCCATCCGAACTGATTGCTGCAGGCTGCAGCGAGCAAACACAGTGCAGTTGCGAACGGCACGATCCATGGTCAGCACGCTGCCCGCGAGCTTGCCTTCCAATTCGCAGCGGCCGCCCCGGACTTCGACTTCGAGCGAGCCCAGGCGGAAGCGGCCGTCGCCCATGCCGGTGGCGCTGATGGCGTCGGTGATGAGGACCGCGTTCTCCGCTCCCTTGCTGCGAAGAAACAGCTCAACGATCTCAGGGTGGACGTGAATGCCGTCGGCAATGATATCGGCAGTCAGGCGGCTGTCGGCGAGAACGACGCCCAGGATGCCGGGCTGGCGATGATCGAGAGGCCGCATGGCGTTGAAGGTGTGAGTGGCGTGCCGCGCACCCTCCGAAATGGCGCGGATCGTGTCGTCGAAGTCCGCATCGGAGTGGCCGATGCTTACGCAGACTCCGCGTCCGGCGGCGTGGGCGATCAACTGGGGAGCGCCGGGAATTTCCGGGGCGATGGTCATCACGGCGACGTTGCCCCGGGCTGCCTGCCAGAATTGCTGGAACAGCTCCACCGAGCCATCCTTTATATATGCGGGGGGATGCACCCCGCGTTTGGCGTGGCTGATGAACGGGCCTTCCAGGTGCACGCCCAGGGGGCGTGCCCTGGCCTCGGCGGGCGGGCTCTCGACAGCGGCCGACAGCTTCTCGAGCGCGACGAGCGTCTGGTCAAGCGGTGCGGTCACGGTGGTTGGGCAGTAGCTGGTGACGCCGTGCGAGGCGAGCAGGCGCTCCACCGCGGCCAAGGCATGAGCATCGCCTTCCATCACGTCGTGGCCCGCGCCGCCGTGAATATGAATGTCGATGA
>DATHDM010000205.1:0-7384 GCA_035319065.1 Terriglobales bacterium
AACATGCCGATGCGGATGTTGGAGAAACCCTCCTTCACATAGGCGGCCGCAGCCCCAGAGGAAGTGGCGATCACCGAGACCAGAGAGGCACCCACGGCATAGCGGATGTCCACATGGAAAATCAAGGTGAGGAGAGGTACCAGGACTACTCCCCCGCCCAGGCCAGTGAGCGAGCCGAGAAAGCCCGCTACCACGGAGCCAATCCACACCAGCGCGGTGAAAAGAAGCACGCTCATGAAAGTTAAGGCCTGTTGGGAAGATCGAGCCGGCGATGTCCAGGTTGTTGCGAGCCTATCGCAGCGGCTCGGTATTCAGCCTTCTCAAGGTAACGTGTCCACTACGACTGGGTAAAGGGAGAACGACGGAAGAATGGTCTCGAAAGCGGTTGAAGGCGCTGTACGGAACGCCGCACCGCGTACCCAGGTAAGCGTTCCACTGGGACTCTTTCTCATCCAGCACACCCAGGAAATACACAGATCCATTCCGGTGAATCGTCTCGGCTATGCGTTGATCCAGATAAGTGAGCGCCGCCGCCGCTCCTGAAGCTGAAGCGCGTGCGGGGAATGAGATGACTTGATCCTCTGATCCATACATCGTGCCATAGAGCACGCTTATCGGATCCCAGTCGCCTACGAAGAGATCGTTCTGAGCAATCGTGCTTGCGACTTGCTGCGCGGAATCTACGTAAGGCCAGCCGCCCTGGGAGGCGCGAATGGCTTGCCGAGTGTTATAAGCGGCTACCGAGAGAACCAGCACGAAGACCGCGGACGCGAGCATCCTGCTGTCGTGCATGTTTGCCAGGTAGACCGTCACCACCATATACAGCAGCAGGAACGGCAGGAGCCACAGCTTGTCGTACAACGGATCCCAATAGGCAAGTAGCGCAACACCGATAAGTATTCCGCTCAGACAGGTGGCTACGACCACAACGCTGCGATGAGAGAGCAATTCCCTATTTCGAATGGCTTTCCCCGTGATGATACTCAGCAGGCTCACAACTGCGAGGGTGCAGCCGATCCAGAGCACAAGCCACCCATCGTGGTGATGGAGTCGGAACAGCGATTTCATCCCCGTATAGTCCGGCGGGAGAATGGGCACGATATTGTTGAGAAATCCGCTGGGAAGGTTGGCGAACTTTGCCACTTTCAGTCCGCCATACACCTTTCCCGCTTCCACGGTGAGGAGCATGCTCACCATCTGCGACGGGTTTCGTGCACCTTGCAGGAAGTGGAGAGTTGCGTAGATCAGAAGAAAACTGGACCAAAAGCCCGCCAGAAGCGCGATTGTGGGCTTAAGCTGCACGCGGCGGATGAAGAACAGGTCGTTCCCCTGCCAACTTGTCGCCAATACCAGGCAGGGGATCATCATGAAGACCATCGATTGATAGCTGGCCATGGCGAGCGCGAGGAGCACCCCGCTCACGAAAGGCACCCACGGAATCTCGAACCTGAGAGAGATGACCAGCAAGAACAGGGCAAGAACACTCCAAAACAAACCCACTACGGGCTCGGCGGAGTTCGTGGCATGCAGAAAGAAGGCTCGCGTGGTGCCGAAGCCCACAGTCAGCAGAATGGAAGGCAGCAGCGGCCCGATCAGGAGACGGCTAAGGCCAAACAACATCGCAAGGATGCCCGCCGCAGCCATTGAATTCATCGCTTGGGCCAGGGAGACGAACTCGATAGGTCCGCTGGACGAGAATCCCAAGGCGGATAGGATCCGGGTCCAGGACAGAGTGTAAACCGGGTAGAGAATGTGGTTATTACCGTGAAAGTAAACCGAGTTGCGGTGATAAACACCAAAAGCCCTGGTCGGGCCATCCACTGCATTCAATTCGTGCGACCGCAGAGACAGGTAAAGCAGACCGAACGCCAGAAACACGAGCGCGCATTCCAACCACAGGCGGCGCAGGCGATCGATGGAAGGAACAGCAGCTCTGACGTCGCTAACGCGAGAGATCGATGGAGGCGCAACCGATACGCAACCGCTCATTGAGCGCACTGGAACACAGATTCTGGTGTCCTTGAAGCAATCATTGCGGCTGATTCTAGCCGACTTGGTGCTGATGCGAGGCAGCAAGGGAGTTGGCTATTCAGATGCCTCTGCGAAGACCGAACGAGGATCGAAGGCGGGTTGAGCAGCGGCAGTCTTGTTCCTTTTCGGGAGGCGGAGCGCGGCGGGCGGGGGTTCCCCATCCGGCCGCAGCAAGCGGCGACATAATTCTAGGCGGGTGCGGAAGTGCTGTCATGCAACTCAGATTTACCCTCGAAGAGAGGAAACTGCTGGCCGAAATTCTGGAGGAGCTGGATTTTGCTCTGCGGAACGCCTCAAGCAGTCAGACCGGCGACCAAGACCCGCTGCGAGCCCGGCAAATGCTGGTGGAAGATCTGCTCGACCAGGTGATCGACGCGAAATTTGAGTTCGGCTGCGATGAACTCGACGCACTGGTGGAGATACTAGGCGATCACAACCGCAAGCTGGGAGACGAACTGCGCAGCGCGGGCAACGGATCTGCGCAGGAGTTGCAGCGCAGACGGAGTTTGCTGCGAGCCATCCTGGACAAGGTGATTGAGGCCTGCGCGATGGCGTAGGGCGGACGCACGGAGGCGCTTCCCTCCTCGCGCCAGCGCCCGGGGGGTATTTGCTATACACCCATTGACAGTTAGTTGGAGCTGGTCTGCTGAACCGCCGGCATGGGAGCGTTTTTCGGCGTGCTCAAGTAGCCGGTGACCTTGTTCTTGTCGGTCGTGAAGACCACTACTTCGTACAAGTTCCGATCGCGTCCGGTGTAGAACTGCATAGGCTCAGACACCGTACGATCTTTCTTCTCGATGGTGCGATCGTCCGCAAGCACGTTCAGGGTGAAGCGGCCGCGTTTGGCATCCACCTTCTTCAGCTGCAGGCTCACGGTGGAAACAGGAGTTGGCTTGGCCCCTTTCAGGAGCGTGAATTCGTAGTAATTCCGGTCTCCCTTGTGCTTGAGGATTTCCAGTTCGTCGCGAGTATGCGCGATCAATCCGCTCTGCACTCCGAGATCGCCGATCGTCTTGTCGAGTTTGGTCCTGGTGGCTTCCAGATCGGTACGCGTGGAGGCGATGTCAGACTTGGCGCCGCCTAATTCAGTCTTGACGCCGCCAACCTCGGTTGCGACCATGCCGATCTGCTTCTGGCTCTCCGCCAGTTCCTTTTGCGAGGCCTGCTGCTCCTTCTGAAGGGCAGCGGTGCGCGCACTCAACTCCTTTTGCGTCATGCCCAGCTTGGAAGCCAGGGCGGAAGTGGAGGTCTCGGCAAGTCCCAGCCGCTTGCCAATCGTGGCCATCTGGGCCGCGTTCTCCTCGGCGGCTGTCTTTTGAGCCTGCTCCAGCTTGCCCATGCGCCCACGCAGGTCAAGGATGAAATAGAGCGACGCGAGGACGTAAATGGCGGCTAGGCCTAGCAAAACATTGCGCAAAGTATGGCTGGAAGCCTCCTCGGGAACCACATACTCGACTTCCTGCTCTTCCGGCATGCACCTCTCCTTACTTGGGGAACCTCTTCATTGTTTAGCACAAAACAGAAGATAGTCAAACGTGACTTAGAAGATGCGACGGGGACAGCGGCGGTTGTCCGGGCGCGCGCCAGACCAGCCGTTGCGACTGATTCGCGCGGCATCGGGGCCTGACCCTGCGCTTTACAATGAACACGTGAAAGCGTGGGACGTGATCGTGGTGGGCGGGGGCGTAATCGGGCTGGCATTGGGGCTGGCGCTACGTCGAGTGGGAATGAAGGTGTTGGTGCTCGATAAGAACCAGCCGGGACGGGAGGCGTCCTGGGCGGCGGGCGGGATGATTGCGCAAGCCGAAGTTGAGGAGCCGCTTCGTCCACTGGCTGCCGCCAGTGCGCGAATGTACTCCGAGTTCGTGCAGATGCTGGAGGACGAATCGCGCCTGAAGATCGACCTGCGCAGTCAGGGCACAATCGTGCTCGGGGAGACGGGAAAAACCTTCGCAGGGTCCAAAGCATCGCCAGTGACTGCGCAAGAGCTTCGGGAATTGGAGCCGGAGGTAAGGCAATCGGGGCCTGGGATGTTTCTCGAGGAGCAATCGGTGGACCCGCGCGGCCTGGTGACAGCGATGGTGGCAGCCGCCAAGCACCTGGGTGTGGACGTCGCCGCGGGGGCCGAGGTTACGGACATCGAACTCGAGCACGGGCATGTGGCGAGGGTGCAGACGCGAAAGACAAGCTATGTCTCGGGCAATGTGGTGAATTGTGCGGGCGCCTGGGCTGGAGAGATAGGTCCAGTGCGGGTTCCAGTCCGTCCCGTAAAGGGCCATATGCTGGCGGTGGCGGCCGAGGTGCAGGGAAAGGAGCACTCCAGCACGAGTGCGACCCACATCCCGGCGCTGCTGGTGCAGCACGCGATTCGCGCGGGTGGGACTTACATCATTCCGCGCAGCGATGGCAGGATGGTGATCGGCTCGACGCTGGAAGAGATGGGCTTCGACAAGCGCGTGGACCCCGACATCATCCGCGAGCTCCATGATTCGGCGGCGAGAGTGTTGCCCAGGCTGAGCGAATGCCGGATGCTGGAAAGCTGGACCGGCTTGCGACCCGGAACACCCGACAAGCTCCCGATCCTGGGTCCAACCGACATTGAGGGTTACTACCTGAGCGCCGGTCACTACCGCGACGGCATTCTGCTGGCGCCGGTCACGGCGCTCGTGATGTCGCAGCTGCTGCGCGGAATGAAGCCGGAGTTCGATCTGGGTCCGTTCTCTCCCGGGTGTTTTCGGGATTGACGCCCGCCGAAAAGCCGCGACAATACGGCATTCTGCGCGAGCCTGAGAAGCATCTGAAAACGTAACCTGGTTTTGGGAACCGGTCCAGCCGCAACGGCGTATCCTTTAGCCGGTCGGCTGTTCAGGACATCTTTGCAAGGAGCACACTCATGTTCTGCAATGCTTGTGGGGCGGAGCTGAAGGCGGGACAGCAGTTTTGCGGATCGTGCGGGAGACCGGCGTTTTCCACGGTCGGGCGGTCGGCTGCCGGCAGGGTGCAGCAGCACGTCCAATTACTGGCCATCTTATGGCTGGTGTATTCCGCTCTCCACGCGCTGGGTGGAGTCGGTGTTCTGATCGTCGCCAATACCATCTTCGGGCGCATGGGGGCCCCGGGAAACCCCTTTCCCCCGATGCCGCCGGGAGGGGTTCCGGAATTCCTCCATCCGCTGCTCTCGTTCGTCGGCGGGCTGATCCTGCTGAAGGCGATTCTGGGGCTGGCGGCCGGTTGGGGTCTCCTGCAGCGGGAGCACTGGGCGCGGCTCATCACCCTCGTGGCAGGATTCATCTCTCTGCTGGATCTTCCCTTCGGAACGGCGCTCGGCATTTACACCATTTGGGTCCTGATGTCGCCGGAGGCGGAGAAGGAGTATGCCGCACTGGCGACGCGGTGAGACGCAGACAGGCCTCAGCGGAAACCGAAGCTGCAGCCCTCGGGGCCTTGGGGATGATGCCGCCAGAATTCTCAGCGTAAGGCTTTTGGAAGAGTCATGACTCGCAACGACAATTCCCTTCCCTTTTTCCGGCAAGTCGCCAACGAAATTCTGGATGGCGAGACCGCCAGCCAAATTGCGGAACAGAGAGCGGCTTTAGAGAAGAATCCCGAGTGGGCTGTGGGCTACTACCATCTGGCGCAGCTTCTGCGGGTTTGCCAGCAACCGGTGGAAGCCAAGAAGAACCTGCTGACGGCCCTGGAAAAGGAACCTCTCCTGGCGGACGCACACCTCGCCCTGGGTGAGATCTACGTCGCTGAGGACGACCTGGAGCGCGCCCGGCAGCACGCCGAGATCGCCGCACAACTCGGAAAACCGCGCCTGCTGGAGCAGATGAAGCGCCACGGCGCCGCATAACCCCCAATGTGGCGCGGTGCTCTCGCCCGCACTCGTGCCTCGGAACGGGTTCAGCCCGCGCGGCTGATTTATACTCTGTGTTTGTCCCAAGATTCAGGGCCGCACTGATATCTATCTGTTGAAACGGAGGTTCTGTTATGGCTTCGACTGCCGTCAGCTTCGCGCGCGAAAACCAGAAACGGTTTCTGGAGGAGCTGAAAGATCTGCTTCGTATACCCAGCATCAGCACGCTGGAGGAGCACAAAAGCGACATTCGCCGGGCGTCAGAGTACGTGGCCGCCGAACTCAAGCGAATTGGGTTTAATAATGTCGAAATCATCCCTACGCAGGGACATCCTCTTATCTATGCCGACTGGCTGCACGTCCCGGGTAAGCCCACCGCATTGGTTTACGCCCATTATGATGTCCAGCCGCCCGATCCGGTGGACGAGTGGACGACGCCGCCATTCGAGCCGACCGAGCGCAACCAGAACGTGTATGCGCGCGGCGCGGTGGACGACAAAGGCCAGCTATGGATGCAAGTGAAGGCCTTCGAGTCGCTGTTCAAGTCGGGAGGGGGCAAGCTGCCCATCAATGTGCGCGTGATCTTCGAAGGCGAGGAAGAAGTGGGCGGCGAATCCATCGCCGATTTCATCCGCAAGCATGGGGACCGGCTGAAGGCCGACTTCGCGCTGGTCTGCGATACCGAACTCTTCGCGCCGGAGCTGCCGACTTTGTGCGTCGGCCTGCGCGGGCTGGTGTACACGGAAGTGGAAGCAGTCGGCGCAATGACTGATTTGCATTCGGGAATGTACGGTGGGGCGGCGCCGAACCCGCTGGAGGCGCTCTCACGCATCATTTCGCGCCTGAAGGATGACTCCGGGCACGTTTTGATTCCCGGGTTTTACGATGCCGTCAAACAGCCGTCGGCGGATGAACTGAAGGCCTGGAAGGCTCTGCCCTTCGACGAGGAACACTACCGCAAGACCGAAGTGGGCTCCAGCGTGCTCACGGGGGAGCCGGATTATCCCGTGCTCTACCGCACCTGGGCGCGTCCGACGCTCGAAGTACACGGCATGCCCGGCGGTTTCACTGCGCCGGGAGCGAAAACCGTGATCCCGGCAAAAGCATCGGCCAAGATTTCCATGCGGCTGGTGCCGGACCAGGATCCCGACGACATTCTGAAGAAATACACCGCGTTCGTGCAGTCGCTCACGCCGCGCGGGATCAAGCTGAACATCAAGGTGCACAGCAAGGGTCCGGCCATAGTGGTCGGCACCGACAACAACTACATCAAGGCGGCGACGCAGGCGTTGCACGATGTGTTCAAGAAGGACACGGTTTACATCCGCTCCGGAGGGTCGATTCCCATCGTGGCCGACTTTGAAAACGTGCTCAAGATCCCCAGCGTGATGATGGGCATGGGCCTGCCCGATGACAATCTGCACGCGCCCAACGAGAAGTTTCACATCCCGAACTTCTATCGCGGCATCGAGGCGATCATCACCTTCTTCCAAAGGG
>DATHDM010000206.1:0-3276 GCA_035319065.1 Terriglobales bacterium
CAGGGAGTGCCCTTCAGAACGCAACCAGCGGAATTAGCGGACGGCGGTCATAGGCAGGGGCATAGCTTATCATGATTGCGGAGCGCCGGGGTTCAACCGCAGCGCGCGATTGCAGCCCTCCTCAAAGATGACATCCTCGGCGTCTGGCCACCGGTTTCTCCCACCGCGTCGTAACGCCACGCTTGGGTTCAATCCGTCATGAAGTAGGACCGCCCCCCACCAGGTGGGCAACCTGACCTGTCACGCCGATCTTAGAAGGCGAACCGCCTCAGTACTCCCCGTACCTTCCCCGCACCGACTCCAGCAGCTTCGCCGAGCCGTACCCCACACCGTCCTTGAATACGATCTCCACATTCTCCACATCTGCAATCCGTTTCGAGGGATCCCCCTTCACCACCACCAGGTCCGCATTCTTCCCCACGGCAATGCTGCCGATCTGGTCCTGCTTCCCGAGATACACCGCCCCGTTCCACGTCGCTACCTGAATCGCCTCCACGGGCGTGAAGCCCGCCTCTACCAGCAACTCGATCTCTCGCTGATCTCCGAATCCCGGCACCACGCCGCCGTCTCCTGTCGGGTCTGGCCCGGCCAGTAAGAGCCCGCCCGCTTTCGCGAAAGCATGCTCCAATTCCATGTCGCGCCTGATCAGTGTGGGCCAGTCATCGTCGCTCGCATCCGCCGGACTCCCTGTCGCGGCCTCTTTCGCCGGAGGCTCTCGCCGATACAACAACGCCTCCCGCGCTTGCGGCGAAAGCGCATTCAGTAAGGCCTGCCGCAACGGGGGCCGCCCCGGAATCCCACCGCTCTCAAACACCGGCAGTGTCGATGTCACTGCCACATGATGCTTCACCAGCGTCTCGATCAGGTCCTTCGCTTCTTTACTCTCCGGCGCCATCGCCTTCAAGGTGGCCACGCCAGCCGAGTCCGTGCAAACATCCGGCTTCTTTCCAGGATCGAATTGCGTGTTTACGAAGAACCCGTGCTCTAGATCGTCGATCCCCAGCTCCGCTGCCTCCTTATAAGTCACCGAACACAGATGCCCCGTCACCTTGATGCCCCGCTTGTGCGCCTCCTCGATCGCTGCCTTCAGTTCAGCGCGCGTGATGTTCATATACGCCTTGAACGACGTCACGCCCCGGTCCGCCCAGTAATCCACAAACTGCCGCGCCTCCTCGGGACTGCCTAGCTGGTGCATCTGAAGGAAGTAGCTGTCCGCACCTTCCAGATACGGACCCGTCACGTCGATGTGTGGCCCCGGCAGACGTCCCGCGTCGATCTCGCGCCGCAGGTTCAAATCCGAATAGGGTTCCACGCTCCCCGTGGTCCGCATCGTGGTTACGCCGCCCGCTAGGTAGAGCCGCGGCGCCGAAAACGTCATCTGCGGCACCAGCACCGGCTCGTTTCCGTGCCAGCGGCTGTCCAGGTTTGGCCGCGCAATATAAAAGAGGTGATTGTGCATGCCCACGATCCCCGGAAACACCGTCTGCCCCTTCAACTCCAGCACCTCGCTGTCCTTGCCCGCGGCCACATCAGCCCCGGCCGATATCGCGCTGATCTTCCCGCCCTCGATTACGATGTTCTGGTCCTCTACCGCCCCTCGCCCCGTCCCATCGACAATCCGCACATGCGTCAGCACCACCTTGGGCGCACGCACGCGAATGTATTTCAGAACTTCCTTGGACAATTCCTTCTCCGACGTCATGGTTTGTTGCGCGTGAAGCACAGAAAGAGGTAGGAACGCCAGGGCGGGCAGCAGTCTGATAAGCCGCATGAGATCTCTCCCGGAAAGCGGCTCATTCTATCTGAACCTGCCCCATGGCCAGCGGCCGTTGTTCTAATCCTCGAACCACGCAGGTTCAGGATCTTCGATGTTGAGATCTTCAGCGAGCTCCAGACGATGGAGTAAAATGCCCCAGTCTTCCACGGGCCAGATTTGGGAATGTCAATCCAGAATCTAGAGGCGCCCATGGTCCCCGACTCCGCTCTCCAGACCTTCCGCTCCACTTTGCGCGGAGCATCCTTCTGTCCCGGCGAGCCCGGATACGACGACGCCCGCACCATTCCCAACGCCATGATCAACCGGCGGCCTGCCGTGATAGCCCGTTGCGCAGGCGCCGCCGACGTGATCGCCTGCGTTCGCTTCGCGCGTGAGCACGATGTTCTGGTTTCCATCCGCGGAGGCGGACACAGCGTGGCTGGCAAGTCCGTCTGCGAGGCCGGCCTCATGATCGATCTCTCCGGCATGAAGGGCATCCGCGTCGATCCCGCCCGGCGCACCGCCCGCGCCCAGGCTGGCCTGACCTTGGGTGAATTCGATCGCGAAACCCAGGCCTTCGGTCTGGCGACGACTCTCGGCACTGTCTCGAAAACCGGCATCTCGGGCCTGACCCTCGGAGCTGGCTGGGGTCATCTGCACGGCGTCTATGGCCTCGCCCTCGATAATCTGATCGGCGTCGACGTGGTTACCGCTGATGGGCGCCTGCTCACCGCCAGCGCTTCCGAGAACCAGGACCTGTTCTGGGGCGTGCGCGGCAGCGGTGGCAACCTGGGAATCGTAACCTCGCTGGAGTACCGCCTGCACGAAGTCGGTTCTGTCTGGGGCGGAGCCGTCTGTCATCCCACCGATAAAGCAAAAGAATTGCTCCGTTTCTTCCGCGAGTGGTCTGACCGCATCCCCGACGAGCTGGCGATTCAGTGTGCTGCACTCACTTTACCCGGCGCGGGTCGAGTGTTTGCGATTGCGGCCTGCTACCACGGTGATCTCGCGCAAGGAGAGAAGGTGTTGCAGCCCCTCCGCAGCTGGGGCAAGCCGGTAGCCGACCTGTTCGCGCCCATGCCCTATGTGCAGATGCAAAGCATGTTCGATCCTTTCTTTCCGCCGGGACGCCTGACCTACGTGAAATCCAACTTCGTGCAAACCTTGAGCGACGACGCGATTGAGACGCTGGCTGCCTTCGTCGGCACAAGTCCTTCGCTGCATAGCTTCGCCCCTGCTCTCGAACATTGGCACGGGGCAGCAACCAGGGTAGGAGTCAGTGATACCGCCTTTCCTCACCGGACCAACAAGTTCAACTTCATGGCATGGTCGAATTGGGAGAGTCCGTCCGATTCGGAAAAGAACGTCTTGTGGACGCGAGACTGCTGGGCTGCCATGAAGCCCTTTCTTATCGCGGGCGCCTACGGAAACTATGTCTCCGACGAAGGTGACGCCATCGCCCGCGAGGCCTACGGCCCGAACTACGATCGCCTCCTGACCTTAAAGAAAAAGTACGACCC
>DATHDM010000207.1:0-15256 GCA_035319065.1 Terriglobales bacterium
TGCAAGGGGCTGCGAAAGATCTCCCGCGCTGGCCCCAGCTCCACAATGCTGCCCGCGTACATCACCGCCATGCGGTCCGCAACCTGCGACACCACCGCCAGGTCGTGCGAGATAAACAGCATGGCCAGGCCAAACTTCTGCCGCAATTCCGCCAGCAATTCCAGGATCTGCGCCTGTATGGTTACGTCGAGCGCCGTCGTGGGCTCGTCGGCAATCAGCAGCTGTGGCCGGTTCACGATGGCCATGGCGATCATCACCCGCTGCCGCATGCCTCCCGACAGCTGATGAGGATAGTCACGGGCGCGCCGCTCGGTATCGGGTATCGCCACCGTCCTCAGCGCCTCGATCGCCCTCCGCCCGGCCTCGCTCTTGTGGATTCGCCTGCCGTCGTCTCCCGCATGTGCCAGCACCGCTTCCGCCACCTGATCCCCCACCCGCATCACCGGATTGAGCGCAGTCATCGGCTCCTGAAAGATCATCGCCATCTGCGCCCCGCGAAGACGCCGCACCTGCTCTTCCGATACGGCGAGCAGGTTTTCGCCCTGCAGAACGATTTCCCCTGATGTGCGCGCCAGGGTTGGCAGCAGCCGCATGATCGCCAGCGAGGTTACCGACTTTCCCGAGCCCGACTCGCCCACCAGGCCCAGCACCTCGCCCGGCGCAATCGCTAGGCTGACCTCGCGCACCGCCGTCAGCGACGCCGCTTGGGCTCCGTTCCTGACCGCAAACTCTACGCTCAGACGGCGTAGTTCCAGCAGATGCCCGGACACGGGGCCTATCATAGCGGAGTCGCGACCAGCCGCTGCTTGCTGAATGCTGACTGCGGCCGCCCTCACTGCCCCAGGATCAAGGGCAGGCCGCTCTTGCCGCTCCCGATGACCACCACCTTGGAATTGTGGCTGTCGGCCAGCTTCTCCGTCGCCTCGATGCCCTTCCACTCCAGAAGCTGCGGGCTGATCCCCTGGGCCACGATCTGCTGGAAGTCGCGGATTCCCGCCGCTTCGATGCGCTTGCGGTCCGCCTCCTGCTTCTCCTTCTGTAGGCGGAACGACATGGCCAGCGATTCCTGCTCCGCCTGCTGCTTGGCCTCGATCGACTGCTTCAGTGCGGCAGGCAGCTGTATGTCGCGCAGCAGAATGCTCTCCACCACCACTCCGCGCGGCTCCAGCACGCGCTGCAGTTGGTCATAGATCTCGTGCGACACCTTCTCCCGTTCGCTGGAGTAAAGAGCATTCGCCAAGTGCGAAGCTGTAACCTCCCGGATTGCTGCGCGGAGATTGGGTTCAACGATTACGCCTGCATATCTCGGCCCAATCGACCGGAAGACATCAGCCGCCTTGTCGGCACTCAAGTGAAAGAGTAGTGAGGTGTCCATGGTCATGATCAGCCCTTCGTTCGATGGCACTGTGGCTGTCTCTTTGATCTCTTCCGTGCGGATCGACAACACGTTGTTTACGGTAAGCGGATTCGCCAGGTGGACGCCTTCCGGCAGCACCGTTCCCGTCACCTTCCCGAAAAGCGTCAACACCCCAACGTGGCCGGTGGGTACGAAAGCCACCGACATCCATAGAAGAATCGCAATCGCGATCGCCAGCAGTACGGTCAGGATCCAGCGCGGTGCCTGCCCCGTAGGCACATCCACCACCTTCCCTTTGCCAAACGTGAACTCTGTCATTGCTTTGCCTCCCGATTTCTCGCTACCGCGAGCGTACCGCACGAGGGCCCCTTGCGATTCATGACATTCGCGGGCGCATCCACCTGAGCAAGCCCAAAGCGGATCCCAGCAGCAGCGGCCAGAGTGCCATTCCCATGGTTTGATCGCGTCCTCCCGGAACCTCACAATCGAGAGTGACTTGCCGATCTTTGCAAAACTCCGCCTTTTGAAAATCCGCATGGGGAGCGGATTGTGCTGGGTTTTGCACATGGGGGGAGGGTTGGGGAGCAGGGAATATGCCCGCCGGGTAGGGGTGGAGGGCGGAAAAGACGCGCTGAGCGCGGCTTTTGGCGGAATCGGGGAATCCCTCCTGCCCCATTTTCGGGCACTCGGCTGTGGACAGTCGGCATGCGATTGAAAACAAATCGGATAAAGCAGCGCGATTTATTCTTGACGGGAAGCGAGGGGGGAGTAAAAACACACTCGTTCTTTGACAGCCTCTGAGTTTTCCCGGTTGGTGCTGCGTCCCGGGACTGAAGCCGAGTCACTGATTTCTGGTTCTCGAGACTGGGGATGAGAGGGCAAGGCGACGGTCTTTAGCAAGGTGCTGGTTGAGGAGAACGGGAGACGAGTCAAGAGCAGGATAGGGTCCCGAGGGGTCGAGTTGGTTTATCCGGTTGGTGGTAAGCCCGGAGCCCGAGCGAAATCGGCGTGATCATACTGGCAACAGGGGTCAGGCAGAGGTGAGCGAGGGTCTAAAGCGAGCTGCTGGCCGAGAGGAACGAACCTGACAGAAAACCTCGGGGCCCTTAGTGTTTCTGCGCCCAGCACTCCGCACTCCGCCGTCAGCACTCGGCATTCAGCGAGTACTCTGCTTAGTTCGCCTCCCAAGGTTCGCACTTAATCCTTCAACAGACCCGTGGTGGTTCAGCAATCTGCGATGGGAGCCGAGTAAACCTGCGGCGTGAAAATCGGCGTCTCCGCTCGGAGTGAAGCCCGCTGCGCAAAACGGTTCGCCCGGTTGCCAGCTATCTAACGAATGAAGAACCAATAGGCGAGCAGTGCGATCAAGAGCAGGGCGCCGACTATCCTTGCCTTGCAGGTGGTGCAGGTGCGCACGTGGTGAAAATGCGTAAGCCTGTGTTCGCGGGCGCTGGAAGATTCCCAGGACATGGGCGTGCAGGATACCAGAGAAGGGTGTGCGCAGCCCGTCCGTTCTTCGCTCCCGATTTGCGCACTCCATGTTGCGCAGGCGCAGTTACTTGCAGTTAGAAAACTATCTGGCCGATTTGGGGTTTGTATGTGCATAAGGCGGCGGCAAGTGGCCGCGGGGTAAGGATTGGAGGTTCTATGCTTACGGGTTTAAAGTCGATCAAGAAGTGGGTGGGGTTGGCTCTGCTGGGAGCGGTGCTCAGCCTGAGCGGGGCGGCGTTTGCCGAAGATCACGACCGCGATTGGGACCATCGTGCGCGAGTACACGATCGCGACGATTGGCAAAATCGCCGCGACCACGACGATTGGCGCAAGGATCGCGATTACCGTGACCGCAATTACTGGCGTGACCATGATCGTGACGACTGGCGCTGGCGGCAGCAGTACTGGGAGCGCTACCACGTTTGGCCGCGGTAAGCGGGTTTTCTGATCGCGCGACGAAGGGCTGCGAAATGCAGCCCTTTTCGTTGTTGGAATGAGTTTCCAATCTCCTTGCATTGCGAGGTATCCGGCAAGGCGCTCACGCGCGCCGGTAGAGGCTGAGCGCGGCATCGCCCTGCACCAGCAGGCGGAACCGGCGGAGCGCTCCTCTCACCTCGCCGGGATCAAATTTCTTCTCATGTTCGGCAATTACCAGGCCCTGGGGGGACAACAGGCTGCTCCGGGAGAGCAGCTCCAGGGTCTGAGCATATTCGTCTCTGAGGCGATAGGGCGGATCCAAGAAGCAAAAGTCGTACTGGACGCCGCGCCGTTCCAACCGGTGCAAGGCTCTCCCCGTATCCTCGCAGAGCACCTCGGTGTCCCCTTCGATGCTAAGCGCTTTCAGATTCTCGCGAATCAGATCCGCACCTCGCTTTTCGGCCTCGACGAAGATCACCCTGGCTGCACCTCGGCTCAGCGCTTCGATTCCAACCGCGCCGGTTCCGGCGTAAAGATCGAGCCAGGCGGCGCCGGTCAGGGCGTGGGGATTGCCAGCAGTGAGCACGTTGAACAAGGTCTCGCGCAGGCGGTCGGAGGTGGGGCGCAGGTCCAGGGAGGGCAGAGACTTCAGGCGCCGGCTGCGATATTTTCCGCCGATCACGCGCATGGCAGTGGGAGACCCCCGAGGCCGGCGTCAAGTGTATAGAATGGAAGAAGCATGGGTACGTGGATCTCGGCCATCATGCGGAGCTGGTCCTTTCCCGTGGGGCACGTGGGGAAGGTCCACCTGCGGGTGCATCTCTCTTTTCTCTTTCTGCTGGTCTTCATCTGGATGACCGAGGCGGCGGCCCTGGGAAGCGCGGGCCTGGGGCGAGGTCTGGCGCTGGCGGCCATCGTGTTGGGCTCCGTGATCGTGCACGAACTGGCGCATAGCCTGCTCGGCATACGGCGCAACCTTCCTCCCCGGGTGCTTATCCTGCTTCCGATTGGCGGAATCACTTTGGTGGACGACGCCGATCAAAGGCAGGATCCAGGCGGCGACGTTTCCATTGCGCTGGCCGGCCCGGTGGCCAACCTGCTGCTGGCCTTCGTCGGCGCCAGCATTGTTCTGGCGCTGATGCCGGAGAGCAGGCTGTGGACCCCTCCCCTGGTTTACGCCGGCAACCTGCTGCGCAGCTTCGTGTGGGTGAACGTATTCCTGTGCGCGTTCAACCTGCTCCCGGCGTATCCGCTGGACGGCGGACGCATTCTGCGAGCGCGGCTGGCGCGTCACAGCAACCTGGTGCAGGCCACGCGCCGAGCGGTGAGCGTGGGGCAACTGTTTGCCATGCTGTTCATCTTCGCCGGGATCTGGAATACCTGGCTGATGATGGCGGGCTTCTTCCTGTTTCTGGCGGCGCAGCTGGAGGAACGTACGATTCTTTTCCAGTCGGTAATGGACAACCTCCGGCTGGAAGATGTGATGCTGACCGACTTCTCGACACTTTCTCCCGCCGACACCCTGGAAGACGCACTGGCCAAGGCGGTGCACACCCTGCAAGACGATTTCCCGGTGATTCGCGGCAGCGACATGGTGGGGGTGGTTTCCCGGCAGAAGATTGTCACCGAGCTGCGTTCGCAGGGGAACGGCTACGTGCAGACGGTAATGAACAAGGTGTTCGAAGCGGCGCAGCGTAGGGAATCGTTAGCCTCGGGACTACGCAAACTGAGCCGCCGCGGCCTCAGCCTGATCCCGGTGGTGGACGAGGGACGGCTGGTGGGTATCGTTACCTTTCAGAACCTGATGCATAGCATCCGGCTGCTGGCCGAATCGAAAAAGCTGAAGCGCGACGAGCCGCCGGAGAGCCAGTGATCCTTGGGTCTGCGGCGCGAGCTGGCTTCAGCTCCGGTTTGCCATTTCTGCTAACATCTGGGACCTTGACGCGTCTAGTTGTGAAGCCCGATCCCTGCCCACGATGCCGCTAGGAGCTTAAGGTCATGCCCAAAATGCCGCTGCCCGCATTTGTCTGCGCCCTGCTGGTGCTCGTTGCCTTCTCCAGTCTCGGTTCCGCGCCGGCCGCCGCCGCGCAAAAACCCTCCGCCACGGCGGTGAAGGCAGAGAGCGCGTTGCCGACGATTCCCTACGAGAAGTACAAGCTGAAAAACGGGCTGGATGTGATCCTGTCGGAGGACCATCGCCTGCCGCTGGTGGCGGTGAATCTCTGGTATCACGTGGGCCCGGCCAATGAGCGGCCCGGCCGCACCGGATTCGCTCACCTGTTCGAGCACATGATGTTTGAGGGTTCCAAGCATGTGGGGGCGAAAGCTCATTTCCGCCACCTGGAGGGCGCAGGGGCGAACGACATCAACGGCACTACAGAATTTGACCGCACCAACTATTTCGAGACGCTGCCCTCCAACCGGCTGGAACTGGCGCTATGGCTGGAGAGTGACCGCATGGGCTATCTGCTGGACACGCTGGATCACGAGAAGCTGGCCAACCAGCGCGATGTGGTGCGCAACGAACGCCGGCAGAGCATCGAGGGCGCGCCCTATGGCCTGGTAGAGGAGGAGTTGTTCCACCAGCTGTTTCCCAAGGGACATCCTTATTACGCCTACGTGATGGGCTCGCACGCCGACATTGAGGCGGCGCGGGTCAGCGACGTTCGCGAATTCTTCAAGCAGTATTACTCCCCGAACAACTGCAGTCTGGCCATCGTGGGCGATTTCGATAAGGCGCAGACCAAGGCGTGGGTGGAAAAGTACTTTGGCTCGATTCCGGCGGGGCCCCCGGTTCCGAAGATACAAGCGACTACGCCGCCGATCACGGCGGAACGGCGGGTGGTGGTTCCCGACCAGGTAGAGCTGCCGCGCGTGTACATGGGCTGGCTGGGCACCCCCATCTTCAAGCCCGGCGACGCGGACGCCGATCTGCTCAGCCGAATTCTGGGCGGAGGAAAATCCAGCCGTCTATACAAGAAGCTGGTCTACGAGAAACAGATTGCCCAGGATGTGCAGGCGCAGAACATGTCGCTGATTCTTGGTTCGGTGTTCGAAATTCAGGCGACAGCCAAACCAGGAGTAAAGCCGGAGGATCTGGAAAAGGCCATCAATGCGGAAATTGAGGACCTGCGGGCCAACGGACCAACGCAAGCGGAGCTGGAGCGAGCGCGCAATACCAACGAGTCGCAAATCATCCGCGGGCTGGAGCGCTTGGGGGGCTTTGGGGGAGTGGCCGACCGCCTGAACCAGTACAACCACTATCTGGGCGATCCCGGCTACCTGCCCAAGGACCTGGAGCGCTACAACCGGGCGACGGTGGCCAGTGTCCACAAGGTGGCCCAGGAGGAGCTGAAGCCTACGGCGCGAGTCGTGGTGTACGGCGTGCCGGGAAAGAAAGTAGTGAACGACGTCCCTAAGACGCCCGCCGAACAGGAGCTGCAGGAGTCGAAGGGGGCAGTGGTGGCAAGCAATTCTCCCGAGGAGGCTTGGCGAGCCAATCCACCCAAGCCCGGTCCGCTTTCCAAACTCAGCTTGCCGACGCCGGAGAGCTTTACGCTTGCCAACGGGCTCACGGTCATGCTGGTGGAGCGCCACAACCTGCCCATCGTGTCCGCCAACCTGGTGGTGCTGAGCGGCAGCGAAGCCAATCCGCCCGACCGGCCGGGGCTGGCCTCGTTCACTGCGGCCATGCTGGATGAGGGCACGAAGAAACGACCCGCGCTGAAGATTGCTGACGACGCCGACCAGATAGGGGCGACGATGAGCACCGTGCCCAGCGTGGACTCTACGTCGACTACCGTGCGAACTCTGACCAAGAACGTGGATGCCGCCTTTGACCTGTTTTCCGATGTCGCACTAGATCCGGCTTTTGATTCCAAAGAAATCGAACGCCTGCGTTCGCGGCGCGTAACCTCTGTCATCCAGCAAAAGGACGAGCCCTCGCTGGTGGCGCGGCGGGTGATGTATCACCTGCTCTATGGTCAGGGGAATCCGTATGCCTATGTCGAGCTGGGCACCGAGGAATCGAATAAAGCAATCACTCGCGAAGAGATGGTGAAGTTCTGGCAGTCGGAATACACTCCCGCGAACTCCGCCCTGGTGATCGCCGGGGACCTTACCAAGCCGCAAGCGCGAGCTTTGGCCGAAAAATGTTTTGGCGATTGGAAGAACAGCGGCGTGAAGCACCAGCCGGTCCCCGCCAAGAACACCCTGCAACGCAGCATCTTTGTGGTCGACAAGCCCAACGCGCCGCAAACCGAGTTGCGGATCGCTACTCTGGCGGTGGCGCGCTCCAGCCCTGATTACGTTCCCCTCGAAGTGATGAACATGGCTCTGGGAGGCCTGTTTTCCAGCCGCATCAACATGAACATCCGGGAAAAGCACGGCTACACCTATGGCGGCTTCTCGGTGCTCGCATACCGGCGCGCGGCCGGACACTTCGTCTCCGGCGGAAGCATTCGCACCGATGTCACCGCGCCGGCGGTGAAGGAGATCTTCAACGAGATTCACAACATCCGCGACAATGCGATCACGCCGGAGGAGCTCACCATGTCCAAAGGCGCGATGGCGCTCTCGCTCCCCGCGCTGTTTGAAACCACCCCGGAGACGGCCTCCACGGTGGCGCAGCTATTCGTCTACGACCTGCCGCTGGGCTACTACCGCACCCTGCCGGCGCAGATCGACGCCGTGACCAGCGCGGACGTGCAGCGCGTGGCGCAAGCCCGGCTGAATCCGGAATCGATGGTGATTGTGGCCGTAGGAGACCGTGCCAAGATTGAGCCGGAATTGAAGAAGCTGGATTTCGGATCGGTGGCGGTGGTGGACTACGAAGGCAATCCCGCAACCGCGACGGCGGCCAGCGCCAAGTAGCGGGCGGCGGGTGCCTATTTGCCGAGCGACACAGAAGTGCCTCAGACCAGAAGATCGTTCACAGGCTGAAACGCCAGGTTTTTCGAGTCCGGGGGGTACACTCCCCCTCCTCGCTCCAGATAAATATTCTCGGCATGACATAATGGGAAGCGAGGAGAGAGACCGCCCCGTTGACCTGCGAAATCTGCCATACGCGCAAGGAGAAGCGCTTTTGCCCGGCGGTGCATGGGCGGATCTGTCCTACTTGCTGCGGCACGGAGCGAGAGGTCTCGCTGGATTGCCCCAGCGATTGTCCCTACCTGCAACAGGCGCGGCGCAACGAGAAGCTGCGCTCGGTGGAGATGGTTGGCCCGGAAGCGCTGATGACGGAGGTCGACATCCCCGAACCGTTCGTCTATGAGCGGGAACCGCTGATTCTGGGGCTGAGCTACGCCATCGCCCAGGCGGCCCACGCCGACCGCTCGCTCCAGGATCGCGACGCGATCGCCGCCCTGACCGCCATGGCGCGCAGCCTGCAGACGTTGGTGGGGTCGGGACTGGTCTACGAGGAGCGCTCTGCCAGCCTGACGCAGCAAGGCCTGGTGGAGCGCCTGCGCAAGACGCTGGCCGAGTACCGCGAGGTGGAAGCAAAGAACCTGGGCTACTCCTCGCTGCACGACAGCGATGCTCTGAAAGCGGTGGTCTTCCTGATGCGGCTGGGACTGATGCACAGCAACGGACGTCCCAAGTCGCGCGCCTTTCTGGATTTTCTGTTCCGCCAGTTCCCGGAGCGGAAGTCGGCGATCGCCTCACCCGGAGAAGCCAGCCAGATCGTGATGCCGTAGGCCGCAGCTCGGCTAGGCTCCGCTTTCGAGGGGGCGCACGACCGGAGGGCCGGGTCCCAACATATCGCGCAGCTCGCGAATGGTGCGCTTGAAGACGGGATGGCGGACTTCGGGCGCGATCTCGGCCAGCGGCTCGAGCACGAACCGGCGCTCGTGCATGGCGGGATGAGGTATCACCAGGCGGGGATCATCCACTACGGAGCTGCCGAACAGCAGGATGTCGATATCGATGACCCGCGGTCCCTTGGCCTGCAGGCGGCGGCGTCCCATGGACTGCTCGATCGCGCTCACGGCGGAGAGCAACTGCCGCGGCATGCGCTCGGTCTCGAGCGCCACCGCACAATTCAGGAACCAGGGTTGACGGACGAATTCCACGGGCTCGGTCTCGTAGAGCGAGGAGACCGCGGTCACGTCGCCCAGCTCGCGCAGGCGAGCGATGGCGGCTCGGAGATTGGCTGCGCGATCGCCGAGATTGGAGCCCAGCGAGAGATAGACGGTCTTGCGCACTTGAGCTATTTCACCACACAGGGCAGAGGAAACAGGATGTGCAGCTCCAGGAAGATTCAAGGCTTCGCCGCTGGCGCGGGCGCTTCATCGACATGAATGATGACAGAAGCTGAGCTGTTTGCCTGATCCAGCTCGACATCGGGAATCACCACTACCTCGCGATTACCCTTCTCCTCATACCTACGGCGCAGTGCACCGATGAACGTATGCAGTTGCTCGGTGTCGAGAGGCTTGCCGAGCTCAGGCTGCGGGAGTTGTCTCAACTCTTCTGAGGACAGAGTTCTCACCCCTGTAAACCTCATCTCCTTGAGCTGGTACGCCTTGCCGGGAACTACGTGCACGACAGCCACTAGATCTTGCGGACGTTGTGGGTCTGGGTATTGCAGACTCTCAGCGCTGGCTCTGGCCAGAAAATAGCCGCGCTGCTGCAATGTCCTCTTGACGATATTCTCCACGCAAGACTGGGCGCGGTCACGCTCGCAGAGGTGGGCCTGCGCAGCATCCTTAAGGAACTGCCGGTCGCCAGCCGGGAGGGTCTCGGCCCCTGCCAGAATCAACCTGCTCAGCGTGACTGTCTCTGGCGCCGTCTGCGACAGGCAGGGAAGCAACTCAACCAACGAGAGAAGTGCCGCAATAGCAGCCGCGAAGCATTTCGCTTGCATGCAGTCCTCCCAGGCACTCGCCGCGGTGGGGAGCGATTATAAGCGGTGTCGTGCCGAGCGATGCAGATTGCGCCCATCTTTCCGTCCCAGTTTTTGCACTCGGCTCTTCGCGCTACACTGGCGTGCATTCGCGAGGAGGTGGGCTGTGTTCCTGCGGCATGATCGCGCGGCTTGGCACGTACTCCTATGGAGTGCAATCTGGGTTTTTCTGGTTTGCCCAACGGGATCCGGACAGGAGAAAACTCGTTCGGCCCCAGCCATCGATCCCGGGAAGCTGGTCGATCTCAGTTACGCCTTCGACGAGAAGACGATCTACTGGCCGAACGCGGAAGGCTTCGAGCGGCACATCGATCATTGGGGTCCGCGCGAGGACGGCAGGTGGTATGCCGCTGCGCACTTCTCGGCAGCCGAGCACGGCGGCACCCACATGGACGCGCCCATTCACTTCGCCGAGGGCAAGCGCTCCGTGGACCAGATTCCGGTGACGCAACTGGTGGCGCCGGCGGTGGTGATCGACATCAGCAAGAAATGCACCGGCCACCCCGATTGCCTGTTGCAGCCCGCGGATGTGACGGCCTGGGAGAGTACGCACGGGCGGGTTCCGGCGGGGTCAATCGCGCTGGTGCGCACGGGCTGGGGAAAATTCTGGCCCGACAAGAAGCGGTACATGGGAACCGACGTGAAGGGCGATAGCGCGCACCTCGACTTCCCGGGGATCGGCGCGGACGCGGCCAAGCTGCTGGTCACGCGGGGAATCGTGGGCGTGGGCATCGACACGGCGAGCATGGACTACGGCCGGTCGAAGGATTTTCCCACTCACGGGGTCATCAACGGGGCCGACCTATACGGGCTGGAGAATGTGGCGAACCTGGAAGAGCTGCCGGCGACCGGGGCCACGCTGATCGCGCTGCCGATGAAGATCGGCGGAGGCACCGGCGCACCTACCAGGATCGTAGCGGTACTGCCTTAGAGCCAGGCCGCCTTCTGAAAATTCCTTCTGAAAATTCCCCGGGCTGAGATTTGCGGTCACTGAAACTGACCGGCGCAGGAGGAATCGAGGGCGCTGGCCGGCACTCCGGCCGAGTCGTCGGTGGTCTCCTCCCATAGGCTCGAGTCGCGAAGCAGGCGCGACACCAGGGCGGTGTGCATGGCGTGGCCGGCGCGGTTGGCAACCACGCGGCCAATGATGCGGCGTCCCAGCAGAGCCAGATCGCCAATCAGGTCCAGCACTTTGTGGCGGACGAATTCGTCGGGATAGCGGAGCGGGCCGTTGACGACGGAATCGTCATCGAGGACAACCACGTTGTCCAGGGAAGCGCCGCGAATCAGCCCCATGCTGCGCATCCGGGCTTCATCGCGGGTGGAGCCGAAGGTGCGGGCAGCGGCGATTTCCCGGCGGAACTGGCCATCGCTGAGATCGACCTCGTAGGTCTCGCAGCCAATCAGGGGATGAGCAAAGTCGATGGTGTAGGACACGGAGTAGCCGTATCCGGGACACACGGTGATGAACTTGTCGCCCTCGACCAGCGTGAGTTCCTTGCGAATGCGATAGTAGGTGCGCGGGCGGCGCTGCCGGCGCAGGCCCACCTTGTCGATCATCTCCATAAAGGGACAGGCGCTGCCGTCGAGAATCGGGAGCTCAAGGTTATCGAGCTCGATGACAGCGTTGTCGACGCCCGCGCCCACCAGGGCGGCAAGCACGTGCTCGGTGGTGGAGATCAGCACGCCCTTCTTCATCAGGCTGGTGGCATAGCTGACGCGCGCCACGTTGCGGCTGGTAGCTTCAATTTCGAAACCGTCAAGATCGGTGCGGCGGAAGAGAATGCCGGTTCCGGAGCTGGCGGGCAGCATGCGCATGTGAACCGGGGCGCCGCTGTGCAGTCCTACTCCACTGCATTCGATGGCCTCGCGAATTGTCTGTTCGTGGGTCAAACGGGGGATGGCTACGTCGTTGTCCTGCATAAGATTAAACCCATAGAGGGGAAAAAGGTGTGTGGCAGAAAGTGCACACTTCGTGGAATTTAAGGCGCAAGGTCCAAAGATAGTTAAGGGGAGGGGAAGGGGAGGGGAAGAGCCGTCCTGCGTAACACGGATTCCGTGACGCACTATAATCGTGCCATGAGGGCTCGACTGAAAAACATCACCGTGACGATGGAAGAAGACGTGGCCCGCTGGGCGCGTCTGGAGGCGGCGCGGCGGGAGATCAGCGTTTCGCGCCTGCTGGCTGGGCTGCTCAAGGAGCGCATGCTCGAAGAGGACGGCTACGAGCGGGCGATGCGCCGCGCCCTGCGGCGCAAGGCCTTGACGAAAACCGCTGGACGCTATCTTTCCCGCGAGGAGACCCATGAGCGCACCCGTCTTCGTTGACACCAATGTCTTGATTTGCGCTCTGGATGATGGGGACGTGAAGAAGCAGGAGCGAGCGCAGCAGTGGCGCCGGGAGCTGTGGGAGAGCCGTCGCGGACGCGTCAGCTTCCAGGTCCTCGAGGAGTTCTATGTGAAAGTGGCCAGGAAATGGCCGGCGGCGAGGATTGAGGCGCGCGCTGAGGTTCGCGATCTTCTGGCTTGGCGGCCGGTGGCGGTGGATCCCGGCCTGATGGTGCAGGGCTGGCGGCTGGAAGATCGCTATGACCTCTCCTTCCGGGACGCGTTGATCGTAGCGGCGGCGAAAGCGGCTTCCTGCCGGTATCTTCTCAGCGAGGACTTTCCCGACAAACAGGATTTCGATGGAGTGATGGTGGTCGATCCCTTCGTGCACGATCCGGACAAGCTTCCTTCCAAGTGAGCGCGGCCATCGGATACCGGCAGCGGTGCGTATCGCGCCGGTGATTCAGGCGCTGGCGCGCGGAGTCGGGGGCCGGGTGATGAGCTCGCCGATCGCAGATGCATACCGGACAGCGTGAAAGCCTGAGGGAAACCAGTTTTCCTTTTTCTGCACCAAGCCCGCGGCAGTTAGATGAGAGACACTTGACAGATCGAAAGCAAGCTCTCTAATTAGCGCCGCGCCGAAATTTTCCGCGTGCGAGTTTTTTCTCCGAGCGAGAATCTTCGTGCTAGCATGCTAGTCAGTTCACGCTAAGAGAATTGCTTCGGGTTCTGTGCAGCTCCGGGTTTCTTGCCGTGCTTCTCGAAACATCGCCGAAGAACAGGATGATCGCGGCCAGGATTCCTGGAAGCAGATGTAGATTGTCTTGACCGAGTCCCTGTGGACTCTGACCAGCCGGAAGAAGCCAGCGCAATGAGCACGGCAAATGCGGGACTGCAGGGCTGGCCGTCCCCTGCCGAACACCACGGGAAACATTTCCGGCCCACCTGTGGATTCAGCACCGTTCTGAGTCGCAGGTCCGTATTGTTTTACTAAGCGAATTTGGCGTGGGCGCGGTGGTCGCGTGCAGCGATTCCCATTTTTTGCTCCGCCCGCCGCGTCCAGGACTAATACGACATGTCGAGCACTACTGCGATCATTGATCCCTGGGTACAGATCCTCAGCGCCCTGGAAAAGAAGATAAATCGCCATTCCTACGACACCTGGCTGAAGCCCACGCGCTTCAGCCACCAGCAGAATGGGGTGATGTTCATCCGCGTTCCCACCGCGGAGTTCCGCGACATCGGCGACAAGTACGGCGACCTGATCCAGGAAGCGATCGACAATCTGGGGATGGACTTCAATGACGTTAAGTTCATTACCGCGGAGGACTCGCGCCCCCCGGCCGCCGCCACGCCGGTGCGTCATGACGGTGGATTTTCCAGCCCGGCGCATGCTCCGGCGGCCGCCGCCAAGCAGACGCGGTTTGACTGGGACGGAGCCGCGCAGCTCAATCCCAAGTACACCTTTGATGCGTTCGTGATCGGCTCCGGCAATCAGTTTGCGGCCGCAGCCGCGCGGGCGGTAGCCGAAAATCCCTCCAAGGCCTACAACCCGCTGTTCCTGTACGGCGGCGTGGGTATGGGCAAGACGCACCTGATGCAGGCCATCGGGCACGAGGTCAAGAAACGCAGCCCGCAATATTCGATCTGCTACCTCTCCAGCGAGCGCTTCACCAACGAGATGATCAACTCGCTGCGCTACGACAAGATGTCGAGCTTCCGCGACAAGTTCCGCAGCGTGGACATGCTGCTGGTGGACGACATCCAGTTCCTGGCGCAAAAGGAGCGGACCCAGGAAGAGTTCTTTCATACCTTCAACGAGCTGCATGAATCGATGAAGCAGATCATCATCGCCAGCGACCGTCCGCCGAAGGAGTTGGCGGAGATCGAAGACCGGCTGCGCAGCCGGTTTGAGTGGGGATTGATCGCCGACATCCAGCCTCCCGACCTGGAGACCAAGGTCGCTATTCTGCAGAAGAAAGCGGAACTGGAAAGAGTGCTGATCCCTACCGATGTGGCGCTGTTTATTGCTTCCAACATCCGCTCCAATGTGCGGGAGTTGGAGGGGGCGCTGATCCGCTTGGTTGCCCATTCCTCGCTGATCGGGACGGAGATCACCCTGCCGTATGCGCAGCAGGTGCTGAAGAACTTTATCGATTCCCAAACCCGCAAGGTGTCGATTGAAGCCATCCAGAAATCGGTAGCAGAGCAGTTTGGGCTGCGGGTGCAGGAGATCAAAGCCAAGAACAACTCGCGCGCCATCGTGTACCCGCGGCAGATCGCCATGTACCTGGCCAAGCACCTGACGGACGCGTCGCTGCCCGAGATCGGGCGGCAGTTTGGCGGCAAACATCACACCACCGTGCTGCATTCAATCGAGAAAATCGAGGAGGCGCGCAAGGCGGACAAAGATTTGAACAGGATGCTGAATAAGCTGACCGAGATCCTGAGCGGGTAGGATGCGGATTTCCCAACGTTATTCACTTTCCCTATGTCGGGGGGTTCGGTTTCCCTGTGGAGAATCTGTGAAGAGCGTGGAGGGTGCCGCCGCCCGCCACGAAGTCGATCGGCAGGTTCGCAGGGACACCGGAAGAGGCAGCGCTTTTACCAGGTGTTCACAAAGGGGCAAGTAGTTGGACGGGAGGTACTTAGCAAAACTTCCCACATTTCCTAAGCTCCCTACTACTACTGCTTCTCTACGGCTTTTTAATTGAATATCCTGATGATATATAAGTAAGTCCGTCGCCTGGCTCCGGGAG
>DATHDM010000208.1:0-17438 GCA_035319065.1 Terriglobales bacterium
CCTCATCATCCTGTTTCGCCAGCCCGGGGCCAACATCATTGACACTGTGGATCGGGTCTATACGCTGATGCCGCAGCTGAAGGCTTCCGTTTCCCCCGCGATCAACATCTCGGTGGTCTTGGATCGCACAGCTACCATTCGCGCCTCGGTGGCCAACATCGAACTCACCCTCGTGGTCTCGGTGATCCTCGTGGTGTTGGTGGTCTTCGTGTTTCTGCGGAACCTTCGCGCCACCATGATTCCCAGCGTATCGGTGCCCCTCTCCCTGGTGGGGACGTTCGGCATCATGTACCTCCTAGGATTCAGCCTCAACAATCTTTCCCTGATGGCGCTGGCCATCTCCACCGGATTCGTGGTGGACGACGCCATCGTGGTGCTGGAGAACATCAACCGCTATCTCGAGCAGGGGATGCCCGCCGTACCCGCGGCCTACAAGGGGTCGAGCGAGATCGGCTTCACCGTGCTCTCCATGAGCACTTCGCTCGTGGCGGTGTTCATTCCCATCCTGCTGATGGGCGGAATCGTCGGCCGTCTGTTCCGCGAGTTTGCGGTCACCCTCAGCGCGGCCATTGGGGTGTCGCTGGTGGTGTCGCTGACTACCACGCCCATGATGTGCGCCAAGTTCCTGCGCCCGATCGACCAGGAGAAGCACGGACGCGTGTTCCACGCGGGTGAGCGGGCCTTTAACTGGGTTCTCCACACCTACGGCCGCAGCCTGCGCTGGGTGCTGCGCTTCCAGCCGCTGATGTTGCTCCTCACCATCGCCACCGCCTGCTTGAGCGTTTACCTTTACATCATCGTTCCCAAGGGCTTCTTCCCCCAGCAGGACACCGGCCGGCTCAACGGCGGCCTGCAGGCGGAGCAGGATATTTCCTTCTCCTCGCTGCGCGACAAGATGATGCAGTACGTGAGGATCGTGATGGCCGACCCCGCCGTCAGTACCGTGACCGCATTTGTCGGCGGCGGGGGGACCAGCAATACCGGTCGCATGTTCGTCGTGCTCAAGCCCCTCAAGGAACGCGGGCGCGTTACCTCCGATCAGGTCATCAACCGCCTTCGTCCCAAGCTGACCAGCGTCCCCGGCGCCAGCATGTTCCTACAGGCCTCGCAGGATCTGCAGATCGGTGGCCGCTTCGGCAATGCGCAGTACCAGTACACGCTGCAATCCGAAAAACTGGACGACCTGACCACCTGGGCTCCGCAGGTGTTTGCCCGTCTGCGCAAGCTTCCCGAGTTGCGCGATCTCTCTACCGATCAGCAGAATCGCGGCCTGGAAGCGCACATTGCCATTGACCGCGACACCGCGTCCCGGCTGGGGGTGAGCTCGCAGGCGATCGACAATGCCCTGTACGATGCCTTCGGCCAGAGACAGGTCTCTACCATCTATCGCCAGTTGAACCAGTATCACGTGGTGATGGAGGTCGATCCCAAGTTTCAGCAGGACCCGGATGCTCTCGCCAAGATCTATGTGCGCTCCTCGAATGGCAACGAGGTTCCGCTCTCTGCCTTTACCAGGTTCGTGCCCTCCAACACGCCCTTGGCGGTGAACCACCAGGGACAGTGGCCCTCGGTCACCTTTTCCTTCAATCTGGCGCCGGGCGTCTCGCTGGGCCCGGCGACGGTAGCCATTAACCGCATGCAGCGGGAAATCGGACTACCTTCTACTATCCATGCCAGTTTCCAGGGAACTGCAGCCGCATTCCAGGATTCGCTTGCCAGCGAGCCGCTGCTCATCCTGGCTGCGCTGGCCGCGGTGTACATCGTGCTAGGCGTTCTCTACGAAAGCTACATCCATCCCATCACCATTCTTTCCACTTTGCCCTCCGCGGGCGTGGGAGCCCTGCTGGCTTTGTTGCTGACCCGGAACGAGCTGAATGTGATTGCCCTGATTGGTGTGCTCCTGCTGATTGGCATCGTCAAGAAGAATGCCATCATGATGATCGACTTCGCGCTCGATGCCGAGAGACGGTCGGGCGCGTCCCCCGAGGAATCCATCTACCAGGCTTGCCTGCTGCGCTTCCGGCCCATCATGATGACCACCATGGCGGCCTTGCTCGGAGCCCTTCCCCTGGCTATCGGCCATGGCACGGGAGGAGAGCTGCATCGCCCCCTCGGGATCACCATCATCGGCGGGTTGATCGTCAGCCAGGCGCTCACGCTCTTCACCACCCCGGTCATCTATCTCTACCTGGACCGCTTCCGCCTGCGCCTCAAGGGCGTGCGCCTCAAGGCCCATCCTCTGCCGGCGGGCGCGTCAACTGGTCCAAGTCCCGCGCATTGAAGTCGGACTCCGCTGTCTCCATCCTCTGCCGGTTGTTCCCCGTACTGGTGTGCACCCAAAACTCAGGCGCCTGGTAGTTGCGCGACAGGTAGCTCTCGGGGATTGTGGTCTGATTTCCATCGCGCAGGGCGGTGTAGTGGGGCGTGGAGCAAAGTATACGCATGCGCCGCCGCGATTGTCGTTGAAAGTCCCGGTCCTCGGCGGTACGTGGTTTGACATCCGTCCGCCGTCGCCTAAAATGGCCCTCTCTGCCGAAACCGTCCCTGCAACCGGCTGCACACGCAAAAATGAGGGCACATGGCAACCGCTGAAACCCTGAACCAGGAAGCACAGTCCGAGGAATTCGGCCGGCCCGCCGGCGCCTGCGTGATGGTCGTGTTCGGAGCCGCTGGCGACCTCACTATGCGCAAACTGGTTCCCGCGCTCTACAACCTGGTGAAGGCCAATCTCTTGTCCAAAGACTTCGCAGTCCTTGGCGTTTCCAAGGATGAGCTCACAGAGGAGCAGTTTCGCGCTCAGGTCACCAGGTTCCTCCAGGCGGAGGATCGCGGCACCCCTGCCTGGGAGTGGTTCATGCAGAGAATCTACTACGAGCGGGCCGAGTTCACTGACCCCAATTGCTACAAAGCTCTGGCTGCGCGCCTGGGCGGTGTGGACCAGCAGTACAACACCGGCGGGAATTACTTGTTCTACCTGGCCACGGCTCCACGCTTCTTCGCCGACATTGTCCAGCATTTGGGCGAATCCGGCCTCGCCAGCCAGGAGAACGGCCACTGGCGCAGGGTGGTCATCGAGAAGCCCTTCGGCCACGATCTGGATTCCGCTCGGGCTTTGAATCGCCAGATCAAGACGGTTCTGAGCGAGGATCAGATCTACCGCATCGATCACTACCTGGGGAAAGAGACGGTGCAGAACATCTTGGTATTCCGCTTCAGCAACGGGATCTTCGAGCCCATCTGGAACCGCCGTTACGTGGATCACGTGCAGATCACCAATGCAGAGACCGTCGGCGTGGAACGGCGCGGCGGATATTTCGACAATGCCGGCACCTTGCGCGACATGGTCCCCAACCACATGATGCAGCTCATCAGCCTCACCGCCATGGAGCCCCCGGTGTCGTTTCAGGCCGACGCCGTGCGCGACGAGCAGGCCAAGATCCTGCACGCGATCCAGCGGTTGAGCGCCGAAGATGTCTTGCACAACAGCGTGCGCGGCCAGTACGGCGAGGGCACGGTGTGCAGCGAGAGAGTGCAGGCCTATCGCACTGAGCCCGGAGTTTCTCCCGAGTCGCGCACCGAAACCTTCGTCGCCCTCAAGCTCAACATCGACAACTGGCGCTGGGCGGGAGTGCCGTTCTATGTGCGCACGGGCAAGCGCTTGCCCAGGCGGCACACCGAAATCACCATCCAGTTCAAGCGCGCACCATTTATCCTCTTTCGCGATACTCCGGTGCACAAGCTGCAGACCAACCGCCTGGTCATCCAGATCCAGCCGCAAGAGGGCATGTCCTTGGCCTTCGGAGCTAAGATCCCTGGTGCAGTACTGCGCGTGGGCTCGGTGGAAATGAGCTTCGAATACTCCAAGTATTTTGGCGAAGACGCCTACACTGGCTACGAAGTGCTGCTCTACGACTGCATGATTGGCGATGCCACGCTGTTCCAGCGGGCGGACATGGTCGAGGCCGGCTGGAGCGTCGTCGACCCGGTGCTGGACGTCTGGCGGGCGCTGCCGCCCCGCAACTTCCCCAACTATGCCGCGGGCACCTGGGGGCCGAAGGATTCTGACGAACTGATGGAGCGCGATGGCCGCGCCTGGAGGGTGATCCCGCAATGATTCTGGCCGGAGACATCGGTGGCACGCACACCCGGTTGGCTGCATTCGAGAGCGAAGGCAACAAGCTGCAACTGGCCGTGGAGCGGATCTACAACAGCCAGGAGCACTCGGGCCTGGCGGAGATCGTCCGCGACTTTGTCAGCCGGGAAGGTGTCGCGGTGCACCGGGCTTGCTTCGGCGTCGCAGGTCCGGTGCGAGCCGGCCGCAGCAAGATTTCCAACCTGCCGTGGACGATCGACTCGCGCGAACTCGCCCAGCAGCTCCGGCTCACGTCGGTGGGGCTGATCAACGATCTGGAAGCCTACGCCTACGGCATCGACGCCCTGGAGTCGAAAGATTTCATCACCATCCATGAGGGCTCGCCCGATGCCGAGGGGAACATGGCGGTCATCTCTGCAGGAACCGGTTTGGGGCAGGCCGGGCTTTACTGGGACGGATTTCGCCATCACCCCTTCGCCTGCGAAGGCGGGCATACGGACTTCGCTCCACGAAACGATCTGGAAATCGAGCTTCTACAATACCTGCTCAGGAGATTCGGCCGCGTCAGCTACGAGCGCATTCTCTCCGGTCCCGGAATCCGCAACCTTTATGACTTTCTCCGCGACACCCGCAAAGCCGAGGAGCCGGCTTGGCTGAAAGATCAGATCGCCGAATCACATGATTCCCCGGCCCTGATTTCCCAACTGGCGATGGAAAAGAAGACTCCCATCTGCGAGCACGCCCTGTCGATTTTTGTCGAGGTCTATGGAGCCGAAACCGGCAACTGCGCGCTGAAATTCATGTCCCTGTCCGGCATCTACATCGGCGGCAGCATCGCCGCGAAAATCGTCCCCAGGATGAAAGACCCGATCTTCATCGAGGCTTTCCTCGACAAAGGCCGCATGCGCGACCTGCTCCAGTACGTTCCCGTGAAGATCGTGCTCAACGACGATTCCGGCATCCTCGGAGCCGCCCGCTCCGCCCTCATCGAGAAAGCCTTTGGCAGGACCTCAAGCCGGTTGGCCGTTTCCGGTTGACCCTTGCCCGTCTCCGCCCTGGAAACATCTCGCGACGCCCAGAAGCATCACGTCAGCCGTCGGCGGGAATGGTAGCCTGAGCTATCCCCTGGATTACTTCGGTCCCATGAATTTGCGTACAACCTTAGTAACGTGCGTCTGGTTACCTGCGCCGCTAGTATGGTCGCAGCACCGAGCAAACAGATCCCAGCAGCATAAACGTGGTGTGCCGACCCGACGCAGCGTTCCACCTCCATTGCACCTGGAGACCCGCGGCCCTCGGCGCAGTTGCCACGATCAGTTTGGGCATACGGGAGGTAGAGTGACGACCGCTCAGTTAGAAAAGGGTGCCGGCTGCACCGCCTTCGAGCGACCCGAGCGAATGACCGATCCTTCCGCGCCCTTGCGTGACGCAGAGCGGGGCCATACCCTGCACCCGGCAAAGTGGTGGATAGCCGCTGGCATCTTCTTCACCGTGCTTGCGGCTTACATCCTCTCGAGCCCCGGAAGGATTGACATCATCGACGGTCAGACCCGCTACGATGTCACTCGCAATTGGCTGCTCGAAGGGCGCCCCGTCCTCACCGACAGTTGGATTGGGCCCTACATGGGTGTTGTTGGCCGCGATGACCGCGTATATTCGTTATATGGCGCCCCGGCCTCGGTCTTCGCCATGCCCTTGGTGTGGCTGGACCTGCATTCTGGCTCGCCCAGCATCGAACGAAGCCGGTTCTTGTTCTCGCTGACGTCCCCCATTCTTGGCGCTGGCATCGCCGTTGTCCTGTTCCTCTTCTTCGTGGAACTGGGTCTGCCGCGGCAATGGGCGCTGGTCTGGTCGATGGTGAGCAGTTTCTCGTCACTGGTTTGGCCGGCCTCCAACTCAACCTTCGACAATGCCCAGCACGCGTTTTTCGCGATCGCCTCGTTGTACTTAGGATTTCTAAGCGCAAAGCGCGCTTCCACCCTGCTTGCTGCGGTCGCCGGCTCGCTGGCGGGGATCTTGGTCCTCTATCAGGAGTACTTTCTCCTCATCATTCCTGTTCTTGCGATCAGCACTGTCGCCTGCGCTCCGGCAAGAAGTAGCTGGGATGAGGAGGAACTCCCGTCGGCGCCGCAATCTCCATCCAACGGTCCTCGTGCATGGTTCGCGCTGCTGCGTACAGCCTTTCGCGGTCCGGGTGAGGCTCGCTCGTCGTGTATTCGCTTGGTGGTTTTTCTGGCGGCCGCCACCTTTGGTCTGCTGTTGTCTCTCGCGTACAACGACTTGCGCTTCGGAACGTATCTCCTGTTTGGCAAAGTTCACGCCATCGTTAATAGGCATCCTTTGTTTGGGAATCCGCTGGCCGGCTCTCTCACCCTTCTCGTCAGTCCGGGAAAAAGCATTTTCCTGTACAGCCCGACGATTGTGCTGGGCATTTTGGGCATTCGCAGTCTCTGGCGTCGTCACCCCGCCCTGGCATTTGCAATTTCAGCGGCCAGCCTGATCTTGATTCTCTTTTTGTCGTGCATCGCCTTCGTGGGTGGAGATTGGTGCTGGGGACCGCGGTACCTGGTATCGCTCCTGCCTGCCTGGGCGCTGGCTATGCCCTTCGCGTTGCGCGATCGCAAGGTTCGTCGCGATGTTGTCCTGGGAATCATCGCGCTCGGCCTCCTGGTGCAGGTTTTGGCTCTCAGTGTTGAGAACCAGCGATTCTTTCTCGAAAGAGGTTTGAACGACTATTTCTGGGCAGAGGATCCCTGGTTTTACTTCAAGCACAGTGCGATCTTCGCCCGCATCGGCGAAACCCTCTCTTTGAACCGAGGCCTGCCTGCAACGGCTCAACTGTTCAACTCCATCCCGATTCCCGATTGGTCCACCTACTCGCTGTTGGGGCCTCCCCCGTTTGCGCCGCGGAGCATTGCCCCAGTATGGATGCGCGGTTTCAAGATCTTCTACCTGCCCAGACCATGGCCCCTGTGGATGGCATGGATCCCGCCGGCTATGCGCCCCATCAACATGCGGGCGTGGGTGCTGGGCTTGTTGGCTGTGAACTTGCTGGGAATCGGACTGATCTATCGGGGGCTGCGCATTAGAGGTGACCATGAGCAGAGAGTCTGAACCGCCGCAAGTGGGAGCGGGAGTGACCGAGCACCTCCCTCTCGACATGGGGAACGTGCTAGTGGGCGATGTGGCCTCGGACGATGAGGCAGGCGATGCGGATCTTGAGCTCACCATTCTGATGCCCTGCTTGAACGAAAGTGAAACCTTGGAAACCTGCATTCGTAAAGCCCAGACTTTTCTCCGCGAGCACCGGATTCGCGGCGAGGTTGTGGTCGGTGACAACGGCTCGCAGGATGGATCCCAGGAGATAGCTCGCCGGTGTGGAGCCCGGGTGATTCATGTCCAGGATCGCGGATATGGAGCCGCTTTGATCCACGGTTCGACCGCTGCCCGCGGCAAGTACATCATCATGGGCGACTCTGACGACAGCTACGATTTTTCCAGGCTCTCGCCCTTCGTCGAGAAGCTTCGCGCGGGCTGCGACCTGGTGATGGGAAACCGGCTGATGGGCGGCATCAAGCCGGGAGCCATGCCCTGGAAGAATCGATGGATCGGAACCCCGGCGTTGTCCGCAATCGGCCGCCTCTTCTTTCGCTGTCCCGTTCGCGATTTCAACTGTGGCCTGCGCGGCTACACCGCCTCTGCCTTTCGGGAGATGGATCTCAGAACCACGGGAATGGAATTTGCCTCGGAGATGATCGTCAAGGCGACGCTTCTAAGGATGAAAATCGCCGAGGTGCCCACCACGCTGAGCCCGGATGGACGTAGCCGCCCCCCACACCTTCGTCCCTGGCGGGATGGCTGGCGCCACCTCCGCTTCATGCTCTTGTACAGCCCGCGATGGTTGTTCCTGTATCCCGGGCTTCTGCTGGTGCTCACAGGACTCTTGACGGGGATTTGGCTCCTTCCCGGGTCCAGGGCTATTGGATCCATCACCCTCGACATCCACACCCTGTTTTTCTCTGCCATCGGAGTCCTGGTCGGCTTTCAAGGGATACTCTTCGCTCTTTTCAGCAAGACCTTCGCCATCAGCGAGGGGCTGCTGCCTCCCGATGACAGGTTGGAGCAGGCCTTCCAGCTCTTGCATCTGGAGGTCTGGCTCGTCCTGGGCACAGTACTCGTTGCCCTGGGGTTAGGGGGATCGTTCGCTGGCGTCGTGCTGTGGGGGCGGCACGGCTTTGGTGCCCTTATTCCCGCCCACGTGATGCGCGTGATCATCCCCTCCGGGCTCTCGCTGGCCCTGGGCTGTCAGATCATCCTTTCAGGTTTCTTCCTGAGCCTGTTGCGTATGGGCCGCAGATGAGCAAACGTAGGGACGCCAGTCCTGCAGGCGCTCGACCTGGGCCTGGTCCATCGTTCAACAAGTGCACTTGTTTCCCGATGAGTGGCGCAATCGAGAATCCGCGCTCCGAACCGCTTGCTCCGGCGAAGGAACTCGCTTCAGCCGCGACCTCAAACCGCGTTGACTTCGATCAATATGCCGCCAACTACGACACTTCCCTGGAGGCTGCCCTCCGGACCACCGGCGAGGACAAGAGTTTTTACTGCCAGGGAAGAATTGCTCTTCTCCGCGGGCTCCTTCCCCTCGCGCCGCGGAACATAATGGATTTTGGTTGTGGGACCGGCGCTGCTGTCCCCCTCCTCCAGCAGCTCCAACCCGATGCCAGTGTGACTGGCGTTGACGTCTCCGCCAGATCGCTGGACGTCGCCAGAGAATCCTATCCTACCGCCCATTTCTACCATCTGTCCTCGCCTGACGCCGGCCGGGTCTCGAATCTCGATCTGGTGCATGTGAACGGTGTCTTTCACCATATCGTCCCTGGCGAACGGCAATCCTGGCTTCAATGGATCAACCAACGGATGGTGGCGGGTGGTGTCCTGGCAATTTTCGAAAACAACCCCTGGAATCCCGGCACGCGTTACGTTATGAGCAACTGCGAATTCGACCGGGACGCCGTCATGCTATCGCAGCTTGAGACCACTCGGCACATGCAAGAGGCTGGCTTTTCGGTCCTGGGTTGTTGGCATCTGTTCTTTTTCCCGCGCGCCATGAAGTGGCTGCGCTTTGCAGAGCCCTGCCTTCGCCGGGTTCCCCTCGGTGGACAATACCTGTGCATGGGAAAGAAAGCTTCCCCGGAAATACCTTCTGCATGAATCACAACGGACTGGTTTAGAAGGGTTTCAGGATCACTGGCTGGCGCCGGCCGGCCGTTCGCCTGACTGCATCGCCGCCAGCCGAGCCTTGGCATCTGCACTCTCGGGATTCAGCTCCAGCACCTTAATATATTCCCGGCGGGCCTCCAGGAGATCGTGGCGTTGCTCCAGGGTGTGCGCGAGCCAATAGTGATAATCAAAGACCGAGGGGTCAAGGGCAACCGCTCGACGCAAATAAAACTCGGCTCTTGCGCCTTCTCCGGTCTGCAGATATACGCGCCCCAGGTAGTAGTTTGGAGCCGCCTGGTCAGGTGCGATTTCCAGGGCGCGCCTTATCAGCTTCTCGGCATCGCTGTAGTTGCCGGCCAGATAGTTGACGTTTCCACAGTTATACAGCGCCGCATACAGATCCGGCTCGCGAGCCAGAACATTGGAGCAGGCGGCAAGCGCACGCTCGTAGTCTCCCATGCGTCCCAGCAGTCCCGCCAGGTAGGCCATTCCCGACTCGGATCTCACGCGTTCGGGTTGCAGCCGGATGGCCTGGCTCAAGGCCCGCATCGCGGCCTCCTTCTCCCCCGTACGCAGGTAGGTTTCCGCCAAAACGTAGTATGCCGGTCCGAAGTCCGGCTGTTTCGATACCGCGTCCCGCGCCAGCCCGAGCGCTCGTTCGGTCGCCCCTCGGCTGCTCAGCACGTTGGCCAGACCTACTTGCGCTTCCACACTCTGAGGATAAAGGGAGTATCCCCGGTAATACACCAGGACCTCGTTGGCCCAGTACGCTTGTTGCGACAGGCAGGCTGCTAGCAAGGCCACTGCCAGGGAAGCGGTCACCGCGACCTGCGCCGCACGAGCGCCGAGAGTTCCGATGCTGGGTATCAGGCGGATGGCTTTAGCCGCCAGGATGATGAATCCCACCGACGGCAAATAAAAGTAACGATCGCGCACAAAGTCCCCATCGCCGAAGGTCCGCAGATAGAGGACGGGAGCGAGCGTCAGGATGGTCCACAGGCCCGCGAACGCGACCGCGCTATCCTTCCGGTGGTGCGCCCAATACCAGATCACGCCCGAAAATGCGCTCAGCAACAGCAGTGGCACTGCGAAATTAAGCACCCCGGGCGTCTTGATGTAGGGGGTGTAGTAGAGGCCGGTGAGCCCGACCGGCCAGATCACAATGCGCATATAATTCACCAGCACCAGTGGCAGGGTCAGCAGGACGTCCAGATCGCTGTGAGCGGGATCAAATCCCGCCCCCACCCGATGCAGCGCCAGCTTGCGCACCATCAGGTAGGCAATGGTGACTGCGGCGTAGGGCAGGGCCGCCCGGATACCCTCGGCCACTCGCGACCAACGCCCTGAAGACAAATCTTGCCTCGGATTGCACCATGTGTAGACCGCGACGCACGCGGCGAAGGTCACCGCCATCTCTTTGGTCAGCAGCGCGCACGCCAGCAGAAACAAGGAAAGCAGCCGCCACTCGATCCGATGCTGCTGAATCCCGGCCCGCATCTCCAGGAACGCCACGAAGGCCAGAATAAAGAAGATGGTGACGAGCGTATCGGAGGCCGCCGATACCCACGAAGCGCACTCGATATGAACAGGATGAAGGGCAAAGATCAGTGCCGCTAGCGCCCCAGTCCAGTGCTCCATATCCAGCTTACGCACCAGAAAATAAACCATGCAGCTGGCAACCATGTGCAGCAGGACGGCTCCCAGGTGCCATCCCCACGTCTGCAAGCCAAACAGGGAATAGTTCAACGTCGACCAGGCCACGAACAGTGGCCTGTAATAAACTTGAAATCTATCCGTGTGGAACCAGAGATCGCTGGTGAAGGCGCGCGGCAGAGAATGCCAGGAGCGGATCAGCGGATTGCTGACAATCTGCGGCAGGTCGTCCCACACAAACTCGAAAGATAGGGTGCTGAAGTAAACCACGAAGGTCAGCGCCGCCAGGATCGGAAGCAAGAGCCCCGGTCTTCGCAGATAGCTGGAAAGCGGTGCCGAGGAGGGAGAACCGGGCTCGTTCAAAGGATTACCCATGCCGCAAAGAGTCCCATTCATACTGGCATGGCGCCTTTCCGAGCGTCAATGAACCGAGAGTTCTAGTGCCTTAGTGATTAAGGGCTCGCCTGAGGAACTATGCTACCGTGATCGCGGGCGAAGCTAAGCGGGCCAGTTCGCGTGACCATGTTTACGGGTATGGACGTTTGCTCGGTGAAGCCATCCATGGCGGACGGCGGGCATCATGAGTCGCGGCCAGTTCTCTGCGTGGACCTGGACGGCACCCTGGTGAAGGCTGACCTGCTCTGGGAGTGCCTGCTGGCGCTTTTGAAGCGGAAGCCGTTGCACCTGGTGCTTCTGCCGCTCTGGCTGCTGCGCGGCAAGGCAAGCCTGAAGCGGTCCCTGGCGCTGCGCTTCGACCTGAATGTCGCCAGCTTGCCCTATCGCTCCGAGATGCTCGAATTTCTTCGGGCCGAGCGCCAGTCTGGGCGGCGAATCGTGCTGGTCACCGCTGCCGATGAGCGCCTGGCGCAGAGCGTGGCCGACCACCTGGGTTTGTTTGATCGCGTCTGCGCCAGCGACGGCGAGCAAAACTTGAAGGGACGACAGAAAGCTGAGTTCCTCGAACGGCTCTTCGGAAAGGGTGGCTTCGAGTACGTCGGCGATTCCAGCGCCGACCTGGAAGTCTGGCGAGGCGCGCGTGCGGCTTACGTCGCTGGCGGTGCGAGGCTGGCCTCGCGCGCTGCCCAGGTCACCGAGGTGAAAAGAGTATTTCCCCCGCAGCGAGTGTCGCTTGGCACCTGGGTCCGTGCCCTGCGCGGCCACCACTGGTTTAAGAACCTGCTTCTTTTCTTGCCCCTCGCGCTCGCCCACCGCTGGTCCGCCCTGCAATGGATGCGCACGGCTGTGGGATTCCTGCTGTTTGGCGTATGCGCCTCTGGGCTGTACATTCTCAATGACCTGCTTGACCTGCACTCTGACCGCAGCCATCCCTGGAAGAGCAAGCGGCCGTTCGCCGCGGGAGAGATTTCCATTCCCGGCGGGCTGGCGATGTCCCTGCTGCTGCTGGCCTCCGCTCTCGGGTTCAGCCTGCTGCTGGGTGTGAAATTTGCCTTGGTGTTGCTGGCTTATGCAGTTTTGACCATGGGGTATTCGCTGCAGTTGAAGAAAATCGTTCTGCTTGACGTCTTTATCCTCTCCAGCTTTTACAGCGTTCGTATCCTGGCCGGCGCCCAGATCGCATCCGTGCCCCTTTCCCAATGGTTCTTGCCCTTCTCGATGTTCTTCTTTCTCAGCTTGGCGATGGCCAAGCGATATTCAGAGCTGGTGAACGCCGAGCAACTGGTCGAGAGCGGCAATTCTGGTCGCGGATACATCACCGGCGACAAAGACGTGTTGTTGAGTCTGGGAGTGGCAAGCAGCTTTGCGGCGATCGTCATCTTCAGCTTGTACGTGCACAGTCCGGAGGTTGTGGTCCTTTACCATAACCCGGCGCCCTTGCTGTTGCTGTGCCCTATTATCCTGTACTGGCTGAGCCGCGTGTGGTTGCAGGCACACCGTGGTGAGCTCCACGAAGATCCCGTCACCTTGGCCATCCGCGATCCTGTCAGCTACGCTGTGGCAGCAGCCTGCATCGTCGTGATCCTCGCTAGCATGATGAAGTCGGGTTGAAATGGACTCCCGCTCCCTTGATGTTCCCGGCGCCGCCGGCCTTGATGCTGCCAAAGTAACCGATTACAACTCCTGGGGCCGTTATCCGCAGGTGAAGCACCAAGCCGTGCATCGCCCCTCTTGGCCTGACCAACTGCCGGAACTCCTGCAAACCGCCCCTCGCGGCTCCACCCTCCCCTACGGCCTCGGCCGAAGCTATGGCGACACCTGCCTGAACGAGGGACGGGATCTGATCGACTGCTCCCGCCTGGATCGCTTCCTCGCCTTCGATCCCGAACAAGGGCGGATTCGCTGCGAGGCCGGCGTTAGCCTGGCCCAGATCCTGGAGCTTGCCATCCCACGCGGCTGGTTCCTCCCGGTGACGCCGGGCACCAAGTTTGTCACCGTCGGCGGTGCCATTGCCAACGACGTGCATGGCAAGAACCACCATCGTTCCGGAACCTTCGGCCATCATCTCTCCAGGCTCGCTCTGTTGCGTTCCGATCGCGGGTTGTTGCTCTGCACTCCGGAGCAGAATCCCGGCCTCTTCCGCGCAACCATTGCGGGATTGGGGCTCACCGGCGTGATCGCCTGGGCAGAGTTTCAGCTTCGCAGGATTCCTTCCAGTTGGCTCCAAGTCGAAACCGTTGCCTTTCGTTCGCTCGAGCAATTTCTGGCGCTGACCGCGGAGAGTGATGCCCAATTCGAATACACCGTGGCATGGATCGACTGCTTCTCTGGCCCACACCTTCGCGGGATATTCTTTCGCGGAAATCACGCCTCCGCGGCGGATCTCCAGCTGGCCAGTGCATCGGGTCCGGGCGTGCCCTTCCCACTTCCAGAGTGGCTGTTGAACAGGTTCACCATGCGCTGGTTCAATGCCGCTTATTTCCACAAGCACGCCCTGAGGCGCGGCCGATCTCTGGTCTCCTACGAACCATTTTTCTATCCCCTGGATTCGGTTCGGAAGTGGAACCTGATCTACGGAAAAAGCGGCTTCTTGCAGTATCAGTGCGTGATCCCCGAGGCTGCTGCCTCCGCCTTCCAGCAGCTTCTGAGTCTGATTTCCGATTCGCAGATGGGTTCCTTCCTCGGGGTTGCCAAGCGTTTCGGCTCCGTCCCCCCGGCGGGCATGCTCTCTTTTCCGCGGCCGGGTCTGACCTTCGCGCTGGACTTCCCCATGCGGGGCGAGCGCACCCTGCGCCTGATGCAGGCGCTCGATCGCGTCGTGCTGGAGAGTGGCGGTGCCCTCTATCCGGCGAAGGATGCCCGCATGAGCAGCCAGATGTTCCAGCGCTCCTTTCCCGAGTGGCGCGCTTTTCTGCCCTACGTTGATCCCAAATTGTCCTCCTCGTTTTGGCGAAGGGTAACCAGTGAATAGCACGATGCAGAAAATCGTCGTGCTGGGCGCCACTTCCGCTATCGCACAGGCGGTGGAGCGCCGCTTGGCGAGCGAGGGCAAGGAGTTCCTGTTGGTGGCGCGCTCACCCCAGCGGCTGCAGGAGCTGGAGGCGGATCTTCGCGTGCGCGGCGCGCGCCAGGTGCTTACCCTGTCTTCCGACCTGGCCGACTCTTCGCAGCACAGCGCGCTTCTGGATTTTGCCCATAAACAATTTTCCGGCTTCGATACCGTCCTGCTGGCCTATGGAACTCTCTCGGATCAGCGGGAGTGCCGGCATTCCGCTGCCCTGGCCGAGCGCGAGTGGCACACTAATTTCACCAGCCCAGCAGCCTTACTTACCCTGTTCGCCGACCATTTTGAGCCGCTGAAGGCGGGATGTATCGCTGCCATCACCTCGGTCGCGGGCGATCGCGGGCGCAGATCGAACTACGTCTACGGTGCTGCCAAAGGCGGTCTGAGTCTCTTTCTTCAAGGACTCCGCAGTCGGCTTCACCCGTCGGGGGTTCATGTCATCACCATTAAGCCCGGGCCGGTTGATACTCCTATGACCGCACACTTGCCGCGCACTCCCATGCTGGCAAACCCGGACAGCGTCGCGCGCGACATTTGCTGGGCCCTGAAAAAGCGCTCCCCCGATGTGCTCTACACTCCCCGCATCTGGCAGTACATCATGCTCGCGCTGCGCATCATTCCAGAATTTGTCTTCAAACGTCTCTCCCTGTGATACCGTCCCGCGGTTCGCGCCCCGAGCCTCCAACCGCTCGTGCGCCCACCGCTGCTCTGGCATTGGGGCTAAGCAGTCCGGCTAATCAGGATGGAGAGTTTTTCAATGGGAACAGCGAATCCCTCTTGCAAATGTCAACGCCCTCGCGATATGCGAGATAATCTAGGAACACTAACCCGCGGCAGGCGGGAGGAAGGAGCAAGCCTATGCGCCGTGTTTGCGGTTCATGCTTTCTGTTAGCCGTACTGAGCGCCATCGCATTTGCGCAAGTGACCATTACACCCCAGGGTTTTGCCACCAGTTCCGGCTTGGCGGTTCCGGCAGCTCCCGCCTCGCCCCCGCTTCTCTACACGCCCTCCGTCCATCTCGGCGACCCTCCCATTGCAACACTGGAGATTCCAGCCGGCGGGGTGGCGTTGTCGCCCGCCCAACTGGGATATCTGAGCGCCGGTCAAACTTGGGCCTCGACCGCGTTCGTGGCGGCCCTGCAGCCGGGCGGTGAGGCGGGAGCAGCCTCCGAGCAAGCGCCGCCCTCTCAGCCCTTCCAGGCAGTGTCGGGTGCCTTGGCCAGCCCGCCGCCCTTCAATTTCGGCGTGGCGCAACTCGATTCGCCGTATTCCAGGGTCGCGAAAGACGAGAATCGGAGCGTGGCGGAGATCGCTGCCGCAGCCAGAAAACAGAAAAAACAGGCTGTCCGCAGCTACTCCAATGACGACATCCAGAAACTAAAGCGCTAAGCGCGCTGCCTCGGACGGGTCTGCCGCGCCAGTGAGAAGTCAAGATCGGATGCGCCGGGTTCCCCGGCGCATCCGCCTGCCTGAAGATTACTTCGCAGCGATATAGCTGAGGTCGGGCCGGTACTGTAGGGCTTCCGTATGAGTCGAACGTATGGCCTTGCGAAGAGAGCTGAGGATCGCCGCTCCCTGATCTTTTCCGTAAACGTCTTCCATCATCGAATCCAAGGTCTTGTCGGTGGGCTGTTGAAAGCTGGCCCAGTTGGCGCGGTCGCCCACCAGGACGAAGTGAGGAGTCTCTCCTCCATTCACCAGCTGATACCAGCGACTTGCGCCCGCCTGCGGATAATTGGTCTTCTTGATTCCGTCACCCACCTTCTTCACCGCCTCCACGAAATCGTTCACCGAATCGGCTTTGACCATAAAGTGGGTGATGGAGATCAGGGCAGCCGGAGGAAATCCTTCTGGCGACAGGCTCATGTCAGCGCGGTAACGGTAGTAGCTCTGCTCCTCGCCCGCCAGATAGGGTCCCATGCTGGCTTGCGCGTCAGCCCCGTCGGCCTGGGTGAACTTGTCGCGCCCGTCGAAATCCTTCCAGGTGTGCTGAAAGGTTCCTACCACGTAGTTGCCGGTGGCCTCCCCGGTAACCACCGCCCAGGTGTACCAGGACCAGGTATCCTTTTGAGTCTTGTGCCAACCCATATGTTTCTTGCGACCAGCTTCGTACTGCGCACTGCTGCCGGGCTTGACTCGGTTGAAGTGGATCTCCGCAATCTCGCCCGGTTGTTGCGCACTGGCTGTGAGTAACGCCGCCAGGGCGAAGAGGACCCCGAATGCGACACGTCTTGCGCGCATACCTCCTCCTTCTTGTTCTTCAGAATTGAGGGACTAACTCAGAGAATGATTGTGGGCCCCTGATTGCAGCCGCATTGTACACCTGCGGCTTCCGCCGCCACTCCTGCGATTACACGCAACGCTGCCGCGGATTCCGCAGATTTTCGTGAGCAATATCAAGCGGTGCCTTTGCGGAGAAACTCGCAGGCGGCGAGGTTTAGGCTCGGTAACCATTCCCGCCGCCCGGCGAAATCATCTAAGACGCCTTTGCCATCACCTCTGCCCGCAAGCGGCTCAACATGGACTCGATCAGCTTCTCGCTCTTGCGCAGCCCCACCTTGAATTCATGGTGGTCGGTATGCGAGATCTCCTTCGTCAATTCACGACGGCGGTGCTCGAGAATGTCCACAAGTAGTTCGTGTTCTTCGTTGCTGAGTGTCAGCTCCATAACCTCCTCCCCCGGCGAGGCTTCCACCTTCACTATCGGCGCTGGTCCGTCGTGGCCCATTTTGTCGCCAAGGGTCTTTCCTCGCAGAACACAGCTAGGCCGCGATTCCTGTGGTGGCGATTTTCTCTGCCGCAGCTCTGGGCAGTTCGCATCTGAGCAGTCCGGCCTGCAATTCGACGGTTGACCTGTCCGGCGCCACCTCTCCGGGCAGGTCGATGAACTGCAGAAGCTGGTCGGGATACCAGTCCACGTACTCGATCTTTCCGCCCTCGCTTTCCGTCATGCTCATCTCCTTCTTGCCCAGGATCGTGACCCGCCGCGGCTCCACGCTCACCTGCAACTCG
>DATHDM010000209.1:0-3438 GCA_035319065.1 Terriglobales bacterium
CGGACAAAGCGCACTCGCTGCCCGAAGCCGACCGGGCTGCATATACCACAGCGTACTCGCGCCCGGGTCGGATGCGAGCGGGCTGGAAATACTTCGAGTCTTTCCCGAGAACGGCAGAGGATTTCGAAGTGCTTTCGCAAACAAAGCTTTCCATGCCAGTTCTGGCGGTTGGCGGGGAGAAAGCTAACGGTCAGGCCCTAGGCGCGCAGGTGGCGGCGATTGCCGTCAACTCGTTGGTGGTGATCCTGAAGAATACCGGCCACTGGCTGATGGAAGAGAATTTCAAGGAGACGAGCGAAGCTCTTCTGAAATTCCTTTAGGCAGCATTCTCCGAAACTGACAACGGGCCCACGCACAGCACCACCAGCGTCATGTCGTCGTGTTGCTTGGCTCCGGCCACGAACGCGTCGGCGGCGTCAAATACGCGCTGCAGGATCTGCTGTGCTCTCAGGCCTTGGCAGTCTTCTATGGTACGCATCAACTGGTCCTCGCCCCATTCTTCGTCGGCGGCGTTCATGGCCTCGCTGATGCCGTCGGTGTAGGCGAGCAGGATGTCGCCTTCGCAAACCGAGACTGAGCCTTGCTGATAAGGAAAGCTGGGCAACAGGCCCACGACGGTTCCACCGGTGTCGAGCCGGGTCACGGACCACGTGCCGTTGTTGCCGCGAAACAAGATCGGCGGGTTGTGCCCTGCGTTCACATAGTGAAGCTGGTGGGTTGCGGGATCATACTGCCCGTAGAAGAAGGTGGCATAGCGATTCGCCGAAGAGGCTTCATAGACCAGACGATTGATGTTGGAAACAGCAGCGGCCAGATTCTCCGGGGCGCGTGTCGCCTCGCCGCGCAGCGAGGCTTGCAGGCTGGCCATCATCAATGCGGCGGCAATGCCCTTGCCGGAAACGTCTCCGATCGCAACCCCTAATTGTCCCTGCGGCAACGCCAGAAAGTCGTAGTAGTCGCCGCCGACTCCCAAGGCAGGACGACAATGCCCGGCGTAGTCGAGACCTGCGATCGCAGGGAGCGTTTGCGGAAACAGTCGCTCTTGTACCTCGCGAGCGATCTCGACTTCCCGGTTGAGCCGTTCGCGCTGGGCCACTTCGTCGGCAATCTCGCGCATCAGGTTCGCGTTTTCGAGCGCGAGCCCAGTCTGCGCAGCCACCGACTTCAAGAGCCGCACATCCGTGCCCGTGTAGGGCTCCTCGGAACGTTTCGGACCCAGCGAGATGAATCCCAGCAGCTTGTCGCGAACGGCCAGCGGCAACAGCAACTCCGATCCCAGTTGTGCCAGCTTATGACGCTCTTCTTCCATCACCTCGGTGTCGAGGTAAAGCCAAGAGTCGCGGTCATTGAGGTACACGCGGGCCGGCTCTTTCTGCCGCTGCAGGACCTTGATGGTTCCGGCTACCGGAGGGAATGTCACGTCGGGGACGGCTCCGTACCCCATCGCATAGGCCGGGCGGTAGGCGCCGCCACCCAGCAGCACTGCAACCTGCGGAACGTGCAGCGTTTCGGAGATCCGGGCGCTTACGGTCTCCAGCAGCGACTTCGGTTCCATCATGGTGCGCACCTGCTCGCTCAGTTCGGCGAGCACATGGTCGGCGTCGTAGGCCTCGCGGAAGAAGCGGCGGTCGATCCAGGAGCGAAAGCGATCGCCGACGCGCCGAATGGTGAACACCGCGGTAATGCCCAGTGCGATGACGGCGATCTTCTGGGGACGATTGTGGCCTTCATGACTGGCAAGGGTCACCGCGGCGGAGATGACCGCAGCGACGGCCATTATCTGCACCACGCGCACACCGTTTTTGGCGAGAGCATATTGCAGCCCCTGTCGGAGTGCGACACCCACGTCCATTGCCTTCTGGACAACGATGACGTAAGCGAGGGTCAAGGGGAAAAGGATGAGAGGAACGAGAGCCGCAAGAATCAGCCACTGCGGAAAGAGGTCTGCGACGGTCCTCCCCGTGAGCCGGGGATAGATCGTGATCAGCAATCCAGGAGTCCACGCTGCTGTTGCACCCCAGTACAAGATGCGGAGCCTGCGGCGGGCGTCCGGCGACTTGCTCATCCCGTATTTTGTCCCCATGGCGGCGAAGAAACTGCCGATCAAGAGGTACACCACGACCTGCATCACCCCGTCCAGCGGGTGAGTGACATGACGGATGGCGGCCGCCCTGTGGTAATTCCCCAAGTCGATGACCGATTCCAGGGCTGCGATTAACGCGAACACGGTGAAGGGAATCGCCAGTAACCATTGCATGATCTTCCAGCCCTTGTCCCACCACGAGCTAGCGGGGAACGGTTCCGGAAAGAGGCGGCCGAACAGAAACATGACCAGCGGCAGCATGGACCCCAACGCGGTGTGATAGAACATCGCCGCTTCTCGCCATCCCCGCGGCCAGGCCTCAGCTTTGTAGCTCTCGAAAATGTGGGGGAAGGTCAGCATCAGCGCCAGCAGCAACCAGGCCATGGGGTCGCGTGGGCGCGTGAAGGCGACCCAGAATCCGAGCAGTACACACATAGCCGGCAGCAGGAAATACAGAGTGAGACTGGCGGCCACCTTCCAGGGATCGACGGGAACCGCCTCCACGGGCAGTAGGACGATGTGCTCCGGGCCCGCAGAGGGATCGGCAGGCCGCAGACCGACAGCGATGGTGCTGCCGATGCTCTTACCGGCAAGCGGCCGCGCCCAATCCGCCAGGCCGCGGTACGGTTGACCGTCGATCGAAATGACCTCGTCGCCACGATGGATGCCAGCCTCAGAGGCCTCCTTGCTAGCGGTGCTCACGTGATCGGTGCCCGATTCGATCCCGAAAAAAGCCACACTGCGCCCTTCGCCGCGGAGCACATCGCGCAGATATGGGATCTCGTACGCGACCGTGATTGCGAACAGGCAGGTTAGGACGCAATAGCGGAAGATGGGTCGCTTGATAGGCATGGACCGATACTGCTCGGACCTCATCGGCCCGAGCACACGATTTTACAATTTGCCCGGCGCCGGCGGTGCCGGATCTCCGAAAAGATTGAACTGCTCCCCTGGTTCGGCGGGGACCGGGTAAGCTCGCCGAGCGGAGCGTCTGTAGTCGTTGCGCATCCCGTGCTTAGCCCGCAATCGCGCGATCAGTTCCGACAGGCGTTTGCCATAGGCCGCCGGCAAGAATGCGCGCTCCTCATAGCGCTGTTTGTATTGCGCCACCAGGTGCGGGAATTCTTTTTCCAAGAAAGGCAGGAACACCGAGGCCGAGCAGGGTTTGAGGAACAGCGGGTTGGCAAAGATCGATGTTGCACCGGCGCGGGCAGCAGCTTCCACCACGGCTTCAAGATCCTTGGGCGAGTCGGTGATCCCGGGCAGCACCGGCGCACAATTGATGCCAGCGGACACGCCCGCGAGATTCAATTGTCTTACGGCTTCGAGGCGCAGGTCCGGGCGCGGCGCTCGCG
>DATHDM010000210.1:0-8814 GCA_035319065.1 Terriglobales bacterium
CGATACCGCCAACCACATCAATCTCGCTATGGGAGTGCTGTTTTGATCACTTCGACGCTGCGCTGGGCAACCAGATCCCGAAAGCCTCTGGAGTTCCTCTTGCGCTGGGCGCTCGCTTGCGTGATTCCAACTACCGTGCTCGCCCAGCAGGTCACGGTAACTGGTCGGGTGGAAGTTCAGGATGAAGGCCGAGCCACCCTCCGGCCGGACAGCTCAGGAGTTCTGGTGTGGCTGGAACCGGCGGGGAATACCACTCTGCCGGACGGGGCCTGGAATCAAGCCGGCGCGGGACGCCCCCTGCGTCTGACCCAAAAAAGCAAGACCTTCGAGCCGCACCTGCTGGTGGTACCGGTGGGGGCGACGGTAGAGTTCCCGAATCGCGATCCCTTTTTTCACAACGTATTCTCCTTGTTCGAGGGGAAGCGCTTCGACCTGGGCCTCTACGAGGCTGGGACCTCGCGCAACGTCCACTTCGACAAGGCGGGGATCTCATACATCTTCTGCAGCATCCACAGCCAGATGAGTGCGGTGGTGGTGGCCCTGCCGTCTCCCTACTACGGGATCTCCGACAAGAGCGGCAGCTTCAGCATCGCGGACGTCCATCCCGGACGCTACCTGATGAAAGTCTGGGCCGAGGGTGCGGCTCCTGAGACGCTGGAGCGGCTCTCACGCGCAGTGGCGGTTGCGGAGGATAACCGCAGCCTGGGATCGGTGAGGCTCACGGTTACGCCACTCATGACCCTCAACCACAAGAACAAGTACGGGCGCGACTATGATCCGCCCACGCCCAATAGCCCCGCCTATGTGCAGCCGTGAGGCTTGCTCCCGGTTCATCAATCTGCTTTGTGACGAATTATTTACTTGCTGGTGACAAATCATTTCGCTCTGCCCGGTAGTATAGAAACCAATTTCCAGTTGTAAGGGTGCACCTGCGACCGCCGTGAAGATTCGCCTCTCACGGCGGTCTGCGTTTTAGGGCAAGCCTTCACCCCAGCGCCTGAAGCACCGCCTCCTGCACTGCCGTCCACGCCTGTGAGCGGGGATCGATTACAGCGAAGTGGTCGGCTTTGGGAATCTCGCGGAGAACCACCCCCTCGCCGACGCTCTTCTTGCGCTGCGCGTAACGGCGGCTGATGTCGATGGGGACGACTTGGTCGCCCTGGCCGTGCAGCAGGTATTGTGTCGCATACGGCATGGCAAGATCGATGGGTGAGGCTTCCTCGTAGTGCTCCGGAACCTGATCGGGCTTGCCGCCGAGAAATTCGACCACCGCGTCGTTGCTGAGGTGGAGTTCGAATGCGCGCTCAAGATCGGCCACGCCCGCCAGGCTGAGGCAGCGAGTCACGCTACGCTCGTGTCCGGCAAGGCAGAGCGCAAGCTGGCCTCCGGCCGAGTGTCCCATGATCAGCATCTTCGCGGAATCGAAGCGACGCGTGCTGGCGTGCTGGCGGAGGTAAGCATAGGCGCTGCGGATGTCCTCAAAAGTCCCGGGCCAGCCGCCGCCAGCGTCGCCGACGCGGCGATACTCCGTGTTGAAGGTGGCCAGCCCCAGCGCCGTGAGCGCGCCACAGAGATGGCCGGCATGGCTGAGGTCGTACCGGGCGCGCCAGAAGCCGCCGTGAATCATCATCACAAGTGGAGGAAGGACATTCTTCCTGGGCAGCCGGAGATCGCCGAACTGCGCGGGCTCCGGTCCGTAACGCAGCCGGGCATCCGCAGGCGGAGGTGGCAGGGTCAGGATGTCTTGGCTCACCATCACGCGTCTCAGCATCCCTCAGAAATCATACGCGGAGAGTCCCGGCCGGAGTCTGAGGGTCCGGATGGAGTTTCATCCATTTCCTACGCACGTCTTCAGGAGAGAGACCTCTGGTGCGCAACGCTCTGAGGCTGAGGGCATCGTGCCGCTTGGCAAGCCGCTGCCCTTGCGCATCGGTGAGCAGGTCACAGTGATAGTAGGCGGGGGGTGAGAGTCCCAGCGCCGAGAGCAAAAGCAGCTGCCGCCCAGTCGATTTCAACAGATCGCTGCCCCGTACCACTTCGGTGATGCCCATCGCCGAGTCGTCCACCACCACCGCCAGCTGATAGGCGGGAACATCATCGCGGCGCCAGATGATGAAATCCCCGAAATTCCTGCCCGCGGTGAACTGCTGTTCGCCTTGAGCGCCGTCGCGAAAGCGAACCGGCATCCCATCGGGCACGCGGAAGCGCCAGTTAGCGCCGGCGGGCGTCTCGGCGCTCGAAGCCCTAGAACGGCAGGTCCCAGGATAAATCGCCTCGTCGTTATCCCCATGCGGCGCCTGCGCTGCCTCGGCTAGATCTTTGCGGGAGCAGTTGCAAGGATAGATGGGCCCCGCCTGGCGAAGCTTCCGCCAGGCCTCCAGATACCAGCGGCGTCGCTCGCTCTGCGAGTAGGGTCCCAGGGGACCGCCGCAGTCCGGACCTTCCTGCCAGCAGATTCCCAACCACTTCAGATCCTCCAGCATGGCAGTGGCGTATTCGCGCTTGGAGCGCTGCGGGTCCAGGTCCTCGTTCCGCAGAATCAGCGTGCCATTGTGCGACAGTGCTCGCTGATACGCGGTCCAGAAGGTGCGCGCGTGGCCCAGGTGCAGGTATCCGCTGGGAGAGGGAGCGAGGCGGCCTCGGTAGGTCGGCGGCTGTGCAGTCTCAATCGCCTTGTCGTTAGCGCGTCGGGGCACTTTGCAGTTCGGTCAACGAGGCTAGAACCTCGTCGCTGTGCTTCTTGGGATCGACGCTGGTGAAAACCTTCACGATCTTTCCCTGGGGATCGATGATGAAGGTGTTGCGGGACGAGAATTTGATGAGCGCGAGGTTAGTGAGCGACCCATACAGTTTGGAGACTTCCTTGTCCTTGTCCGAGAGTAGCTTGAAGCCTAGGCCTTCCTTGGCGCAGAAGTCCTTGTGGGAGTCCACCGAGTCCACGCTGATGCCGACTACCACCGCGTGCTTGTCCAGGTATTTCCGCTGGTCCCGCTGGAAGTTGTGGGCCTCGATGGTGCACCCGCTGGTGAAGTCCTTGGGGTAGAAGTAGAGGACAACCCAACCGCCGCGAAACTGGCTCAGGCTGGTGGGCTTGCCCTCCTGCGACATTAGGGTGAAGTCCGGCGCGAGGGTGCCCGCTTCAGGCACAGAAGCTCCGGATGAAAAGAGAGGAGTCATGGCCAGGAGTAGGGTCGCGATCATGATAATCCAAGTACGGCCACGCATGCTGATCTCCTCCCCTCCAGCGACGGCTGCCCTCCACGCCAGACTCCTCATGCTCACAGACCTGGAGGTTGGGGCGCCCGCGCGGGGTGACCACGACCCTCATCCACACGAGTTGCCCCCTCCTCGCTGTTGCCGGGCTATTCGTTGTTCTTGGCGGCGTGGTAGCCGGCCTTGATCGCGTCGGCCTCCGTCATGAATTTGCCGTTCTTGGTCTTGCCGTACCAACGCCCTCCCTTGTGATAGACGCCGCTGTCCAGGTTCACCCAGACCATGCCCGGTTGCGGCGGAGTCTGTGCCTGCACCGCGGCGGACTTGGTTTTCGCAGCGGAACCGCTGGCGCTGGCGGCAGCAGAGCCAGTCGACGCAGCCGTGCTGGTCGTCGCCGGTTTCGCGGGTGGCGTTGCTGCCGGCGGCGGTGTTGACGCAGGCGGCGGGGTCGTGGCCGCAGTGGAAGAAGCGGAAGTATCGGCCGCAGCTGTCTTCTTGGACTTCGACTTCTTACTGGACGTCGTGCCAGTCTCAGTGGTGGCAGCCTGAGTTGAAGCAGCAGGGGCGGCGGAGCCGCTGGCGCCAGAGCCGGTGGTGGCGGCACCCTCGCCCTCGCCGGTCTTCTTGGATTTCTTCTTGGACTTCGTCGCGGTCTGCTCGCCCGTCTGGGTTGAGCCGCTGGTGGAGGTCGTGCCGGCCGAGGTATCGCCTCCCGCACTCTTCTTGGACTTCGACGTCTTCTTCGAGGTGGTGGCGGTCTGGTCGGCCGCGGTCTGAGTAGAGCTGGAAGCCGTGCTGTCAGCCTTCTTCGACTTGCTCTTGGAACTCTTTGCGCCGGTGGACTCGCTGCTCGAAGCACTGCCCGACTGGGCGCTAGAGTCGTCGGTAGTCTTCTTCTTTTTCTTCTTGCTCGTGCTTGTGGTCGTGTCGGTGGTGGATTGCGTCGTACCGGACGAGGTCTGCGGGTCGGGCGCATTTGCGGCACTGTCGCTGGCGAATGCGGCAGAGATCACGAAAGTCAGAGTCACGGCCAGCCCAACCGCCGTGATAAGGAGTTTCCTGAGAGAGGACATCCTGAGCCTCCTGGCGAACCTGAATTTTGAGGGCCGAAAATGCGGGCAGAGCGATAGAAACGGGACGCATATCTTAGTACGACTGTGGCTTTCAAGCCAGTGGAAGCAGCCATCCAGCGCGCAGCCGAAGGATCGAGGACGCGGGACATCGGCGGTTGCAGGACGCTCCCGCGCCGTCCGCCGTGGCCGTCGCCAGCCTTGCAGGTGACATTTCGGGGACCAGGCACATATAGTAGTTTTCCACGGGGACTAGGGTCGATTGCTGGCCTGAAAGGCGTGTGATGAGCGGGAAAGAGCAACCAGCGAAACAGGTCCTGGTTGGCGACGACGATGAAGCCATTCGTGACTTCGTGTCCGCGGTCCTTCAGGACGATGACCAGCTGGAGCTGACGGTCTGCTCTACCGGGGCCTCGGTCGAGGAGCAGCTGAAGTCGAAGGGTTTTGATGTGGTGCTGCTCGATGTCTGGTTTGGCGACCGCAACGGACTGGAGTTGCTCTCCCAGAACAAGACCGAGCTGGAGAATTCGCGCGTCATCATGATGACCGCCGATAGCACCTCGCAGACATTATTGCGCGCCATCCGCGAGAATGCCTTCCAGTACATTCGCAAGCCGTTCAGCCCGGATGAACTGCGCGAGAAGGTGCAATCGGCGCTGACGGCGAGGGCCATCGACCGGATTGAGGTCATCTCGGCGCGGCCCGACTGGGTGGAGGTGCTGGTTCCGTGCTCCCGCGAGGCGGCGGCTCGAATTCAGGATTTCATCATGCAAGTGAAGGTGGACTTGAAGCCCGACCTGCGCGAGATCGTCTCCTACGTCTTTCACGAGCTGCTGCTGAACGCGATCGAATGGGGAGGCAAGCTCGACCCCACTCGCAAGGTGAGAATCGCATTCCTGCACACGCCCCGCATGGTGCTCTACCGCATTCAGGATCCTGGGCCGGGATTTAGTTTCGACAACATTCCCCACGCTGCGGTCAGCAACGAGCCCGACGATCCGCTGCGCCACTCCCGCATCCGCGAGGAAGCTGGCATGCGGCCCGGCGGACTCGGCCTGATGATGGTGAAATCGATGGCCGATGAGTTGCTTTACAACGAAGCCCAGAACGAAGTCGTGTTTGTGAAGTACCTGGACCGAACCTCAGGCTGAGCCGTTTTCGTTCAACATGACGCCATATTCTTATCCTCGCCGAAGTTCGCATCGTCTCATGTTTCTCCGCACGCTCCTGCTTGCGATTGTCTTTCACGGCCTGGGTGGCCCGGGGCACGCACAACTCAGTGATAGTGGCGCGCCCTCCGGCTGGATTGACGTGTCGGTCGCGGTTGATCCAGCCAAAACTCCAATCTACGAAGGCAATCCCCCGGCGCAGTTCACCTGGGTGCTATCGATGGCGAAGGGCGACAAACTCAACCTCTCGGATCTGCACATGGGAGCGCACACCGGGACCCACATCGATGCGCCGCTGCACTTCATCGCCGGCGGAGCATCTGTCGACCAGGTTGCGGTGGAGAAGCTGATCGGGCCGGCGCTGGTCATTGAATGCTCGCGGGGCGCGGCGATCATCGACTCCGCCGAGCTAAACCGGCATCCCTGGCGCGGAGCCACGCGGATTCTGTTCAAGACGCGCAGTTCTTACGACAATTTCTGGAACGACAAGTCCTTTCACAAGGACTTCGTCGCGATCTCGCCCGACGCTGCCGAGCTGATGGCTCAGGCGGGCGTGGAATTGGTGGGTGTGGACTATCTTTCGGCGGAGAAATTCGGATCCCCTGAGCCCAGGGCGCACCTGGCGCTGCTGGGCAAAGGCGTGGTGATCGTAGAAGGGCTCGATCTGCGGCGGGTCAGCGGCGGCAATTACGACATGATCGCGCTTCCCGTAAAGCTGGCGGGTGTAGAGGGAGCGCCAACGCGGGTAGTGCTGCGCAAAAGGTAATCCGCGGCGCGATGCTGTGGCGCTGCCGCTCGGGAAGCCTTTTCCTGATTCACCCGCCGACCGCCCCCTGCTTACAATCCGGGCAAAACGCAGTCTAGCGGCGGGTGCTTATTTTCTTGCATCGGAGTGTGGATTCAGACATCAAACCCCGCGTGGGCTTGGGGAATCCATGTAGGAGGCCTCTCTGTCAGCCGCGCGCCAGTTCGGTGGGGAGGCCGTAGTGCACTCCGAGTGCTTGCCCTTCAACCTTATTCCTCATAGCTCGCTGCTGTTCCTCGACTACCTCGCCTACTCTGGCAAAGCCCGCAGCTTCTACCCTCATCCCCCGCAGCTGACGGAATGGGCTCAGGATGAGGCCAGGCGCATCGCCCACGGGACGGATCGCCGGCAAAGGGTGGCGGAAGTTCTGGAGCGGCAGAACCGGCGGTGGGATGGCTCTCCTGAAACCCTGCGCAACATTGAGCGGCTGCGGGCGGGAGCCGCGGCCATCGTTACGGGACAGCAGGTGGCGTTGTTCGGGGGACCCCTGTTTGCCATCCTCAAAGCCCTGACCGCGGTGAGGCTCGCGGAGGAGGCGACTGCCGCGGGTGTGGAGTGCGTCCCCATTTTCTGGTTGGCCACCGAAGATCACGACCTGGAGGAAGTCAACCACGCTTGGATTCCTGGGCCGGGTGGAATGCTGCACAGGATCACCGCCGGTTCGCACGGGATCGAAGATGCGCCCGTGGGGAGCATTCGCTTGGGCGCGGAGATCGAGCACGCGGTGGCGCAGGCCGCCGAACTGCTGGGCGAATCGGAGGCAACGGATCTGTTGCGGGAGTCTTACCGCTCAGGCGAGACCATGGGCTCCTCCTTCGCCCGCCTTTTTGCCCGAATCTTCCGGCCCTGGGGCGTCATTCAGGTCGATGCCTCCGATGCGGAGCTGCGGCGCATCGCCCAGCCGATCTATCGTGACGCGATTGAAAATGCTGAAGCCCTGGACCGGGCGCTGCTCGAGCGCGGCAGGGACCTGGAAGAGGCGGGCTATCACCAGCAGGTGAAGGTCACATCATCCTCGACGCTGTTGTTCGAGATCAAGGACGGGCAGCGAACCGCGGTCCGGCGGGTCAACGGTGGCGGCTTCGCAGTAGGCGAAGACAAGATCACGCGCGAGCAGTTGCTCGCGATGATTGCTGCCACGCCTGAGAATTTCAGTCCCAACGTCCTGCTGCGCCCCGTAGTGCAGGACTTCCTGCTGCCGACATTGGCCTACACCGGGGGCCCCGCCGAAGTAGCCTATTTTGCGCAGGCGGCAGTGGTTTTTGAGAAGTTGTTAGGACGGATAACGCCGGTGCTGCCGCGCTTCAGTGCAACCCTGGTGGAGGCGAAGCCGCAGAAGCTGCTGGAGAGGTATAAGCTCAGGGTGGCGGACCTCTTTCATGGTCCCGAGGAGACACGTCGGCTGCTGGCCGAGCGTGCGCTGCCTTCCGGAGTACAGCAGAAGTTCGACGGAGTGGCGCAGCTTGCTGAGCAGAAGGTTGCCGATCTGCTGAACGAGCTGGAGCGCCTCGACCCGACGCTGGTGGACGCGGGCAAGCACGCGTTGTCGAAAATGCAATACCAATTGGAGCAGTTAAGGTCGCGAGCAGCGCGTGCCGAGCTGCGGAAGAACGAGGAAGTGGCCAGACAGGCCGATGCGCTGAGCGCCGCGCTGTTTCCCGACAAGGGACTCCAGGAGCGGGAAACCAGCGGCATCTACTTCCTGGCGCGCCATGGGCAGACCCTGCTGGAAGAGCTTTATCGGGCAACGCAGCCGCGCTGTCCGGATCACCAGATCATCTATTTGTAACAACTCGACCCGGAAAGGTCCCAGACACAGCCGGAAATTCTCGTCACAACAGTTTGCCTTAAAAATCCGGTAGCATGGACAGGTCAGGAGATTCTCCGGAGCGGTAGGGCCGCGGAGGAGAGCGTCCGCACTGCTCACTGGAACACATGGCATCCGATCCCGCCAAAATGGCCACCACGGCAGATTCGCCCGCTGCTTCGCCCCGCCCGGCCAATCGCCTTCAAACGACGTTTCGCGCTCTTACCCACCGGAATTTTCAACTGTTCTTCAGCGGGCAGTTGATCTCCCTGATCGGGACCTGGATGCAGAACGTGGCGCAAGCGTGGCTGGTTTACCGCAAGACCGGATCGTCGTTGCTGCTGGGAACGATTGGCTTTGCCAGCCAGTTTCCCGTCTTCCTGGTTGCTCCCATCGGCGGCACGGTTGCCGACCGCTATAACCGCCGCAAGCTGGTGATCGCCACCCAGACTTCCTCCATGGTGCTGGCGCTGATTCTGGCTGCGCTCACCCTGAGCCAGCGCGTCCAGATCTGGCACATCTTCGTGCTCGCCGCGCTCTTGGGGGTGGTCAGCGCCTTCGATATTCCCGCACGGCAGGCGTTCATGGTGGAGATGGTTGGAAAGGAGGATCTGCTGAACGCCATCGCGCTCAATTCCTCCATGTTCAACGCATCGCGCGTGGTGGGGCCGGCGGTGGCGGGCATCCTGGTGGCCAGGATCGGGGAAGGCTGGTGCTTTTTCGCCAACGCGGTGAGCTACATCGCCGTTA
>DATHDM010000211.1:0-33355 GCA_035319065.1 Terriglobales bacterium
TTCGGGCGTGTCGATGCGGTGATGCAAACGCAGCCCGCTGTCTTTGGCAAAGAAGGCGGAGAACTCGCCGGTCCCGCAACCCACCACCGGCACTCCCAGGGTCTCCAGCACCTCCAGCGTGCGCGCCAGGTCGAGAATCGCCTTCGCTCCCGAGCAGATCACGGCCACCGGACTCCGGGCCAGCTCTCCCAGATCCGCGGAGATGTCCATGCTTTTCTCTCCCCCGCGATGAACGCCGCCAATGCCGCCGGTCGCCAGAACTGGAATTCCCGCGCGGGCGGCGATAAAAGCGGCGGCCGCCACCGTGGTCGCCCCGATGCCGCCATCGGCTAGAATCGCTGCCATATCTCCGCAGCTCACCTTCGCGACCTCATCCGAATTGGCGAAAATCTCCAGCTCCCCGGGAGTAAGGCCCACCTTCACTCGCGCTTCAAGGATGCCGATGGTGGCCGGCACCGCACCCTGCTCCCGCACCGCCGCTTCCATCCGGCGGGCTGTCTCCAGGTTGGTTGGCCGCGGCAAGCCGTGCGCAATCACCGTGGTCTCCAGCGCCACCACGGGCTTCGCCATTGCCAGTGCCTCGGCGACTTCTTCGCGGACGTCAAGATAATCGGCCAAGTCGCTCCTCCGCTGTTGCTCGACGGAATGACTTCCGGAAGTCACTGCCTAGTCCGTTACAATGCCGGGCGGTGAACCCGCGAACCCGACGCCCAGCAGCCGTAATCTTACTCGGAGACATCACGCTCGACATCATGGCTCCGATCAAATCTCTTCCCAACGCCGGCGAGGACTGCCTGTCCTCGCAACTCGAGCTTCACTGCGGTGGCGTTGCTGCCAACTGTGCCATCTCCCTGGCGCGCTGGGGTGTGCCGGTGCGCCTGCTGGGGGCGGTCGGCCGGGACGCCTTCGCGGAAGTTGTCCTGCGCATTCTACGAGCCCAGGGCGTCGATGTCTCCCACGTTCAGCGCCGAGAACGGGCCCTGACCGGGATCATGTATATCGTGGTCACCGCTGACGGGGAGCGGACATTTTTCGGCAGCCGGGGCGCCAGCGGCATGGTGAAGCCACCTGCTAACCACACCGGCTGCCTTCGCGGCGCGCAGGCAGCGCACTTTGTCGGATATAACTTTCTGACCTCTGCTACGGCAAGCACCGCAGAGTACCTGCTCCGGGCGATGCAGAAGATTGGAGGCGCCACCTCTCTGGACGTCGGCAGCGCGCCCAGCCTCGAAATTCCCCGCAGGATTTTGCAAGTCAGCCGCAAGGTGGATATCCTCTTTGTGAGTCTGGACGAAGCCCGTGCGCTCACCGGAGCACGCAGCGCAGACGGCGCATTTGAGGCCTTGCAGCGCGCCGGAGCTCGCGAGGTGATTGTGAAGCTGGGAAGCCGCGGATGCCTGATTCACGAGGCCGGAAGGCTGCATCGTGTGCCCTCGCTTCCCGTCGCCACGGTTGACACCACGGGCGCGGGCGATGCCTTTGTCGGCGCCTACCTGCAGGCCCGCTGGCGCGGCTGGCCGGCCTCAGAAGCGGCGCTGTTGGCCAACGCCGCGGGAGCCGCGGCAGCCGCTGTGGTCGGGGCCGGTGAAATGATGCCGGGCGCAGACCGTATTCTGGCCCTGCTCCGCCGCGCTCGCCTGGATCGGCAGTGGGATCCGGTGCGCCGGAAAGTTGTCGATCGCCTGAATCTGAAGGTGAAGTCACGCCGCACACCATCCCCAGGAGGTAGCAGTGCAAGCTAAGCCCGAGTGGAAACAAGCGATGGATCGCCCGCGACTGAAGTCTCTGGCGGACCTGTTCGGCGTGCCCAAGCCGGTCATCGGCATGGTGCACTTGTGGCCCTTGCCCGGCTCTCCCGGTTACACCGGCTACGGCATGCAGAAGATCATCGACCAGGCCATGCAGGACGCCGAAGCCCTCGTGCAGGGCGGAGTCAACGGCCTGATGGTCGAGAACATGTGGGACCTGCCGTACCATGTCGGCTCCGCCGTCCAACCGGAGGCAATGACCGCACAAGCCGTGGCGGCTGCTGAAGTAGTGCGCAGCTTCCCCCTGCCAGTGGGGATCAACGTAATTCACAACGGCGGCATCGTCTGCTTGTCAATCGCAGTAGCGGCGGGCGCGCGCTTTATTCGGGTCTGCATCCTTACCGGGTCACGGCTCTGGGATACGGGCGAACTCGATCACGGCTGCGCCGCCGACCTGATGCGCAAGCGCAAGGAACTCCACGCCGAGAGCATTCATATCTTCGCCGACGTGGATAAGAAGCACTCCGTGCCCTTTCCGGGCATCGACCTGGCCACACACATCGAGTGGACCGAATTTTATGGCGCTGATGGCGTCATCGTTTCCGGCCGCATGACCGGCAGCGCGCCTGACCTGGAGAAGGTTCGCGAGGTGAAGCGCCTGGCCACCCGGCCGGTCCTGATCGGCAGCGGCAGTGACACCGGCAACGTGGCCGGGTTTCTGCAATACGCCGACGGCATCATCGTGGGCTCAAGCCTGAAGGAGGATGGGGTGATGGAAAATCCCGTCGACGTGAACCGGGTTCGCGCCTTCATGGAAAAAGTGAAGCCGGCGAGAGAGGCGTTGGCGGTGGGAAAGTAGCAGTCAGCAATCAGCAGTCCCAAGCCGGACGCTTCCGAGAATCACAACTGCGCGCCATACATCTCAATCGCCGCGCCGGTCACTGCCGCCCCCGCGTCTCCTGCCAGCCACAAGATCATAGTGGCGATGGCTTCTGGCTTGATCCACATCGCATAGTCGCCGCCCGGCATCGCTTTGCGATTGCCGGGTGTGTCGATCGTGGCCGGCAGAATCGAATTCGCCGTGATCCCCCGATTTTTATTCTCAATCGCGATAGTCTGGATGAGCGAAACCATCGCCGCCTTCGACGCGCTGTAAGCTCCCACGCTCGCTCCCGGCTCCAGCGCCGCGCGGCTGCCGATCGCGATGATTCGTCCGCTTCCCGCGCGTTGCATCGGCGGCAGAACGGCGCGCGTCATATAGAGCGCTGCGTCCAGGTTGAGCGACATCATGCGCTTCCAGGTGGCGTCATCGGTTTTCTCTACCGGCTGTCCGCCAGCGAAGCCGCCCACCAGGTGGGCCAGGACGTCAACCCTCCCCAGATGGCGGAGCACCTCGTCAACCACGTCCTGCGCTCCTTGGGGGGTGGCGATGTCGGCCGGCACCGGCTTGAATGCTGGATGACTGAAATCCGAAGCTCGAATGCTCGGTGCGACACCTACCGTGATCGCCCCGGCATCCAGGAAGGCCTTCGTGACCGCGGTTCCCAGTCCGCCGGTCGCGCCTGTCACGACTACCACTTTGCCTGTCATGAGACCTCCACCGGTTGCCGGGTCCGCAGTTTCCTTACTCCTTGCTGTACCGGTTCCGCTTCTTGTCCGCGTGGCGCTCCAGCCCCAGCTGGATCAGGCGGTCGATCAACTCTGGATAGGAAATGCCCGACGCCTGCCAGAGTTTCGGATACATGCTGATTGAGGTGAAGCCCGGCATAGTGTTGATCTCGTTTACGTAGATTTTGCCGGTTTTGGGATCCATCAGGAAATCGACGCGGCCCAGCCCCGAGCAGTCCACGGCCTTGAAGGCGGCAATGGCCATCTGCTGCACCTGCTTCTGCTGCGCTTTGCTGATGCGGGCGGGAATCAGCAGCTGCGAACCCTCATCCAGATACTTGGCCGCATAATCGTAAAATTCGGTTGCCGGCACAATCTCTCCCGCGACGGATGCAATCGGATCATCGTTGCCCAGGACCGAGCACTCGATCTCGCGCGCCCGCCCCTTCTTCCCGCCCACTCCCTGCTCGACGATGATTTTGCGGTCGTACTTGGCGGCCTCGTAGATCGCGCCATCCAGTTCGCCGGGGTCGTGCGCTTTGCTGATGCCCACCGAACTCCCCAGGTTCGCTGGCTTGACAAACAGCGGGTATTTCAGCCGCATCTCTATCTTCTTGCGCACTCTGGCCGGGTCCTTCTCCCAATCCCCGCGCAGGATGGTCACGTGCTTCACGATGCTGAGACCGGCATCGCGGAACAGGCTTTTCATGACGTCTTTGTCCATGCCTGCCGCCGACCCCAGCACCCCCGCGCCAACGTAGGCGATGTCCGCCAACTCCAGCAGGCCCTGGATGGTGCCATCTTCGCCAAAGGTGCCGTGCAGGACGGGAAAGATGACATCCACGGCGATGGCATGTTCCGCGGGCCGCAGCAACTCATGGCCTGCCGGCGAATGGGACTCGGTCTCAAACGGAATGATCGCAGAATGGTCGGAACTGGGCATGGGCGGGACCAGTACGGACTCGCCCTTGGCCAGCACCGCCGCCGCCGCGGTGGCCTCTGGATCCCCCGCCCGCAGGTGCCTTTCTTCCTTTTTATGCCCCCGCAGCAGGCGTTCCGCATGGGCGGCGGTCAGCCACCGGCCTTCCTTGGTGATCCCGATCGGAACCACCTCGTACTTAGTCTTGTCGATGTGTTGGAGTACCGAGGCCGCGGAAAGCAGGGAAACCTCGTGCTCTCCGCTTCGGCCTCCGAACAGAACTCCCACCCGCAACTTCTTGGCCATGTTGGCGAAAATAAAGCCTCGGCCTCCCGGAATGCAACCACTGCCCCACATCGCCTGCACCAGATCCGTGTCAAGCCTGATGCCCCGCAGCCTAGTACTTCAGTACTCTACCCAGCGGGGCGTGTCCTTCAGCATCATAGGACCATGGAACGCCTGCTTTCAGACGTCATCCCATTCATGACGTGCTCCCATGAGTTTTCCTGGCCGCGCCGCGCCAGCAATGGGGACTCGTACTACCAGGTCTGTCTTCGCTGTGGAGCCGAATACGGCTATGACTGGAACACCATGCGCCGTACCGAGCGCGTGGCCTCCCATACCACCGTGCAGAACCGCGCCCAGCTCAACCGGCAGTCGGGCTGGCGGCCGCGGGCGCGCCGCTTGAGCATGCAGTTGCCGCTACAATTCCGCGCTGCCAAGTCTGGCGAGTGGACCGAGGGTCAGGTGCGGAACGTCAGCCGCACCGGCGTGCTGTTTGAAAGCGATGCCCCTATCGCCTCGAAAACCGTAGTGGAGCTGATCTTCGAAATGCCGGAGGAGATTTCCGGCCAGCCCGGCAGCAAGGTGCTGTGCACCGGCAAGGTCGCGCGCTCCCTGCCTCCCCACGGCAGCAATCCCAGGCACTCGGTGGCGGTGCATATTACCGGATACGAATTTCTGCACGAGCGCCGGGAACCGCGCAGCGCCGAAGTCCGCGCTTAAGCTAGAGAGCGTGCCGCGCAGGCGCCTGCGGACAGGGGGATCCCTGCACCGGGAAGCAGATCGGCTCTCTTCTTTTCATCCGGGGAGGACTTGAGTCCGACGAGGGGTCTGCTGTTGCTCCCTTCGAGCGTGAATGGGGGCACCCCAACCGCAGCCTGATTACAGGATCTTCTTCCCAAACGCCGACAGCGCCAGCTCCACCGCGAGCTCGGCGGTTCGGTTGTGCTCGTCGATCACCGGGTTGACTTCCACGATTTCAAAGCTGGTCATCCGCCCGTGGTCGGCGATGATCTCCATGGCCAGGTGGGCTTCCCGGTAGGTGGCGCCGCCGCGCACCGGCGTGCCGACTCCCGGAGCATCCTCCGGATCGATCCAATCCATGTCCAGCGAAATGTGGTAGCCGGCGGTGCCGCGGCCTGCCATGCGCAAGGCTTCTTCGATCACCGTGCGCATGCCGCGCTCGTCGATGTCGCGCATGGTAAAGGCCTCGATCCCGGCGCGGCGAACATGCTCCTTCTCCACTTCGTCGATGCTGCGAATCCCCAGCAGCACGCAGTTCTCCGGGGCAATCTTGGGGCTGAATCCGAAGATGCCCGAGAGCTCGGGCAGACCCAGGCCCATCAGCGCTGCCAGGGGCATGCCGTGAACGTTTCCGCTGGGCGAGCTATCGGGGGTATTGATGTCGCTGTGCGCATCGATCCAGAGCAGCCCCACCTTCTGCTGCTTGCGGCGGTAGAACTCCGCCACTCCGGACACCGTGCCCACTGCCACAGAATGGTCTCCACCCAACACCAGCGGAACCTCGCCCGCCTCCAGCGTCTTCACCACCAGCTCCGCCTCTTTGGTACAAGTGGAGGTAATCTCCTTCAGGTATTTCGCCCGCGGGTTCCCTTCCTTCTTCTGCTCGGCTATCGCGACGGCGATGTTGCCCGCATCCTCGACCTTGTGCCCCAGGGATTCCAGCCGCGCCTCCAATCCCGCCACCCGGACCGCCGATGGCCCCATGTCCACGCCTCGGCGCGACTGTCCCAGATCCAGCGGCACTCCGATCACGCGGATTTTCTTTTGCAGGATCCCCGTTCGGTTGGAGCTCCCCGCTGCCGTCCCCGGCGCGGAGGTTGCGTGCTCAGTAACCACTTCAGTCATAGCCGTGCGTTCAATCCTTTCTCTCCAACTCCCCTGGCGCCGCCAGCATCGTCCTAGGGATACAGGCGATACAGCATGCGTGGAAAGGGGATGGTCTCCCGCAGGTGCTCCAGTCCGCAGATCCACGCTACGGCCCGCTCCAAACCCATGCCGAAGCCTGCATGCGGCACGCCGCCATATTTGCGCAGGTCCAGGTACCACTTGAAAGCATCCTCCGGCAGTTCGTGCTCCCTGATCCGCTTCAACAGAAGCTCGTAGGAGCCGATGCGCTGCGATCCCCCGATGATCTCCCCGTAACCTTCCGGCGCCAGCACATCGACGCACAGCGCCAGCTCCGGACGGCTCGGATCCGGCTCCATGTAAAACGCCTTCACCTTCGCGGGATAGCGATGGATCATCACCGGCTTATCGAACTGCGATGAAATGTAGGTTTCATCGGGCGCGCCAAAGTCCCCGCCCCATTCAAATCGGGCCTCCAGCTTCCCCTGCGCCTGGCCCTGGTGCAGGATCTCGACCGCCTCGTCGTAGCTGATGCGGGGAAACGGTGGAGTGATTTTCTCCAACAGGCTCACGTCCCGGCCCAGGGTCGCCAAATCGGCTCTCCGCCGCTGCAAGACTCGCTGCACGATAAAGGCGATGAAGCTCTCGGCCAGCGCCATGATGTCGTCGAGCTCGGCATAGGCCACCTCCGGCTCCACCATCCAGAACTCCGTGAGGTGGCGGCGTGTCTTCGACTTCTCGGCGCGGAACGTCGGCCCGAACGAGTACACCTTTCCCAGCGCCATCGCCGTGGCCTCGATATAGAGTTGGCCGGACTGCGTCAGATACGCCTGCTCGTCGAAATACTCCACCGGAAACAAGGTGGTCGTGCCCTCGCAGGCTGCGGGCGTAAGAATCGGAGGATCGGTGCGCACGAAGCCCTGCTGGTCGAAAAAATCGTGCATGGCTCTTTCGATCTCGGCGCGGACCCGCAGCACCGCGCTCTGCCGCGGCGATCGCACCCACAGGTGCCGATGCTCCATCAGGAAGTCGACGCCATGCTCCTTTGGCGTGATCGGGTAGGGATCGGCTTCCGGCACCTTCTGAATCACCTGTACGTCCACAACGTCCAGCTCATAGCCTCCGGGGGCCCGCTTGTCCGCCCGCACCTTGCCGTGCACGACCACGCTCGACTCCTGCGTGAGGTCCTTAACGGCGTCGAACACCTGCGGCGGCACGGAATTCTTTGCCACCACTCCCTGCACCACCCCCGACCCATCGCGGAACTGCGGAAAGAGCAGCTTGCCGCTCTCCCGCAGGTTAGAGAGCCAGCCCTTCAGGGTGATCGACTGACCCTCGAACTTCGACAGCTCGGAGATGCGCGCCACCGGCGCTGCCGCGCCTATCTTTTCGTTTGCTGTTAGCGACATAAATAAGCCTTAGGAACGAAGCCGTAACCTGACGGGGATTGCCGTCTTCCGTCAGCTGGACTCCAGCCGCCGGTAGGCGGCGCCCATCGCGCCGGAGATATCCGCCTTATCGTCTCCCTCGATCTCCATCAGCAGCGGAGGCACGTGGGGCGCCGTTTTCAGCAACTCCATCGCCTGCTTCCAGTCGATGTTGCCCTGGCCCGGCCAGAGGTGCGAATCCACATCCTTCTTGTTGTCGTGCACGTGGGTGGAGCGGATGTGCTTCCTGAGCAGGCCAAACGCCTCTTCCACGCTGCTCATCAGGTGCGCGTGTCCGAAGTCAAAACACACCCCCACGTCGGGAAAGTGGGTGACGTTGAGAAACTCCAGCAACTTCTCCGGTGTGGACATATCGTTGGGAATGTTCTCCAGCAGGATGGACACACCCAGCGGTTTGGCAAAGGCCCGCAAGTGCTCCACGCAGGTCATGGCCCCGTCCAGCTTCTTGTCCGTGAAGTCTTCCCCGCCCACACCCAGATGCTGGATGAGGAAGCGAAAGGGAATCTGCTCGGCGATCTCGATGGCGCGCTTGATCTCATCCATCGCGTCCACCCGCTTGCGCTTCTCTCCATCGGTGATGCTGATGGGCGAGTCTCTTCGCCCCCAGTCGTAGTCCACGTACATGGGCGAATGCACCGAGTTCAGCGGCACCGCGCTGGCGCGAAACCAGTTGGCGATCTCCACCACGTGCTGCTTGCGGTTGGCGTAATCCAGGTGTCCCCGGGCCGCAAAAATCTCGATCGCTTCCGCCCCACCCCTGACCAGGCCGTCCAACAGTCCGGGATGCAGGCGCTCCCGGACATAGACATATGTCGACATCGCTTTCAGCATTCAGTACCCCACTGCTTTCCCGTTATTCCGCGCATCGCTGGCTCCCAAGCGCTCTCCCGACCGGGGATCCAGCGCGATGCATTCTGCGTCTCCCCAGTAGTTGCGCACCTCGATCTTATGCCCCATCTTTTCCAGCAGATGGACCGTGTCGGGGGAGAAGCCCTTCTCCAGCCGTGTCTCATCCGGCAGCCACTGATGGTGGAAGTGGGGCGCGTTAACCGCCTCCTGGATGTTCATCCCGTAATCGATCACCCCCATCAGGACGTTGGCCACGGTGGTCATGATGGTCCCACCTCCGGGCGAACCCAGCACCAGGAACAGCTTGCCGTCCCTGGTCACGATGGTGGGCGTCATCGACGACAGCGGACGCTTGCTCGACCCCACCGCATTCGCCGGGCCCTGCACCAGGCCATACAGGTTGGGCGTCCCCGGTGCTGCGGCGAAGTCGTCCATCTCGTCGTTGAGCAGGAAGCCCAAGCCCTCCGCCGTCACCCGCGATCCCAGACTGTCGTTCAGCGTCGTGGTGACCGCGACCGCATTCCCCTCGGCATCGACCACCGAATAATGGGTGGTGTGTTCCGGCTCGAGCCCGACCGCGGGTTGCGGATGCAGCGCCGCATAACGTTCCAGTTGATTGAAAATCGCCGGCCGCTGCAGGCTTCCACTCAAGCTCGCGTGATGCGGGTCCAGCCCTTCGCGCCACGCCTCGCCATAGCGCTTGTCGATCAACTGCGCGACCGGAATGTTAGCGAAGTCGGGGTCCCCCATGAACTCGGCGCGGTCGAAATAGGCCCGCCGGAAGGCCTCCACCGTCAGGTGCATGGACGCCGCCGAACGGTTGCCCAGCTTCCCCAGGTCGTATCCCTCCAGAATATTCAGCGACTCGATCAGAGCCACTCCTCCCGAAGAAGGAGGCGGCGCGCTGTACACGTCGTATCCACGATAGGTCCCGTGGATGACCTTCCGCTCCTTGACCTCATAGCCGGCCAGATCCTCCGCCGTGACCAGGCCGTTACCCTTCTGGATGGTGGCCGCGAGCTCGCGCGCCATCGCGCCACGATAAAAATCCTCCGGATTCCTGGCGATCCTCGTCAGCGTGGTCGCCAGCTCTGGCTGTCTCAGGATTTCGCCCGGCTGATAGTACTTCCCGTCGCGCTGGAAGATTCGCTTCGACTCCGTGAACTGCCCGAGGTAAGGATCTTTCAGGCTCTCCGCGTCTTCGTAGGCGAGTGGAAATCCGTTGCGCGCCAGCTTGATCGCGGGCGCAATCACCTCCTCCAGCTTCAGCTTGCCGTACTTCCGCTGCGCATAGACCATTCCCGCCACCGAACCGGGGACCGCGATCGACTTGTAACCCACCCGGCTCAGATCCTGAATGACCTTGCCCGAGGCATCCAGATACATCTTCTCGCTGGCCTTGGCAGGCGCCTTCTCGCGGTAGTCGATGAAGTGCAGCGTGCCGTCCACCTGGCGGATCAGCATGAATCCGCCGCCACCCAGGTTGCCGGCCTGCGGGTGAACCACCGCCAGCGCAAAACCCACTGCCACAGCCGCGTCCACCCCGTTCCCCCCGGCCTTCAACGTCTCGACTCCGGCCTGAGAAGCCAACTCGTGCACGCTGGCCACCATGGCGTGCGCGGCATGCGCGGGCCGCATCGGCGCCGCCAGGACAAGCCACGCCAGCCCCACCATGATCAAGCTAAGCTGTAGTTTTTTGAGGATTTTAGACACCGTGCACACGATCTCTGCCTTGGCCGCAGCCGGAGCGAACTTTGAGGCTAGCCTAGCAGTCACCGAGCCGTCAAATGTTTGCCCGATCCGCTCTGAATTTGTATGAGTTACGCCAGGGGATCGGTGCAGAGGAGCGCGTACAATATGGACGGTGTGACCCGTATACACAGTCCTTCTAACAATGATACCGGTGTGAATTCAAAAACAAGAATCGAGGGGCAGCGAATGGGCAAGGCACGTGAACTCGTCCGGGAATCCGAATGGCTTCAAATTTACCGGTTGAATCCAAATCTATGGATTCAAACGTCAAAGTTTCTTGCAGGTGGGCTGGAGTTGAAAGCAGATGACTTTGACCATAAGTGGGAGTCGCTCTCCGCGCGAGACAGGTTGGATTTGTGTTCCGCTTATATCGCAAAGCCACAGCTATCGGACGAGGACGAGAAAATACTCGACATCATCATGCGCGAAGGTGATGAAATTAGTTGGAGCCACATAGTTTCGGCCTTGGTTAGGCATAGCGATCGAAAGCGGGTGTTGGCGTTCATAAGAGAAAGAATACAGAACCAATCTCCTCCATTGGCTAATTTCTATCAGGCCGCCGAGACACTTGGTGATCAGGGAGTAGTGCCGCAGCTCCAAGAGAAATATCGGCATTATCTTGAAGGCGGATTAACCCCAAAGCGTGGAGATAGAGTCTTGAGTATCGACTATCTAGTTTGTGCCAGAGCCCTGTGGAAGCTTACAGGCTTGCAACAATACGAAGAACTGCTCAAGACATACCTACAGGCGGCAGACAAGTTTGTCAGAGATTCAGCGAAACGCTTATTGAGTACTTAAGACGGTTTGGCCCACCCAGAGTGGTGGATGGACGAGGGACGGTGGCCTCCCGCAACCTCCTCCCGGTAATCCGCTGCGCGTCCGCGTCGACCTCCGGTAAGGGGGTGTATCACTTTTCCCCTCTGTATAGCCTACCCCGTCAAATGTTTGCCCGATCCGCTCTGAATTTGTATGAGTTACGCCAGGGGATCTGTGCAGAGGACAGGGCCCCAGAGTCGCCAACGATTCACTTCTTGGCCCTTGTCTTTCTGCTCTTCATGTGCGCCAAGTTCGTAAGCTGTTCCTGCGCCTTCTTCGGCAGTTTGGCGTAGACCAGCGCATGCGATTCGCGCAGGAGTTCCTCAAGTTCAAAGCGGCTGAGAGCCTCCAGCCTCTCCAGCGCTACCCATTTTGCCCGCGCCAGGTACGGCGCAGGAATGATGTCCGGCCGTTCCGTCAGCTCGTAAAATCTCTCATCGCCGCATTTGAAGCTCAATCGCGTGGGGGCTGAAGGCTCCAGCGGCAGCACGGCGAACATCTTGCCTCCCACCTTGAAGACAAGATCATCTCCCCACTGCACCGTCTCGGTGGCGCCGCGAAGCGACATGCAGTATTTGCGAATCCACTCCACGCTCATGGACCAAGCCTCCGGCTGCACCGGCATTAGAGCTCGCGCAAGGCTCCGACAACCCTGGCCACTTCATTCTCCTGGAACATGCGGATCGCCGCTACCCCTGCCGCCCCGGCGGCCAGGCACGCGGCAGCGTTTTGCAGCGTGACTCCCCCCAGCGCGACCACCGGAATCGGCCTCGAAGCGCCGCTGTTCGCCCCACGATGGCACACCGCGCGCAAAGCCTCGGTCCCTGCAACAGCGGTGCTCCCCATTTTCCCGAACACCGGTCCGAAAACCACGAAATCCGCTTCCGCCACCTCCGCCGCCTCTACGTCCGCCAGCGAGTGACATGAGACCGCAACCACCGGCCTCTCCAGCCCTGCCTGCTCAAACACCCCGCGCACGTCCGCGGGAGAGACGTCCTCCGAACGAAGATGCACGCCGGCTGCCCCCACGGCAATCGCCACATCCGTCCGCGAATTGACGAGCAGCCGGGTGGTACCGCGACATGACCGGACCACCTCCACCACTTCCCGCGCCAGAGTCTCCAGCTCACGTGTCGTCAGATCGCGCTCCCGCAGCTGGATGTAGTCGACTCCCGCGCAGGCTGCCTCCTCGATTTTGCCGAGCAGACGCCTTCGGCGCTCGCCTTCGTCATGCCCCAGTTGTTGCCGATCGGTGATGTAGTAGAGAAGCAAGCAGTGGCCGCCCTGATGTGCCAGCTCGGCTGAGTTCTGGTTGGCGCCCTGGCCGGGGATGCCTCTATGGCCTGGTTTTGGCGATCTCCGGCCCCTTGTCCCGCGGCGTCGGGCCCAGATGGTGTTTAGTCAGGCTGTCTTTCAGATATTCGAACCCCTCTTCCGGCGAATCCACCAGCTTGAACAGGTCCATGTCCTCCGGCGCTATCACTCCGGAATCCACCATGGCCTGAAAATTGACGACCTTATTCCAGTACTCGCTGCCATACATCAGGACCACAATCTTCTTGGCCAGCTTCTCGGTTTGCGCCAGGGTCAGGATCTCGAAGAGCTCGTCAAACGTGCCGAAGCCTCCGGGAAACACGATCAGCGCCTTGGAGAGATAGGCAAACCAGAGTTTGCGCATGAAGAAATAGTGGAACTCAAAATTGAGTTCGGGCGTGATGTAGGAGTTGGGCATCTGCTCGTAGGGCAGGTTGATGTTCAGGCCGATGGTCTTTCCCCCGGCCTCGCGTGCGCCGCGGTTGGCGGCCTCCATGATTCCCGGCCCGCCACCGGTGGTCACCACGAAGCGCTGGCGCTTCGATGGCAGGCTCAGCGCCCAGTTCGTAAGCATGTACGCCAGCTCGCGCGCTTCTTCGTAGTAGTGCGCCATGTCCACGCTCGCCTGGGCCAGGCGAGCCTTCTCCTGCTCCTCTGCCGGGCCTGGGGTCTTGGAGTTCGGCTTTTGCAGGACCTGTAGGGCATCCTCCGCATCAGAGCGGCTGTAAAAGCGCGCTGAGCCGAAAAATACCACCGTGTCCTGGATGCGCTCCCGCCGAAAGCGCGCCAGCGGCTCCAGGTACTCGGAGAGAATACGCAGCACTCGCCCATCGGGACTGTCGAGGAACTTCTTGTTTTCGTAGGCCAAGGGGGAGCGAAATGGAGTGTCTTCGATCATGCGTCCTTTAGATACCGGACCTCAAGCATACAGAATGGAGTGCCTGCCAGGCAGGATCCGTGGGTGAGGTTCCGCCACCGCCTTATCGCTTGCTAGGATCGCGATAGTGCACGGCTTCCCAGATCCCGATCCAGATATCCACCCACCCTACTCCCGTCACGATCCCGCGAACGAAGTTGTGCTGCGTAAAGCTGCGCAGGCCAGGATAGGCTGCCAGGAAGCTGTTCTGGTTCCACATGGGCGTCCAGGGCAGAATCGCCAGCAGCACGCCTAGCTCGATGCAAAAGACTACAAAGATCACCAGCGAAATCCGATGCAGCCAGATAACGCGCTTGGGCACCGGTCCCGCCGGATCGGCTGCCCCGCCTGCGCACTCATTACCCGGACTCGGCCTCGCGCCCTGAACCGGCTCCAGGGGGAGGCGGGAGTCTTCCCGGTTCACGGCAGGGGTTGGCTCCGTGGACTTCGGGGCAAGGTCCATAGCAAGGGATTTTACGACTTCAGGGCCTTGATGCGCTGTGCCACGTCGCGGTAGTCGATATTGGTGCCATAGACTTCCATGAAGTGCCGCAAGGCGGTCGTGCGCTCGCCTGCAGCCTCATAGGCAGACGCCAGCTCGTAGTGGACCGCCAGCCGCGAATCGGCGTCGCTGGGAATCTGCAGGGCCTTCTCATACCACTTGATGCTGGCTTCGGGGACTCCCTTCTCCATGAAACACTGCGCCAGCCAGGTGTAGGCCTGCATGGTGTGGGGAAAAGCGACTCCATGCTCGATCGCCTTGCAAACTTTCTGTAGCTCGCCGATGGCTTCGTCAAGCAATCCCATTTCCTTGAAGGCAACTCCCAGGTTGTAGTGGGTTTCGGGATCCTCTGCCTCTTTGGTGCCCTCCTGTTCGACCTCTTCCTTGAACTCCTCGAACAGGTCGGAGAGCACGCTGCTGCCGACTGCGACCTCAGGCTGCACCTCGGTGGCTACCGCCGTGGCGGTCGCCGCCGCGCTGTGCACCGACGCGGGCGCCGCCGGCGGCGGGATCCTTGGGGCCTTGCCGCCGAAGGAGAATCCGTCACCCAGCGATTGGTCCAGATCGAGAACAAAATCATCGAGCTTGTATCGCCCCGGCGCACGCCGGTCGTGGCCGGCTGCAGCGGGAACCGGTTCGGGTTCCGGAGGCGCAACCTGCTCCGGCTCGGGCTCTGACGCTGCCACTGCCGGCTCCGCCTCCGCTTCCTCCTCTGCTTCCGGTTCACGGATTTCCTGCTGCGGCACTGGTTCGGGCTCGACCTCGGCCGCAGCCTCAGTATTCACTTCCGCGTGTACTTCCGCCTCCGGCTGCTGAACGGGAACTTGCTCCGTCGTTGTCCCGACGTGAGCAGCAATTGCAGTGGGCGCCGGCTCCTCAGGCGTTGGCGCCTCAGCCACAGGCTCTGCCGCCGCCTGTGCGGGTGCGGGCTCGACCTCCCACTCCGTCGTCTGCGGCTGCGCAGCGGGTTCAGGCTCCGCCGGCGCTGCTGTCTCGGCCTCCACTACGGGCTCGGAGACCGCGGGCTCAGAAACGGGTGGATGAACCTCAAACTCGGCTGGCGCCCCCGTGTGCCTATCCGAGCCGGCCGGCAATACTTCAAAAGTAGGCACCGGTTCCGGAGCGGCTGCCGCGAGCGCTGCGCTATCAAAATCGTAGGCCGTGATAGTAGGCTCGGGCTTTGGAGCACCTTCTGTCGCCTTCCGGGTCTCGGCTGGCGCCTGGACCTGTTCCTCGGCAGCCAGGGCCGGCGCCGGCTCGCTCTCGACGGCAACCTCTACCTCAGGCTCTGGAACCGCGGCGCTTCCCGCCTCCAGCTCTTGCTTGAGCGCCTCCAAGCCTTGTGCCTCAGGCGCAATCTCCTCACAGCGCGAAATAGCCGACCGCGCCTCTTCCCACATCGACTGCGAGAGATAGAAGCGAATCTCCTCGAGCAGGTCGGAAATCTCGGCCGGCCGTGGCTTGACGAACTTTGCATCGGCGGCTTCTTCGGCGGGAGAGGCTTGGGCGGCGACGACTGCCGGTTCCGGTGGCGCTTCCGGCGCTTTCTCTGAGCTCTCGACTTCTGCTGCGGTTGCCTCGGCCGTCGCGGTGGCGTCCTGCATCACCGCCGCTTCCCACTCTTCCGACAGATCGATCTCGTGCGCCTCTCCTGCCTCTTGCGCACTGGCCGCAGGCGGCACAACCGGCTCGGCTGCCGGCGCGGCGGACACAGAGGTCGCAGCCGCGGCCACGGGCGTAGCTGGCGCCGGCATCGCAGGAGGCGCAACCGCCGCAGCAGGCTCCTTCGTCTGCTCCGGCTTGGCTTCGACCTGAGCCGGCTTCACCATGGGTGGGCTCGGCTGGGCTGCGGGCGTCTTCGATTCCGCAACCGGCTGCTTCTCCGCCGCAGGCGGGGTCTTTGGCTTGCTGATGCCCAGGCGCTGGCGGTAGCGGCCCGCCATTTCTGCATATTGCCGCGCCTCTTCCGCTCGTCCCGCATCCCGGTACACTTGCGACAACACGTCGCAGCATGCCGCCGCATCTTCCAGGCGGCCGGCCTTAGCGTAAACCGCTGCCAGGCGCTGATTCACGCGTGCATCTTTGGGTGCCTGCCGCAGAACGTCTTCCAGTTGTGGCAGCGCCTGCAGCGGCTTGTTGTAGGAATCGAACAGCTCGGCGTCCGTCAGGGCGGCGTGGATCGCGTCGGCCAGCTCTGGCGGATAATCCTGCACCAGCGCCGCACTCCCCGGATCCAGTTCCTCGACGAAGAATGCTTGCTCGGCCTCGTCTGGCGCCAGGGGACGCGCCGCCGCGTCCTCGCCCAGCTTCGCCATCACCTGCCGGTAGTTCTGCAGATGCGCCGGGTTCTCCGGCTCCATCTTGGCCAGTTCCTGATACAGATCGCGCGCTCGCGCCAGCTCTCCGGCCTTCACCAGGGCGTGCGCCAGCAGTTCGTTGATCTCGGGAATATGAGCCCGGAAATCGGCCTTGAGGAACAAGTCGCGCAACTGCTCGAGCGTGGGAACTTCATCTTTGAGTTGGCTCACCAGGCCCTGCAGCGAAAAGATCATCTGCCCGCTGTCGGCTGCCAGCAGCCGCTCGGCGTTCTCGCTGTAGATGGCGATGGCCTTCTCCGCCTGGCCGTGGGTGGTCAACCAGTCCGCATACACCCGGATCCCGCTCACGTCGTTGTGCACAGTCAGCAGCTTCCGCGCGATGGGCTCGAGCTCATCCGGCTGGTTCAGCATGACGCGCGCCTTCAGCAGCGCCTGCAACCCATCCAGCCGCGAATCGATGTCGGGGACCTGCTCCAGGTACTTGACCGCGGACTCGCCGTCGCCCAGGTCCATCGCCACCTTGCCCCGCATGAACAGGGCATCGATGTTGCCCGGTTCCAGCGCCAGCAGCCGTGCCAGGGCCTGCTCCGCCGCCTCCGACGATCCCCGTTCCTGCAGCGACGCCGCCGCCCGCTGGTAGATCTCCCCCGCTTCCTTCTTGCGGCCCATCTTCTGGTAGAGGTCCGCCAGCTTGGACTGCAGGGCCACGTTGTCGGGATCCATCTCCAGCATCTTCTGGAAGACGCGGATCGCGCCGTCGTGGTCGTTGCCCTTGATGAAGTGATCCGCCAGCTGCATGTATTGCGCGCGCGCATCCGTGTACAGGCCCTGGGTGGTGTAGAGTTCGGCAAGTTTCTGCAGCGAGGCGGTCGCCGAGGGGTTGAGTTTGGTCAGCTTCTTGTACATGGCGATGGCTTTGACCGTGAAGCCATCGCTGGCGTAGGCGTCGCCTACACGCTTGAAGTAGTCGCCGGCTTTGTCGGGCTGGCCCAGGCGGGCGTAGAGATCGCCAATGGTGTTGAGAACCGTCAGGTCCTTGGGATCTTTCTCGATGATCTTTTCATACTCGGCGATGGCATTGGGGATCTTGCCCTGCTGCACATGCTTTTCTGCCGAGGCTAGAACTTTCGCTTTGTTAAAGCCAAAGCCAAGCGCCATACCCTACTCCGTGCATCTTCTCAGGCCCGGGAACCAGTCGCATTCCTGCGTGAAAAGGCGCGTCCATCCTGCCTTTCCACACCCTCAGGGTCACTCTGCGCTCTAACATTGTTCGGAATCCAACTGCTTCCGGCCCAATGACAGTTACACCCGGAGCTACGCTGAAGTGGGGTAACAGTAACACACAAATAAAGGGCCTCCCAAGGGACGGTACACCCGGAAGTACACTGTCCACCTTCGGCTTTCGTGACTGGAATTCAGCCGAATTCGGCTTCGGGAATGTCGCACGGCTGCCCGTGCGGACAGAGATCGGTCCTGGAGTTCCTGCAAGAAGTTTACTCCGAGCTGGACGCGTGCCAGATGGCGGGGAAGTCTACGGCGAAGCCAAACTGCCCGCCAATCCTCGGGCTCGCGGTATATTTGCCTCCGAGTACCGCGAAGGTGAGGCTCAAGCCACCGCGAATCGCGTACATCCCGCCCATTAACCCTTGCAGTTGGCTTCTACCTAACCCGCTGTTGTCAGCTATACCTCTGTATGCCTCGACGCCCAAAGTCAGGCGAGGGCGGAAGTCATGTAGTAGGGAAACGCCGCCAGTGTAAACATGGCCGCGGGTGGTCTGAATTCCAACCACTCCGGTGCTGGTATTTCCGGCGAATAAGAATCCAATGTTCACGTTGACTCTGGTTCTGTCGGTAAATGGTTTTTGTGCCATGAAGTTAAGCCAGTAATCGGTCAGCCCTGAGCTGAGTTGTTGATGCGCATTTCCAGTGGGAGATTCGATGTAAAGGCTTGCGCCGAGTGCCGGAACGTGTGATCCGCTGGTGCTGCCGTGGAAGCTCCACTTTAATCCTATGTTGACATCACCCGGGCCAGCGGAATTCGGTATTCCAAGATCACGAAAAATAGAGAGAGATGGAGCATCTACATCCAACTCAAGGTGGCGGGGCAAGCCGTAGTTCAATTTGAAATTGGCAGTGTTCTGGCGGAGATTCGGATATTGAGAAGACTGCAGAGCGTCAAACTCATTGAAAAACTCGAAGTGCAGCTTTCCTCGCTCCGTAACCGCAGGATCATCCGTGTAGAACGGCAGTTGACCAAGCAGGGGTTTTGCGCTGCAGATTCCGCACATCAGCAGCAGCCATATTCGTTTCCGCAGGTCCATGGAAATGAACCAATATAGGTGAGCTACAGGTGAGCAACATGAATAGGAGGTTAAAAATGGCATCGCGTTGCTGCAAAGGGCTGTAGTCCGGTGAAGCTGAAGAGAGCCCGCGTTCAGCCGGCGGAAAGCATTGGATCGTGCCCGGCAGCAGAGGACCTGTTCGCGTTCGGCCGACTCGGCGCCCCCCACTCTGGACTCGCAAAGGGCTCGGGCTGTCGCTATCCCTCGTGCCTCCTCACGGTCAGCACTGGGCAGGGCGCATGGGTCACCAACTCGTACGCCGTCGCCCACTTCAACCGGCGGGCAAAACCTTCGGGCTGGCGCACGCCGAGCACGATCACGTCCGGCTTCTCGCGATTCGCAACCGCCAGGATGCGGTCTGCGGCCGCACCAAACTCCACCAGAAACTTGGGCTCCTGCGCCAAATTCAAGCCGCCGGGAATCAACGCCCGCAACCGGTCCTCCGCCAGACGCGCGACTTCACGCCGCTGCGCCTCGGAAATGGTTTCCTCTTTGCTGACGTGCAGCACAATCAGCAGACCACCTTGCCGCTGGGCCAGCCACAAGGCGTGGCGGCCGGCATTGATCGAGTGCGCGCTGAATCCCGTGCAGAACAGGATCGTCTTGGGTCCTTCCAGCGGCACCTCGGTTTTCGACTTGGGTCCCACGGTGAGCACCGGGCAGGGCGCCTGGCGAAAAATGGCCTCCGCGGTCGATCCCAACAGCAGCTTGGCGATGCGGTTTCGTCCCCGCGTGCCGGTCACCAAAAAATCGATGTCGTACTTCCGGATCATCTGCGAAAGCTTGCCCCAGACGTCACCCTGCTCCACCAGGAGCTGATTCTCAATGCCGTCCAGCCGTCCGGCGATGAAGTGATCGGTCATCATGGCGTGGGCCTCGCGCCAGGCGTCATCTACCGCCAATTGCTGCGAGCTCTCCGGCACCACATGCGCCACGTACACTTTGGCCTGGGTGCGCCGGGCAATCCCCAGGGCGTAGAGCAGCGCAACTTCCGAAACCGCCGAAAAGTCCGCCGCTACCAGGATATTGCGTACTGTTATGGGGGCGGCATAGTCGAGCGTCTGCATCGGCACTCCATTCCGCGGCATGAAACCGAGGATTATCCTGTGTCCGGCCGGGGGAGTTCAATCCGCATCCAGAGGGGCGATATAGCTGACGACTGCGAAACCACTGGCTTCTTCCTGAACCATCCCGATAAACTCGACAACCCGTTCCCCGACCTTGCCTATTTCAGAGAACACAACCCCATCTGCATATTACCCGCCCCTGACTACCTGGTTCGTACACCTACGATGGACGTGCAGGCCCACAGGAAATCGGGGACCTGCCAACCTGCCTCTGGGGTTTGATTGAGGGATTGCGATGGAACCTCAGGTCCTAAAAAAGCAGCTCCACCCGCAACTCAGTCATCTCTAAAGTGAGATTATGGAGCAGCCCGCTCAGCCGCGTGTGGTGATCATTGGCGGCGGATTTGGCGGCCTCAACGCCGCGACCGCGCTTGCGAAGCTGCCGCTCGCGGTCACCCTCATCGACCGCAAGAACTACCACAACTTCCAGCCCCTGCTCTACCAGGTGGCGACCGCCGGGCTCTCACCCGGGGAGATCGCCGCTCCCATCCGCGGTGTTCTGAAGAAGCATCCCAACGTGGAAGTGCTGATGGGCGAAGTCGTGGGGTTTGACCTGGACAAGCGCCTGGTGTGGCTGCGCGACGATGGTTCAGTTCCCTACGACTACCTGGTTTTGGCCGCCGGCGCCACCCATTCTTATTTTGGCCACGATGAGTGGGAAAAGCTGGCTCCCGGGCTCAAGACTATCGAGGACGCCATCGAGATTCGCCGCCGCGTGCTGCTCGCCTTTGAGCTCGCTGAGCGCAGCGTGGCGCTGGAACATGCGCACGATCTTGAGCCCATACAATTCGTGATCGTCGGTGGCGGACCGACCGGCGTCGAACTCGCCGGAACCCTGTCGGAGGTCGCCCGCCACGCGATTGTCCGTGACTTCCGCTCAATCATGCCCCAGCAGACCAGGATCATCCTGCTGGAGGGCGGCCCGCGCGTGCTGCCCGCTTATCCCGAAGATCTTTCGCGCAGCGCCGAGGCGCAACTGCGCAAGCTGGGTGTCGATGTCCGCACGCGTTCGGTCGTCACCTCGGTCGGGCCCGGCGGCGTGACGCTCGCCGACGGCAGCCAGGTTCGCTCCACGGTCACGCTGTGGGCCGCGGGAGTAGCCGCCAGCGCTCTGGGCCGGGCGCTCGGAAGCCCGGTAGACAGGTCGGGGCATGTCCTGGTGAACCCCGATCTGAGCATCCCCGGCCATCCCGAAGTCTTCGTTATCGGTGACCTCGCGAATCTGGCAGACAAATCAGGCCAGCCCCTGCCCGGGCTTGCGCCCGTGGCCATACAGGAGGGAAGGCACGTCGCCAAGAACGTCGCTCGCGATCTCAGGCGTCAGCCGCGGCGCGACTTTGTCTATCTCGACAAGGGCACGATGGCAACGATTGGGCGAGCGGCGGCCATCGCCAGGATCGGCCGGCTTCACATCTCCGGCTTCATCGCCTGGTTCCTGTGGCTATTCGTGCACCTGATGTACCTGGTGGGATTCCGCAATCGCCTGCTGGTGCTCACCGAGTGGGCCTGGTCCTACTTTACGTACCAGCGCTCAGCGCGCCTGATCACCGGATCGGAAACTCTACCCGGGTGGAGCGATGCTCGCGAGGCGGCCTCCACGTCGCAACCGGAAGCGGCAAACACCAAAGCGAGCTGATTGCGTCGGCGTGCTGGCTACGCGGCCCTTCAGGACTTTCTACTGCTCCTCTCCCCGCCCTCGTCCCGGCTCGCCTCCGAGCCGCCCATCATCCGGTAGGTCTCCAGGATCTCGTCGAGTGAAATCACTCCTTCCAGAGTGCGGTGATCCGCACGGTGGACCACAGGAAGAATTTCATGATCGTGAACCCGCCGCAGCGCCATCTCCAGCGCATGATCTCTATACAGCACTGGACATTGCCGCAGCGGCAGCGACCCCAGATTGGCATTGCCGTCGCGCTGCGCACTTGCCTGCAGCGCAGCCCGCGGCAGGCTGCTCAGCGCTCCCTGGCCGTCCCTCACCAGCAGCAGCGCTTCGCTGCCCTCCCCCCCGTGCGCTCCAGTGCCGAGCTGACCGACTCCCCGGCTTCTCGTCTCACGAGCATTCTACTGCTCGGCGGGTTTCGACGTCTCCGGCATCAGGGCCACTTGGAATTCGATCGTGATCTCGTCCTTGACCTTCACCGTGCCGCCGGCAATGCTGATGGGCTGGATCCCGAAATCACGTTGCTTGAGCGAGGTAGTCACGAAATAGCGGCCTTTGGTTTCGATCACGTGCAGCGCCATTGGCCGCGTCTGCCCGCGCAGCATCAGCTCGCCCTTTACCAGCCACTCCTGCTTGTCGGCGCCGCTTCCCCGCGGCTCCACCGAAAGGGAGCGAAAACGGATCTCCGGGTAGTGCTCCGCATCCAACACCTCTGCCCCCGCCATTCGTTTCTGCACTTCCTCGCGCTTGCCGGCATCGAGATTCAGGTCAACCACCTTGAGCGCGCCGGCGTGGATGGTCAGCTCAACCCTCCGGGCAGCCTCGTCCACGCTGCCCGAAGCGATCGCTCCGGAAATCTCGTGATTGTCGGCAAATGCGGAGAATAGGCCCGATTTGAAAACGCGAACCGTGATGGAAGAGCGCTCGGTGTCGATGGCTCGTGGAGCAGACCACAGGGAATTAGCTGCAATCGAGAGCAGCGCTGCGAGAAGCAGGGCTCGCGGCGTGCTGCACAAGCTCATGGCTGGGCGGAATCGAGGCGGGCGAGTTCATGCGCGAAGAGAGTATTTCCCGGGAAGTCGGCCCGCAAGCCCGCCAGCAGCACGCGCGCCTGGTCAGGCTGTTTCTCGCGCAGATAGGCAATGGCGAGGAGCATGCGCGCGAAGGGCGCCAGGTAGTGTCCCTTGTCGGCCGCCAGCTGCAGCTCCGAAATTCCCTTCTGCTTGTCGCCGGAAAAACCGCCCAGCCGCAACATCCAGCGGAACGGCGCCGACAGACTTCCGATCAGGTACTGGCTGATGCCCGTCGCCACGTAGGCGTCGTAGCAGTCGGGGCATACTTTCAGCAGGCGCTGCGCCATCTCCGTGGCTTGCCTGGTGTAGGTGAGCGACGCGACGTTCTTCTTTTCGATGAGTGCGGCGTAATCCGAATTAAGCCCGGCCGTCAAGGTCGCGGCGAATAGCGCTCCCTGGTCGTTGGCGTCGCCCTTCAACCGCTTGTCCGCCAGTTGCTGCGCCCGCATGATCGAGGCATAGAACCGGTCGCGAATCACCGGATCCGGAGTGAGCTTGGTGCGCGACATCCACGTCGAATCCTTCACGAACATCTGCGCCTGCAGAATTCCCAGTCGATTCAGTTCGGAGAACAGGCAGCCGGCCGCCTCCGAAACCGGTCCCAGCGGATCTTCCGGGTGCTCACGCTGATAATCGCCAAACTGACGCTGCGCTGATTCGAATTCCAGGTTGTACATGAAGCGGAAGCCCTGGTCGAGAAGGGGGACGTAGCTGTCGAGCGCCATCGCGGGCACTCTCGCCAGCGCCAGTAGCGTCAGGCAGGAAAGAAAAAGGACTCGTTTAGCGGCCATAAACCAGGATCCAGGACTGCTTTTCGATCTTCTGGTCCCCCACCTGTTACCTCTGCGAACCCGGCCGATAGTTTGCTGACTCTATGCTATTTCAGACTTCCGCGCAACCCTCAAATACTGCGGTTTTGCACCACCGTCACGCCCCATCGGGCTGCTAGAGTAACTTGCGATGTTTGATGCCTTCCGCCGCGCCATCCGCCGTATCCCCAAGGGCAAAGTATCCACCTATGGCGCCATCGCCCGGGCCGCGGGATATCCCGGCTCGGCCCGCCAGGTGGTGTGGGCGCTCCACGCCTCCCACGGCCTGCCCTGGCATCGCGTCGTGGGCGCGGGCGGGAAGATTCTTCTCACTGGCCACTCCGCCCAGGAACAGCGCCTGCGCCTGGAAATGGAGGGCGTTGCCTTCAGCGGGGCCCGTATCCCTATGAAAATCTATGCGTTCAAATTCTCCCGGAAGGGGAAGGCAAGGGCCAAGGCAAAGACGAAGACGAAGGCAAGACCGAAGGCAAGATAGGCCGGCCTAACCGAGGGCGGCTTTAAGCTAGAACCCCAGACGACGGCGTGTGCGAACCGCGTGGTTGGCCAGCAGGTTGGCCTCGCGGTTGTGCTCCCGGGGGATGTGGGTGATATAGAACTCCAGAAAGCGGGCCAGCTTCCGGCAGGTCCAATTCAGGGTATAGAGCCGAGGACTATTGCAGGCGTACTCCCCGTTCATCTGCTTGACCACCAGCTCGGAGTCGGAGAATACCCGCAGAACTGTAGCCTTGCGTTCCAAGGCGTGCTGCAGAACCTCGAGCAGCGCCACATATTCGGCCACGTTGTTGTCCTGGTGGCCGATCCACTTGGCGATGCGCAGCCGCTCACCACCGGGATGCTCGACAACAATCCCGATGCCGGAGGGACCCGGGCTCCCATGCGAACCGCCGTCGATGTACGCCGTTAAATCTGACATCGGCTCGTTCTTGACACAATGCCGGAAGCGCGCTTCCGGGTCAAGAGATTCCTCTGTTGATAACCAGGTTTCCACAATGCTGTGCAAATCATTGTGGATAATCGGGAAAATATGCTTTCCCCTTTTCGGCAAACCCGTATTTTTCTGTTGATTGCACAGTATGAGCGGCACCCAAAAACAATCGTCATTTGCACCATCCTTGGGTATTGACATCGTGTCGCGATGAATTAGGATTCGGCGCGTCGACGGTCGAAAGGGTCAGCTTCAATAAACAGTCGCTGGTCCGAGGTAGACTGGGTGATCCGGCCCGGGGGAGCAATCCACTGGGCGCCCAAACCCGAAAAAACCGACGGCCCTGCGAGGGGACCGTTGGGGTTGGGGACTGCGAAAGCAGTGGTTACGTCAAGGGCTGTGACGGTACATGTCTCCACGCTGTTGGCTCTCTCGCAGGAGCGGGCGGCTAGAGCATAACCAATGTCACAGCCTTTCTAATTTTTCCTACCCCTTTTTCCTCTCTCCCAAGTTGCCTTACTGGTCAAAACTGACCGAGCGCACCCAGGCACTGTCCGGCTTCGGGCGCAAGGCAGAACCTTGAGGCTGACCTCCGACAAACCCCTACTCGTAGCGCAGAGCCTGGATCGGATCCAGCCTTGCCGCTCGCGCCGCCGGATACACCCCCGCCACCAGGCTCACGAGGATAGCAAACCCGATCGCACCGGCCACCAGCCACCACGGCACCGACCAGAAGGCCTCTCCGCTCAGATCGCGGCTGCGCAGATAAGCGTTGGTTCCCGCGTTGATCACGCGCCCAATCCCCCAGCCGAACGCCACGCCCAGCACGCCGCCGATCAGTCCCATCGCGCCGGCTTCGGCGAAGAACAATCGCCGCACATCCGCCTGGCTGGCGCCCACCGCCTTCATCACCCCGATCTCATGCCGCCTCTCCAGGATCGCCATCACCAGCGTGTTGACGATCCCCAGCGATGCCACCGCCAGCGCCAGGCTGCCGAAGATGCCCAGAAACAGATCCACTACGGTGAAGAAACGCCGCAAGCTGCGGCTCACGTCCAGCATGGAGAAGGCAGAAAAGCCCATCTTCTTCACCGCGTCTTCGACTGCCTGCACCTGCGCCGGTTTGGCGACTCTGGCGGTCAAGGCCAGGAAGGTCATGCCGCTTGAGGTGGTGCGCGCGATCTCGCGCAGGTCCGATCCCAGCATGATGTTCATACTCTCCGCCAGCTCCGTGGGAAGGAACACCCGCGCCCGGCTGGCGCCACGCAGCGCCGGCTCCGGCTCTCCTTCCATCACCCCCACGATCTTCAAGCGGCGCTGCTTCCGCACTACGGAAAAGCCGGACGAGAACAACTGCTCGGCCGCATTGCTCGACGCTCCGTTGGCCGACGCGGCCGCGTCGCTACCCGTCATGCGCTGTGCATAGTTCAGCAGCAGCTCTTTCCCGATCAGCGAGGGCGTGTCCTTGCTGAGCAGCCTGGCGAAATCGGCGTGCACGATCACCTCCTCCGACTTCGGTCCGGAGAAGAACTTTCCCTTCAGCGTGTCGAACACCTCGCGCTCGCTGGACGACTGGGGCAGCGCCGCCACCGAGACAAAGTGTGATTGCTCGCCATACTTGATCTCCGCCACAAAGCGGATCTCGGGGTAGACCTCGAGCACGCCGGGCAACTGCGCGATCTCGCTCTGCGCTTTCGCATCGAGCGGCCTCACCTCCTTGACCTGCGCCTCCGGCCGCGGGCCCAGGCTGTTGAACTGATCCCACTCCCTGGAGGTGATCACCACCGTATCGAACAGCCCGGAGCGGCTCAGCCGCTTGGTCGCCAGCTGTTGCAATCCGATCCCCAGCGACAACATCGCCACCAGCGATGCCACACCCACCGAGACTCCCAGCGTGGTCAGCGAATTTCGCAACAGCGAATCGCGCAGGTGCTGGGCGGCAAACCCCAGCAGATCCGAGGTGCGCAGGACTGGTTTGCCATTCGCCATATTGGGTGGACTCTCAGTCTATACCGGGCATTAACGAGGCGTTCGTGGGCTTGCCGAAACCGGCTTCTGTCGCGCCCGGCAAAGTCGCCCGCAACCTCACATGCCGCCCCATCTCGCGTAACCTTCTATCCCTTATGTCAGTTACACAATGAGGAAGCGGCACGGCTAACCAGCACGCAAGGCGGGAGTCTAAATTCCAGACTGTGAATGTTTGGTTAAACCGGATGACGGCGTCCGGCTGGCACGCTAACCTTCTTTGCTGGTTAGTCTCAGCGACAGTTTGACGTTGTTTCACCGGTGCCTTGCCGGGAATGTAGTCTTTGCCCTTTTCCGGGAACCGCGGCTCAGGGGCGCTCGTAGATACAATGGGAGAGCCCGCCCGGTAGTTCTGGAGTCACGATGACCCTGACCCAGTTCGTCGCCAAGAACACGTTTCGGAATCGGCGCCGCAGCATTCTCACCATCATCAGCATCGGCGTTTCTCTGCTCCTGCTTACCCTGATGATGACCATCTGGCGCGCCTTTTACATTGATAGTGGGCCGCCGGAATCGGCTCTGCGCCTGATCACGCGCCACCGGGTTTCGCTCACCTTTGCTCTGCCCATGGCCTACCGCGAGAAGATCCGCGCCATCCCCGGCGTCGTCAACGTCGCTCCTGAGAACTGGTTTGGCGGCAGGTGGAAGGACGATAAGCCCGAAAACTTCTTCCCGCAGTTCGGTACCGATCCGGAAGAGATCACCAAGGTGTACACCGAGTGGAAAATCCCCCCTGATCAGTTTCAGGCCTGGATTCACGATCGGACCGGCGCGCTGGTCGGGCGCACGCTGGTGAATAAGCATGGATGGAAACTTGGTGACCGCGTCATACTGCAGGGAACAATTTTTCCAACCAACCTGGAACTTACCATCCGCGCCATCTATGACACCGACGACCCCAATGCCGCGAGTGTCATGTATTTCAATCAGAAGTATGTCTATGAATCGGTCAAATACATGAAAGACCAGGTGGGAGTCTTCGCCATTCGCGTGGATTCTCCGGAGGCCGTGTCCAGGGTGGCCCGCGCCGTCGACGATACGTTCCGCAACTCGCCTCAGCCTACCAAGACGGAAACCGAGAAGGCATTCGGCCTCAGCTTTATCGCCATGCTGGGAAATGTGAAGGCATTCATTCTCGGTATTTCACTGGCAGTGGTATTCGCGATTCTGCTGGTTTCGGCCAATACTATGGCGATGTCCATTCGCGAGCGGGTTCGCGAGGTGGCCGTGCTCAAGACACTGGGCTTCACGCGCGGCGGCATCCTGGCGTTGTTTGTGGGTGAAGCGATGTCTTTGGCGCTGGTAGGAGGTATTTTGGGAGCGCTGCTCGCCACATTTTTGGTGAGGGCAATTGCCGAGAGCGGACAGTTTTTCGGTCCCGGTCTTCGGGTAACATTTCCCACCATGCTGGTAGCCCTGGTGGTCGCTGCATTTGTGGGCTTCGCCAGCGCGTTTCTGCCTTCTTATCGCGCGTCTTCGCTGAACATTGCGGAGGGACTGCGGCACCTGGGATAGGATCACTGAGGGTCAGAGGAACGGGAGCAAAGTTGCATGGCGATTCCGATTTCCTACAACGTCCGTAATCTGCGTTTGCGACTGGGCGCAACGGTAATGACTGCTCTCGGCATTGCACTGACAGTCGCGATCGCGATCTTCATCATGGCCCTGCTGAGCGGACTCCAGCAGGCGTTCATGACCACCGGCAATCCCCTCAACGTGATGGCCATGCGCAAGGGCTCCGATTCCGAGCTCTCCAGCATCATCAGCCGCGAACAATTTGGCGTCATCAAGGCGCTCCCGGGATTGGCCAAGAACTCGCAGGGCGATCCGCTGGCTTCCGGCGAAATGATGGTCGCCATCGTGCTCCCCCGCTCCGACGGCACCGGCGAGACCAACGTCAGCGTTCGCGGCATGAGTCCCGTGGGCTTCGAGTTGCGCCCTGAAATCAAGCTGCTCGAGGGCCGATGGTTCGCGGCCGGGCAGCGAGAGGTCGTGGTCAGCCGGTCCATCAGTAAACGCTTCGCCAATGCCGGCATGGGCAACACGCTGCAGTTCGGCAAAGGATCGTGGACGGTGGTCGGCATCTTCGACGGCGCCGGCACCGCGCACGACTCCGAGATCTGGGCCGACGTCAACCAGATGGTCACCGATTTCGACCGCCCCGTCTTCTCTTCCGTGGTCATGCAGGCCAGCGACGCGGTCGCAGCCGACGCCCTCAGCAATCGCCTGAGCGACGATCAGCGCCTCAAGCTCGACGGCATGTCCGAGAACAGCTACTTTGCCAAGCAGACCAAGAGCGGGGCCGCCATCAAGTTCGTCGGCACGCTGGTTGCCATCATTATGGCCATCGGCTCGTGCTTTGCCGCCATGAACACCATGTACGCGGCGGTGGCTTATCGCGGGCGCGAGATTGCCACCCTGCGCGTGCTCGGCTTCTCCCGGCCCAGCATTCTCACCTCCTTTGTTCTCGAAGCGCTTTTGATTTCGCTGGTTGGCGGCCTGGTCGCCGTGATTCTCATGCTTCCCTTCAACGGCTTGACCACCGGCACATCGAATCAGGTCACCTTCAGCGAGGTGATCTTCCAAATGAGGATGACGCCGGCCGTGATCGCCATCGCCATGATGTTCGCCGCCATTATGGGGGTGCTCGGCGGAGTGGCCCCCGCCTGGCATGCCGCGCGGCAGAACATTCTGGCCGCTCTGCGCGGCTAGCGGCCTCCCTATGGAAGCCTGTTAGCTAAGTACAGCCTTATAAAGAAATGGAGAGGAAAATCGGGCCGGTTGAATGACAGAATAGGGACCTGAAACCTGATGTCCACCAAGCTTGATGAACTCAAATCGCTGCGCATCGACGACTCCCACCGCACCGGGGCGAGCGAGCCGAAATGGTCCAGGCGCTGGATCCTGACCGGCATCAGCATCCTGGTGCTTCTGGGGATCGTGGCCACCGTGTACCGCCTGACCGCCTCGAGCGCGCCGGAGGTCGAAGTCACGCGCGCGGTGGCGGAGAGCAGCGCCGTCCCCGGCGTGATCTTGAACGCATCCGGCTACATCGTTGCCCATCACAAGATCAACGTGAACTCCAAGGTCACCGGCCGCGTGGCCTGGGTAGGGGTGGAGAAGGGCGACAAGGTCAAGGAGGGGCAGGTGGTTGTCCGTCTCGAAGACCAGGAGTTTCGCGCCCAGGCGGAGCAGGCGCGCGGTAACCTGGAGTACGCCAAGGCGCGCCTGGCGGAAATGGAGGCCGGCTCCCGCCCGGAAGAGATCGCGCGCGCTCAGCACGACTACGATCAGGCCAAGGCCATGCTGATCGACGACAAGGCCAATCTCGACCGCATCCGCCCGCTGGTTGCTGAGGGCGTTCTCTCCCGCCAGGCCCTGGACGACGCCATCGCCCGCTATGAGGCTTCCGTGCAGCGCGTGAATTCCCTGCAGCGCACCTACGACCTGGCCAAACTCGGCCCCCGCGTCGAGCAGATCAACCAGGCACGCGCCCAGGTGATCCAGGCCCAGGGTCAACTGGCCTACGCGCAGTCCCAACTCGACGCCACCCAGATCCGTGCTCCCGTCAGCGGCACCATCCTGGAGCGCACCGCCGAAAAGGGCGAGTTGATCACCGCGCAGTTCGCCAGCACGGCCGAAGGCGGCCCGCAGGGATCGGTGGTCGCCCTGGCCGATCTCAACGATCTGCAGGTCGAGCTCGACATTGCGCAGCAGGATTTCGCCAAGCTCAGTCCCAAGCAGAAAGGCACTGTGACCACCGATGCCTTTCCCGATCGCAAGTACAACGGCGTGATTGCCGAGATCTCGCCCGAGGCCAACCGCCAGAAGGCCACCGTTCAGGTCAAGGTGCAGATCCTGAACCCCGACGGCTACCTGCGTCCGGACATGAACGCCAACGTGCAGTTCCTATCCGAGGAGAAGCCCGGAGAAGTCATGAGCGGCAGCGTGGTTCCTTCCAGCGCGCTGCGCGATCGCTCGGGCAGGAAAATAGTTTTCGTGGCCTACAACGGCAGGGCCGTGGTCCGCGAGGTCAAGATCCTCGGCCAGCGCAGCGACGGTTATCTCGTCGAGGGGCTTACGGGAGGCGAGCTACTGCTGTCCAACGCCCCGCCGGATCTGAAGGATGGGGACCGCGTTCGCATCAAGAGCAGCAAATGATTCCCCGAGATTCGAGGTGAGGATGAGCTCCCAGAACGCCGCAACCGCAACCCGCACCAAGGTCGTTGAAACCCGGCACGTCAGCAAGGTGTTTCGCCGCGACAGCTTCGAGGTCAAGGCCCTGGATGACGTTTCCATCGACATCATGGAGGGCGAGTTCATCGCCCTTATGGGTCCCTCGGGCTCCGGCAAGACCACCCTGCTCAACATGATTGCCGCCATCGACCGCCCCACCTCCGGCCAGATGCTGGTCATGAACGACGATGTCTTCCGATTGAACGATCGCCAGGCGGCGGAATGGCGCAATCACAAGATCGGATACGTGTTCCAGACTTTCAACCTGATCCCCGTGCTCACTGCTTTTGAGAATGTCGAGCTGCCTCTGCTGCTCACCCGGCTGAACAAGCAGCAGCGCCGCGATCACGTGATGACCGCGCTCAAGTTGGTCGGGCTCGGGGACCGCGTCAATCACCTCCCCAAGCAGCTCTCCGGCGGGCAGGAGCAGCGCGTCGCCATTGCTCGCGCGATCGTCACCGATCCCAAGATCATCCTGGCCGACGAGCCCACGGGCGACCTCGACAGCCATTCCGCCAGCGAAATTCTGGAGATTCTCAAGAAGCTGAACGAAGAGGACAGCAAGACCATCGTAATGGTGACCCACGATCCCCACGCCGCTGCCTACTCCCACGTCACCCGCCACCTGGAGAAGGGCATGCTGCTCCCGCTGTGAGCGCAGCGCCGCCCTGCCAAAGGCGGCCAACGCAGGGAGCAACGGCCCCTCGCCGGCAGACTGGTCTGCCTCTACGCCTCATCCGGCAACCTGGCCAGCACCTTGCTGGCCTCGCCCGGCAGCGCCACCTTGCCCCACTGGCTGGTCTGCCAGTTATCGGCCTTGGCTTTGTCCGGCATCCACTGCGGGAGCGGAAACAGCAGCAGTTCAGAGAGCGCATGCACGTAGGGCTCGTACATCTTGCGCAATTTTTCCAGCTTGGCGGTAACTTCCGGACCCCGGTGCAGCGGCAGGTTCGCGGCCGACAGCACATCCTGCAGGTGTTCCAGCTCCTGCGGCGGCAGCCTGTCTTTCTGCGGGGGGGTCGGCGCCGTCTTGAACACCGCGGCCAGATCGACTGCCGCATGCCGTGCCATGGCGAACGTCAGTTCCGCCTGGTGCGTGCACTCCTCGGAAAGCGACGCCATAGAAAATGCGCTGGCATCCAGCACCGTGGTCAGCGCCGCCAGCCACGACTGGTTGTCATGTTGCGAGCGGAAGAACGCCAGCACCGGATAAGACAGTTGGCTCTCCAGCAGCCGCGCTGACCAGATCTCCCAATCTGCCAGCAGCTTGGTGAACTGCCCGTTGCGCGCCTGCCGGCGCAGCAATTCGCCGGCCGTGGGGGGAGAGCCCGCGCGCGCATCGAGCAGCGTGATGTTGGCTTCGCGATTCGAAAACGAACCGTACAGCACCGGCAGGTAACCCAGGATCAGCGCCAGGAACCCGAATCCCATGCCACCTTCCATCACCGTCAGGAACTTGGCCAGGCCACTGGCCGGGGTGATGTCCCCCAAGCCCAGCGTGAAGAAGGTGGTCCCGGAGAAGTACAGCACCATGGCGAAGTCCACCGCATGATCCGACACATGGATCTGCTCCCCGGCTGACCACTGCAGCAGCGCGAAGGCAAACACCAGGCCCACCGCCCACAGGCCCAGCAACAGGGGCAGCGACAAAGGACCGTAGTAGCCGATGAAGCTCTCGCGCCGCTTCTTGGTTTTGATCTTCCGCGCCACCGCGGCCACCGGCTTCCAGGTCAGCCGGTAGAAGGCGCTCGCCAGCCGGAATCTGCGGGTGACGCGTCGCGGCAGGACGACCGTTTCAAACGCATCCCACAGGATGACTACCAGCAGCACGGCCCCCAGGATTCCAGCCAGCGCTCTCATCGTTGCTCCTCGTGCTGAATGCTTGCCGGGATCGAATCCGCCCCCGCGCCAGGCGCGCGGTTGCCAGACCAAAGCCTACACTGATTTTCGCTCGCGCAATGCTCGCCTGCGCTGCCGGAAAATACCGGCCGGGGCCTGGGCCCAAAGCGATAGAATACCCGTGGCGCCGGGGTGTGACGAATTTCGGCCGCAGGAGGAATGGAGATGTTTGGGGATTCCGAAGATCGCAGCAGCGTTGGCATCGCGCTTACCTTCCTGTTCATCGGACTGGGCATTGGCGCCCTGTCCGCTCTCCTGTTCGCTCCCGCGTCGGGCAAGCAGACGCGCAAGAGCCTCCGCCGTAAGTATGAAGGCGCCCGCGATGCCATCGACGAGTGGACCGACCAGGCATCCGACATGCTCGACCGCGGCGCCGACATCGCCAGCAAGGCGCGCGAGCGCGGCCGCGACTGGGCCGGCAAGGCCGCCGAGCGCGCCCGCGACAAGGTCGCCCCGGTAGCCCGCGTCCTCAACCGCGAATAGCCGGACTGACAATACTGCTGTCTGACCACAGCGCTCTCTCGGAGAGACAACAGAGGCCAAGCACGTCTGCTTGGCCTCCTTCAAAGCTCGATTTGGCTAAGCCCTTTTCTAGTACAGCCGGAAGTTCACTTCCACGTTGATCTGCACCGCTACAGGCTGGCCATCCTTGCGGGCGGGCTCAAATTTCCAGTTGCGGACTGCTTCCATCGCCTTCTCATCCAGTCCCAGTCCCAGCGTGCGCGACACGCGGATATCGTGTACCCGGCCGTCGGGGCCCACCACTACCCATAGCACGCAGGTTCCCTGATACTTAGCTTTGCGGGCTTCCTCGGAATACTCCGGATCAGGGGAATACAGGACGCGCGGCGCCGACACCCCTCCGCCCACGCGGAAAGGTCCGCCGCCAATGCCGCC
>DATHDM010000212.1:0-4365 GCA_035319065.1 Terriglobales bacterium
CCAAGACCTGCATGAACTGTCATTCGCAGATCTGGACCAACGCTCCCATGCTGGAGCCGGTGCGGGAGAGCTTCCGCTCGGGCAACTCCATCATGTGGACCAAGGTCAACTACATTCCCGACTACGTTTACTTCGATCACAGCATTCACATTAGTAAGGGTGTGGGGTGCAATAGCTGTCACGGGCCGGTGGACAAGATGCCACTCATGTACCAGGACTCCACCATGCAAATGGAGTGGTGCCTGAACTGCCACCGCGCCCCGGAGAAGCACCTGCGCCCGCGTGGCGAGCAGTTCAACATGAGCTATCGCCAGCCATCAGCGGCTAACCCGGTCACCTACGACGGCCAGGTCTTCAGCGAGCAGACTCAGCTAGGGGCCTACCTGGTGAAGAAGTATCACGTGCGGACACCCATGGAGATCACTAGTTGCAACACGTGTCACCGCTAGTGCGATAGACGGACGAGATGGAGCTAACTCAGATCAAGAGCGGCAATCGAGATTCCAAGCCGGGTGCAGGCGAACTGCGGCTGGAGGAGGTCCAGGCCAGGCTGGCGGCCGCGCGCGGACCGCAATACTGGCGCAGCCTGGAGGAACTGGCCGGAACGGAAGGCTTCCAGGAGATGCTGCACCGCGAATTTCCCCGGCAGGCGTCAGAGTGGATTGGGGACGACGTCTCGCGCCGCAGCTTCCTGCAGCTGATGAGCGCATCGCTGGCGCTGGCCGGCCTGACCAGCTGCACCAAGATCCCGAGCCAGGCCATCGTCCCCTACGTACGGCAGCCGGAAGAGATCGTGCTCGGCAAGTCCATGTTCTATGCCACCGCCATGCCGCTAAGCGGCTATGCCCAGCCGGTCCTGGTGCGCAGTCACGAAGGCAGGCCGACGAAGATCGAGGGCAATCCCGAGCATCCGGCCAGCCGCGGCGCAACTGACATTTTCGCCCAGGCCTCGGTGCTCGATCTCTACGATCCCGACCGCTCCCAGACCAACCTGTATCGCGGGGAAGTGCGCACCTGGGCGTCGTTCATCGGCGCCATGCAAGGGCCGCTGGCCTCGCAAAAAGCCGCCAACGGCGCAGGGCTGCGCCTGCTGACGCAGACGGTCTCTTCGCCCACGCTGGCGTCTCAGATCAAGGGCCTCGAGCAGAAGTTTCCCGGCATGAAGTGGCACCAGTGGGAGCCGCTAAACCGCGATGCGATGCGCAGCGGCGCGCAGATGGCCTTCGGCGAGGCGGTTGAGCCGCGTTACCAGCTGCCCAAAGCCGACGTCATCGTCTCCCTGGATGCCGACTTCCTCTATGCCGGCTTCCCCGGATTTCTGGTTTACGCCGCCGACTGGGCCAGCCGCCGCGATCCCGAAGCGCCGGAAGGGATGAATCGTCTCTACGCCATCGAGAGCACGCCTTCAACCACCGGGTTCAAGGCCGATCATCGTTTGGCGGTGAAGCCTTCCGAGGTCGAGCAATATGCCCGCGCGCTGGCGACGCGGCTGGGCATCAGCGCCGGCGGCAACCTCCGTCCCGAGCACGGCAAATGGATGGATGCCTTGGCTAAGGACCTGCAAGCGCATCGCGGCAGGGCAGTGGTGATCGCAGGAGAAACCCAGCCTCCGGCAGTGCATGCCTTGGCACACGCGATCAACGATGCGCTCGGCGCTATCGGCAGCACCGTCGAGTACACCGATCCGGTGGTTGCTAATCCCGGCGACCAAAGCGCATCGCTCAAGGACCTGCTGGCCGACATCCAAGCGGGCAAGGTCGACATGCTGCTTATTCTGGCGGGCAATCCGGTTTACGATGCCCCTGCCGATCTGGACTTCGCCGCCCTGCTGGCCAAGGTGCCGCTCAAGATACACCACGGCCTTTACGCCAACGAAACCGCAGCGGCGTGCGATTGGCATCTGAATGCCAGCCACTATCTGGAGTCGTGGGGCGACACCCGAGCCTACAACGGCATGGCCAGCGTCATCCAACCGCTGATAGCGCCACTTTACTCCGGCCACAGCGCGTACGAGGTGCTCGCGGTGGTGAATGGCCAGCCCGACGCCGCCGGATACGACCTGATTCGTGAATACTGGAAGGCGCAGAACAAGAGCGCGGATTTCGAAGCCTTCTGGCGCCGCTCGCTACACGATGGATTTGTTGCGGGCACGGAATTCGAGGCAAAGAGCGTTCGCGTCAAGACCCGCGATTTCGGCGCCACCGGGCAAGCGGAGAAAAAGGGCGGCTTGGAAATCGTCATCCGCCGCGATCCCTCGGTGTACGACGGCCGTTTTGCCAACAACGGCTGGCTGCAGGAATTGCCGAAGCCGCTCAGCAAGGTGACCTGGGACAACCCCGCCATCATCAGTCCGGCGACCGCCAAGCAGTTGGGCATTGCGGCCAGCCAGGATGCCGAGATCGTGGAGGTGGAGTACCGCGGGCACAAGCTGCGACTGCCGATCTGGGTGCAGGCGGGGCATCCCGATGACACCATTTCGCTCTCGCTGGGCTACGGGCGCTCGCGCGCCGGCCGGCTGACCACCGGCCAGGGCTTCAACGCCTACGTCCTGAAATTCTCCGATGAACCTTCTTATGGTGTGGGCGCCAGGCTCACGCGCACCGGGGATACCTATCGCATCGGCTCTACCCAGGGTTACCAGAACATCGAGGGAAGAAATACGGTTCGTTCGGCGACGTTACCGACCTACAAGGAAAACCCCGGCTTCGCCCACGAAAACACCGAAGCTCCGACTGAAAACATGTACCCGGAGTATCCCCACCCCATGCAGAGCGCCAACGGGGCGGAGGCCTATCTGTGGGGCATGACCATCGATCTGGGGACCTGCGTGGGCTGCAATGCCTGCATCGTCGCCTGCCAGGCGGAGAACAACATCCCGGTGGTCGGTAAGGAGCAGGTGATCATGGGCCGCCACATGCACTGGATCCGCGTGGACGGCTACTACCAGGGAGATCCGGCCAGTCCGCGCATGTATTACGAGCCGGTGCCCTGCCAGCAATGCGAGAACGCGCCCTGCGAGCTGGTGTGTCCGGTTGCGGCCACGGTGCACAGCAGCGAAGGCCTGAATGACATGGTCTACAACCGCTGCGTGGGCACCCGCTATTGCTCCAACAACTGTCCTTACAAGGTGCGCCGTTTCAATTTCCTGCTCTTTCAGGACTGGGACACGCCGCAGCTCAAGCTGCTGCGCAACCCTGAGGTGACGGTGCGCTCACGCGGGGTGATGGAGAAGTGTACGTATTGCATCCAGCGCATCACCCACGCCCGCATTCATGCGGAAGAGGAAGACCGCCGGATCCGGGACGGTGAGATTCAGACCGCCTGCCAGCAGGTGTGTCCCGCCAGCGCGATCCAGTTCGGCGATCTCAACGATGCCAATACGCTGGTGGCGGGCTTCAAGCGCAGCCCACGCAACTATGGATTGCTGGAAGAGATCAATACCCGGCCCCGCACCACCTACCTGGCCGCGGTGATCAACCCCAACCCCGAGATGCCGCTACTACAGCCGGAGCAGAATTTCTGATGGCAGAGAAGCCGAACATCGACGAGATGAGCTCGCGGCCCCCGGTGATCGCCCCCGGCTACACCTTCGGGACCATCACCGACAAGATCAGCGCCATCGTGCTCACCCGCGAGACGCCGCTGGGCTGGTTCGCGGCCGTCGGCCTGACCGGCATGCTTACCCTGATGATGACTTACGCCATCGGCTATCTCTTCTACCGTGGCGTGGGCATCTGGGGCATCAATATTCCCGTCGGGTGGGGCTTCGCCATCGTCAACTTTGTGTGGTGGATCGGCATCGGCCACGCCGGAACCCTGATCTCCGCCATTCTGCTGCTGTTGCGGCAGTCGTGGCGCAATTCCATCAACCGCTTCGCCGAGGCTATGACGCTGTTTGCGGTCATGTGCGCCGGGTTGTTTCCGCTGTTGCACATGGGCCGCCCCTGGCTGTTCTATTGGCTGTTTCCCTATCCCAACACCATGTCCACGTGGCCGCAGTTCCGCAGCCCGCTGGTGTGGGACGTGTTCGCGGTCTCGACCTACTTCACCATCTCCCTGCTGTTCTGGTTCATTGGATTGATCCCCGACCTGGGGACCCTGCGCGACCGCTCGGAGAACCGCTGGGCTCGGATCGTCTACGGGATTCTCGCCATGGGCTGGCGCGGATCCGCGCGGCATTGGCACCGTTACGAGTCCGCCTACCTTCTCCTGGCCGGGCTGGCGACGCCGTTGGTGCTTTCCGTGCACACCGTGGTCAGCTTCGACTTCGCCATCGGGATCGTTCCCGGCTGGCATACCACCATTTTCCCACCCTATTTTGTGGCCGGCGCCATCTACTCCGGCTTCGCCATGGTGTTAATGCTG
>DATHDM010000213.1:0-9966 GCA_035319065.1 Terriglobales bacterium
GGGTCGGTGCACACGGAGCTGAGCCCGCATGAAGGGAAAGATCCCGGCAGAATGCTCCAGCCGGGCGACGTGGCTCACGTGGTGGCAATGCTGGTGACGCAGGCTCCGCAATCGTTTGCCAGCGAGGTTCTGCTGCGGCCCACGCGCAAGCCGTAAGGAACTGGAGCGGCGGCTCCGCAGTCGCACCGCAGGCCGGGGCGCGCTCCGGGGCTGGTTTGTAATTCCCCAATGTGGATGCTAACATCGCGTTTCTTGGGCAATTGAGGAGGTCGAGATGGCGGATAACGGCAATAGTTTCGGATGGTTCCTGGCGGGGCTGGGCATCGGCGCCGCGATAGGAATTCTCTATGCTCCTCGTTCCGGCGAAGAGACGCGACAGATGGTCCGCGACCGGGCGGAGGAGCAACGCGATCGAGTGACCCGCAGGGCGCGGGAGGCGCGCCAGCAGGCCAACCAGTGGGTGGACCGGGGCAAGGATTTCGTGCAGCAGCAGAAAGAGCAGTTGAAGACGGCTTACGACGCCGGCAGACAGGCCTACAAAGACGCCACCGCGACTGGAGAAGGAACGTAGTCGCGACACGCCGCCGCAGATTGAAGTGAGCACTTCCGGGAAGCAAGATGGAAAGCCGATTCACGATTCTTCTGATTGAAGTCGGGATCGCAGTCAGCATGCAGGTCGTCACCCTGGTGGCGATCCTGGTGACGTTGCGCAAAACCAGCCAACGCATGGAAGCGTTGGCCAACGACGTCCAGCGGCGCACCGGGCCCACGCTTGACAACCTGCAGGCGCTGGTGGAGCACACCCGTCCGCGAGTGGAAATGCTGGTGGACAACATCGCGGAAAGCAGCACGCTGCTGAAGGTGCAGGCGCAGAAGCTCGACAGCACTCTCTCGGACATTTTGGACCGCACTCGGCGGCAAGTGGTGCGGGCCGACGACCTGGTCTCGCGCACCTTCGACAAAGTGGAGACCACGACCGAAACCGTGCACAACACGGTGAACGCTCCCGTACGGCAGTTGTCGGCCATCCTGCAGGCCGTATCCACCGGATTGAGCGTCTTCCTGGGACGCCCGCCGCGAGCGCGCAACGGCAACACACAACAAGACGAGCTGTTCGTGTGAAGCAGGAGCTGGGGTCGTTTCTCTCCCCGTTTGCGACTCGATCCTGATGGCTCCGCAAGGCCGAGTTCGCGCAAGCTGAAAAGTTGCGAGGGTGTCTGGGGCGCCGGGGCTTCAGGCAATCCAGCCGCCACCAACTACTAGATCATCCTGATAGAAGACGACTGCCTGACCGGGAGTGATGGCGCGCTGCGCCTCATCGAACCTCACCAGCGCCTCATCGTGCGAGAGCGGCTCGACGGTGGCCGCCGCCGGCTGGTGGCGGTTGCGGATCTTGGCGGTGACGGGCATCGGGGATCGCAGCTCCTCGATGGCAATCCAATTCAACTGGCGAGCGCGGAGCGTATGCGACCAGAGCTCGCGGTCCTCGCCGACGACAACCTGGCGCTTGTCTCCCTTGATCTCGAGCACGTAGAGCGGAGAGCCCGAGGCAATGCCGAGGCCCTTACGCTGTCCCACCGTGAAGTTATGGATTCCGGCATGCGCACCCACCAGCTCGCCGCTGGTAGTGACCAGATCGCCCGAGGTGTCGGGCAGCGCTTCTCCCTGCTCGGCCAGGTAGGCATCGATGAACTGCTTGTAGTCTCCGCCGGGAACGAAGCAGATCTCCTGCGAGTCGGGCTTGTCCGCCAGCGCGAGGCCATGGGAGCGGGCGATCTCGCGAACCTCGGACTTATGCAGGTGGCCGAGCGGAAACAGCGTCCGGCTGAGCTGCTCCTGGGTAAGGCCAAAGAGGAAGTAAGTCTGATCACGAGCGCAATCAACCGGGCGCTTCAAGAGCCAGCGGCCGCGCTGGGGATCGTGCTCCAGACGGGCGTAGTGACCAGTAGCCAGCCGCTCGGCGCCGATCTGGCGGGCTGTAATCAGCAGCTGATCAAACTTCAGGTGATTGTTGCAGAGACTGCACGGAATAGGGGTGCGTCCGGAGAGATACTCCTGAACAAACGGCCGCACCACGTCGTTTTCAAAGCGCTGCTCCTGGTTCACGACGTAGTAGGGGATGGCCAGCTTCTCGGCCACGCGGCGCGCGTCGTAGACGTCGTCCAGAGAGCAACAGCGGCCGTGGACGGCCTCCGGCATGCCATTGTTGCCCGCAAGGCGCCGCTGGTTCCACAACTGCATGGTCAGGCCAACGACCTCCTGCCCCTGGGAACGGAGCATGGCCGCGACGGCCGAGGAATCGACACCGCCCGACATGGCAACCGCGATGGTTCCGACAAAGTTCATTAACCAGGTGCACGTTGGATCGACGAACGAATTGCGAATTACGATCGGCGAACAAGGGCCGCGGCCGATTGGGTCAAAGGCGCATCGTCAGCGGCTGATCGCCTCTCTTCCATTGTAAACCGGGGACAGTTCACGCAGTCGGGCGACGGTCTGAGGGAGGATGGAGAGCAGCAGATCGACGTCAGCCGCGGTATTCTGCTTGCCCAGGCTGAAGCGCAGGCTGGCACGAGCACGTTCGGGAGTCAGGCCCATCGCCGTCAGCACGTGCGAGGGCTCGATGGCGCCTGAAGAGCAGGCAGCTCCAGTGGAGACCGCTACCCCCTTCAGGTCGAGGGCGATCACCAGGGCCTCGCCTTCGATGCACTCGAAGAAGATGTTGCTGGTGTTGGGAACGCGAGGCGCTCCCGCCCCGTTGACGCCGACCTGATCGATTTCCGCCAGAATGGTGGCTTCCAGGCGGTCCCGCAACTCGCGAATGCGCTCGACGCCGCCGTCGTTGAAGCCGGCACGCGCGAATTCCGCCGCCTTGCCCAGGCCCACGATGCCGGGGACGTTCTCGGTGCCGGCGCGGCGGGAACGCTCGTGGCGCCCGCCATAGAGCATGGGCTGAAGCAGCGTTCCCTTGCGCACGAAGAGGGCTCCGACTCCCTGCGGAGCGTGAATCTTGTGGCCGGAGATGGAAAGCAGGTCGCAGGCGATGTCCTTGACATCGACGGGCACCTTGCCGGCAGCCTGCACGGCGTCTGTGTGGAAGTACAGGTCGGCTTCGGCGGCGATGCGGCCGATCTCGGCCGCCGGCTGGATCACGCCAGTCTCGTTGTTGGCGAAGATAATCGAGATCAGCCGCGTGTTGGGCCGTATGGAACGGCGGAGCAGATCGAGATCGATGAGGCCCTTGCCATCGACCGGCAGGTAGGTGACCTCGCAACCGAGTCCTTCCAAACGCTTGGCGGCGTTGAGCACGGCGTGGTGTTCAACCTGCGAGGTGATGAGGTGGTCGCCGGGTCCTAGCAGACCGAACAGCGCCAGATTGTCCGCCTCCGTGCCACCGCTGGTGAAGACAATCTCCGGAGGACGCGCGCCCAGCAGCTCCGCAACCGATTCACGTGCCTGCTCCACTGCGGCACGGGTCTGCTGACCGTGGTGGTGGATGGACGAGGCATTGCCAAACTGCTCCCCAAAATAGGGCTGCATCGCCTCCAGCACCGGCGGCAGGACGGGCGTGGTCGCGTTGTTGTCGATATAGGCGCGGCGCATCACTGAGACAATTTTATCCCCAATTGAATTGATGAGGCATGCTGGAAGGGGGTCGAGAATTTCTGAAACAGAGCCAGGCAACCGGCGCTCAGTACGCCGCCGGCCCGGCTATTTCCGCTGGCCGATAGGGACATAGCGCTGCGGGTAGAGCGGTCCGCCGTATTCGGCCCGGGGGCGGATCAGCCGGTTGTCGTCGAGCTGTTCGATTACGTGCGCCGTCCAGCCGCAGATGCGCGAGACGGCAAAGATCGGGGTAAACAGGTCGAGGGCGATTCCCAGGGTGTGATAGGTGGAAGCGGAGTAGAAGTCGACGTTGGCGTTGAGCTTCTTGTCCGCGCGAATGAACGCCTCGATCTTGTGGGAGAAGTCGAACCACTTGGTCTCGCCGGCAGACTTTCCCAGGTCCTCCGACATCTGGCGGAGGTGGGTGGCACGCGGGTCCTCAGTGTGATAGACGCGGTGACCGAAACCCGGAACCTTTTTCTTCTGCGCCAGCATGCCCTTCACGTACTCGACGGGATCAGCCCCAGCCTTGTCGATGGCTTCGAGCACCTGGAAGACAGCCTCGTTGGCGCCGCCGTGCAGCGGGCCTTTAAGGGCGCCGATGGCAGAGGTTACGGCGGAGTGCATGTCGGAAAGCGTGGCCGCGGTAACGCGGGCGGCAAAGGTTGAAGCATTCAGCTCATGATCGGCATGGAGGATCAGAGCCACGTCCAGGGCGCGCGAGGCGGTGCCCGAAGGACGGTTGCCGGTGAGCATGTAAAGGAAGTTACCCGCGTGATTCAAATAGCGATCGGGCTCGAGCAGCGGCAGCCCTTTCCGGATGCGATCGTAGTAGGCCACGATCATCGAAATCTGCGCGGTCAGGCGGATGGCCTTGCGGACGTTGGCGTCGTGATCGTTCGATTTCTCTTCCGGCTCGTAATACGAGAGGGCGGAGACGGTGGTGCGTAGCACATCCATGGGCAGGGCGTGCCTGGGAACCTGGCGCAGCAGGCTAATGATGGCCGCGTCCAGCTTGCTTTCCCGCCACAGGTTGATGGAAAGATCCTGCAACTCCTGCTGGTTGGGGAGGCGGCCAAACCAGAGCAGGTAGCAGACTTCCTCGAAGGTGGAGTGATCGGCCAGGTCGTGGATGTCGTATCCACGGTAGGCGAGGACTCCACGGTCCCCATCGATAAAGCAGATGCTGGAGTGGGCCGCAACGACCCCTTCCAATCCCTTGCTGGCTACCATGCTGGTGCTGGACATAGTCGCGCCTCGAGTGAGCCTCTGATCGTGATATGCGCGAAAACCGGAACCGGTCGGCCTCGGCCCCGGTCTGCGGGCAAACCCCTTTTATACCCGAAAACACTGCAGTTTTCCAAGGCGCGACCAGGCGGGGATGGCAGACCCGGCGGGCCGTCCCGGGGCAGGTGGGCCGTTGGGGTCCTTTCCTCTTTCCCGCACCGTTACAGCGAAGGGTGAGATTCGACATTGCCTTGAAGATGCGGCACTCCGTATATTGAAATGTTTGTCAATTCGCCCGAACTGTTTCCAGTGGCCGGGCATGGAGTCCTCATGCAACTCAAGAGATCGAATCTTCTATTTCTGTGCCTACTGGGCGCCCTGCTGGGGGCGCTGATTGCGAGCGCGGCCGCCGACGAGGGCATGTGGCTGTTCAACGCCTTCCCCAAGGCCAAGGTGAAGGCCGCCTATGGGTTCGAGCCCGCACAGACGTGGCTGGATCACGTGCGCTTGTCGTCGGTGCGGTTCAACAATGGCGGTTCGGGATCATTCGTCTCCGCCGACGGGCTCGTTTTTACCAATCACCACGTAGGCGCGGAGTGCATCAACGACCTTTCCAAGAGCGGGCAGGACTACATGAAGACCGGCTTCTACGCGCCCACCCGTGCGCAGGAAGGCAAGTGTCCCAACCTGGAGTTGAATCAACTGGTGGGGATCGAGGATGTGACCAGTAAGGTGAATTCCGCGGTCACCAAGGAGATGAAATCGGCAGAAGCAGGAGCGGCGTTGCGGGCCGCCATGGCTGCGATCGAGCGCGACTGCGCCTCCAGCACTGGCTTGCGCTGCGACGTGGTCACCCTCTATTCCGGCGGCATGTACCAGCTTTACCGCTACAAGAAGTACACGGATGTGCGGCTGGTATTCGCACCGGAGTTTGACATCGCGTTCTTTGGCGGCGATCCGGACAATTTCAACTTTCCCCGCTACGACCTGGATATCACCTTCTTCCGGGTGTACGAAAACGACAAGCCGGCGCACCTTAAGGACTATTTCCGCTGGACGCGCACTGGCGTGAAGGAAGGCGACCTGGTGTTCGTTTCGGGAAATCCGGGCTCAACCGGCCGCTTGCTCACCGTGGCGCAGTTGCGGTTTCTGAAAGACGTGCAGTATCCCTGGCAACTGGCATCGCTGAAGCGGCGGATTACGTGGCTGAAGGAGTTTGCCGCCAAATCGCCAGAGAACGCGCGCATTGCGCAGGAGGACATCTTCAGCCTGGAGAACGGCTTCAAGGCCATCACCGGATACAACGACGGGCTCAACGATCCCAGCCTGCTGGCGGCAAAGCAGGCGGAGGAGAAGAAGCTCAGGGAGGATGTGGCGGCAGATCCCAAGAAGGACGCCGAATTCGGGAATCCCTGGGGCGAGATTGAAGCTGCCATGCAAGCCCAGCGGCAGATCTTTGTTCCCCTGACCTATTTTGAGCGGCGGGCAGGGTTCCGTGGCACGCTGTGCGCCATTGCTCGCGACCTGGTCCGCCTGGGGGCGGAGAAGACCAAGCCCAACGGCGAACGGCTCCGCGAGTACCGCGAGTCGAACCTTCCCTCGGTGGAGCAGAACCTGTTCTCGACCGCTCCCGTCTACAAGAGCCTGGAAACCGCCATCCTGACCGAGTCGTTGCAGGAATTGCAGACCGTGGAGAAGGAAGACGCCGAGCTGGTGAGGAAGGTCCTGAACGGCAAGACGCCGGCGCAGCGCGCGGAAGAGTTGATCGCCGGCACTAAGCTGGACGATGTGGCCGTTCGCAAGCAGCTCTACAACGGAGGAGCGGCGGCGATCGAGGCCAGCCAGGATCCGCTGATCATGGTGATGCGCACCATCGACCCTCAAGCCCGCAAAGTCCGCAAGCAGTACGACGATGACGTGGACGCCGTGGAGAAGCGCGATGGCGGCGTTCTGGCCAAAGCGCGCTTTGCTGCAGGGGGATTGAATGTGCCGCCGGATGCGACCTTCACCTTGCGCCTGAGCTACGGTGCGGTGCGCGGCTACGAGGAGAATGGAAAGCAGATTCCCTACTTCACCACCATGGGCGAAGCCTTTGAGCATGCGGCCGCGCATGCGAGCAAACCGCCCTACGAGTTGCCGCAGAGCTGGCTGAAAGACAAAGGCAAGCTGGACCTGCAGACTCCGTTCAATGTGGTGGCCACGCCGGACATCATCGGGGGCAACTCCGGCAGCCCGGTGATCAGCAAAGAGGGGGAGGTGGTGGGCATCATCTTCGACGGCAATATCCAGTCCCTGGCGTGGCGCTTCGCCTACACCGACAAGGTGGCGCGATCGATTCACGTGGATGCCCGCGCGATTCAGGAGGCGCTACGAAAGACTTATGGCGCGGGGGCCTTGGCGGATGAACTGATGAGCGGCAAAGCGGGAGCGACAAAGTAGGGGACGAAAGCCGCGCGAGTACGACCAACGGCTCGCCGCCGGGTGACTAAGCCGGCCACAGGCTGAGGGCGGTGCGGCTCAGGATCTGCTGCTTCGCGGTCTCGCTCAGCGGCAGGGCGCGGAAGTCGTGAAGATTCCCCTTGATCTCGGGGACGCCGGGGCCCGGCCAGTCACTGCCGAACAGCGTCTTGTGGGCGATTTCCTCCAGCCGGGGAAAATACTTCAGCAGCGCCCTGGGCGGGATACCGCTGATGTCGAGATAGACATGGGGGTGGCGGCGCACCAGGAAGAAAGCGGTGTCCATCCACAACGGGCGGCCGCCATGTGCGAGCAGGATATTGAGCCGGGGAAAGTCAACCGCTACATCATCCACGTGGATGGGATCGCCGTATTTGTTGCGCGCTCCAGGAAAGATCGATGTCCCGGTGTGAAACATTACCGGAATGCCATTGGCCTCCGCGGCCCGGTAGATGATTTCCAGTTCCTTGGCGCCGCGTAGGTAGTCGTTAGGGAACAGAAGTTGATGGGGAGGATGAATCTTGATCAGCCGCACTCCCAGGCGGACCAGTTGCTCCACGTCGGCCATGATGTTGGGGCTGTGGCGCGGATGCAAGCTGCCGCAAGGCAGCAGGCGCGACTCGTTGTGCTTACAGTAGTCGACGACCCACTGATTGACTCCGGCGGTAAATCCGATGATTTCCGGCGCGACATAGTTGATGAGCATGGCGCGATCGACACCGGCGTCATCCAAGTGACCGAGGAAGGCCTTGGGCGAGCGGCAGTATTCGACGATGGCATCGAAGTTGGGCCGCTTCTTCTTCATCAGCTCCAGCGCCGCCGGCTTGAACATCTCGACGGGAGCGATGTGCACGTGACAGTCGGTGATCATGTTCAGCCCGTCAGTAGCCAGAAGGCGATCTGCGCGCCGAGTGCTAGCGCGACTCGTCGAAGCTGGCGGTCAACTTCACCGGTACCGGCTTGTCGTGGAAAGTACCGGGCTTGAAAGTCCAATACTTGCGGATGTAATCGGCCATCTTCTGGCCGGAGGCGGGATTGCTGGCATCGAGAATGCGCACGTCGCACACCTTGCCCTGAGATCCGACCAGCAATTCGAGCCGGGCGTAACCCCCGGCGAGCCTGGGAGCGCGCTTTTCGTTCATTTCAAGCGGCTCAGGCGGAACCACCCCATTGGTGTCCGGGCGATATACCGTCTCATTCTCGCCCAGGCACGGCGGAGCGGGGGCTTCCGGCGGCTTCGTCTTCTTCTGCTGAGCGACCACGCAGGGGCAAAGGAAGAGACAGCCCAGTGTGAACGCGATCAGCGGCCTGGTCATTAGCAATTCCTTGCCAAGGATGCGACCTCGTCACGAGTGGCGCTCAGTTCTCTGCCGCGGCCAGCACCGCCCGCTTGGCGAACAACCTTATCATCTCGCGCCGATACTCGGGAGTAAGCGCGGAAGTGGTGAGCGGCTTTGCCGTCCTTGCCGCCAGCTCACCCACGATGGCGGCGGTGTGCTCATCCACCTGCCTTCCGATCAGGGCATGAGACGCGCTCGCAACCAGAAGCGGAGCGGGATTCACCGCGGTTATGGCGACGCGCGCATCCTTCACAACGCCCAGGCCGTCGCCGTTCTCGGTCTTGAGAACCACGGCCACGCCTGCCAGCGGGTAGTCGATCGAGCCGCGCACCCGCAGCTTCCGATACACGCCGCGATAGCCGGCTGTCGATTCGGGCAGGAAGATGCGCGTGACCAGCTCATCGGCAGGAAGCCGGAGGCGGAGGTCGCCGAGATTGGTGTAGAAGTCGCGCAGTGCCAGGCGACGCGCGCCGCGGGTGCCGGCCAGTTCGATCTCGGCGTTCAGGCAGAGTAGAGCCGGAGGAGTATCGCCGGAGAATACGGCCCAGCACTTGGAACCGCCAGGAGCCACGTGGCAGAGATCGCCGTCCTTCTTGATGCAGAAGCCGCACGATTTGCGCCAGGCCAGCGACTGGTTGTACCAGAGGCAGCGCGTGTCCAGGCAGATGTTGCCGCCAAGCGTCCCCATTTTGCGCAGGATAGGAGAAGCCACGGTTTTCGCTGCCTGGTGGAGAACGGAGTAATTGCGGCGAAGGAATTCGGAATCCTCAATTGCGGAGAGCGTGACCAGGGCGCCGATCTCCACGCCCGTGCCCGCAACTACGCGAATGCGCTTGAGTTCGTCGATGCCGCGAATGTCGAGCAGGAACCTGGGCGAAAACAGCTTCTGCTGCAGCGAGGGAATCAGATCGGTGCCGCCGGCGACGATCTGGATGTCACCCGCGTGCCGGGAGAGATGGTCAAGCGCGTCAGCCACGGTTTTCGGCCGCAGAAGCTGAAATTCAGGGAGGCTCATTGCGGCTCCCCTCCCGCCTGCGGCGCCAAGGCCGGATCCTGGGCGTGTCGCGCGGGCCCCCTGCCCCGGAAGCACAACGCACCGCCGTGCTCGCGGAAGGACTGCGGCCGCGCGGGATCGGTGCCTTCCGTCAAGTTGATCTTCTTCGCGCCTTTCTGTGCCCGCAGGGCCGCCAGCACTCGCTCGGGACTGAACGGCGCTTCGCGCAGGCGGATGCCAACCGCGTCGTAGATGGCGTTGGAAATGGCGGGAATGGTAGCAGCTAGCGACCCTTCCCCGGCTTCCTTGGCCCCAAAGGGACCTTCGGGATCGATGCTCTCG